>JABDKO010000299.1 GCA_013002165.1 Rhodothermales bacterium | reverse complement strand
TCGACGCCACCATCAACCCCGACTTCGGTCAGGTAGAGGTGGACCCGGCAGTAGTCAATCTGTCGGATCGTGAGACGTTCTTCTCAGAGAAGCGCCCATTCTTTATCGAGGGTCAATCCGTCTTCAGTTTCGGAAGAGGCGGGTCAAACAATAACTGGGGATTTAACTGGGGAAATCCAAACTTCTTTCACAGCCGTCGAATCGGTCGGGCACCTCAGGGACACACCCCGTCAAGTGACTACTCACATGCACCGGATGGCACACGCATTCTTGGAGCAGCGAAGCTTACGGGCAAAATCGGAGAGGGTTGGAATTTCGGAGCCATTCAGGCTGTTACCAATCACGCGATGGCAGACTATAGCATCGATGGCGAGATAATGGACATCGAAGTCGAGCCGCTCGCTTATTACGGTATCGCACGAGGTCAGCGTGAATTCGGGGAGGGCAAACGCGCTATTGGTTTCCTGGGCACCACAACAGCCAGACAGTTTGACAATGACGACCTTCGAAGTCAAATCAACGGATCTGCATTTACCGGAGGTGTTGACGGATGGACGTTCCTTGACCAGGACAGAACATGGGTCGTGACTGGCTGGGTTGGCGGTACACATATCAAGGGTACGCAAGAGCGAATACTTTCAGTACAACAAAACCCTCAACACTACTTCCAGCGCCCTGATTTTGACTTCATCTCCGTTGATTCTACGGCAACGTCGCTCTCCGGTTTTGCCGGGCGTGCTATGCTCAACAAACAACGTGGAAAATTTTCATTGAACTCTGCCGTTGGACTAATATCTCCTTCGTTTGATGCTAACGATTTGGGCTTTCAGTTTCAGACCAACGTGATTAACGCGCACGTGGTCGGCGGATACCGATGGACCGAGCCGAAAGGAATTTACAGGCGGATATCCGTCAACTCGGCACTATTCAACTCCTGGGATTTTGACGGTAATCCTACATGGCGTGGTTGGTTCACGAATTCGTCTACTACGTTCAAGAACTACTACTCACTGTTCGTCGGCGGTGCTGTCAACCCGAGCTCAATAAGTAACCGTCGTTCACGTGGAGGACCTCTCATGAAGAATCTTCCTGGCGTTGAGGTGTTTGGCGGCATCGAAAGTGACAGCCGCAAACGGCTTGTCGTCGAGCTCTTCGGATTCACCTACCAGACGGCGTCGGGAGATGACATGAACGTATCTACAGAGCTGGAGTGGAAACCGGCACCAAACATTTCACTGGAGATCGAGCCTGAATATGGTCGGTCCTCGTCGAAAGCGCAATGGATCGGAGCTTTCGATGATGCGACTGATTTACAGACATTCGGACGTCGCTACGTGTTTGCCGAACTATCACAAACAACTGTGTCATCAAACATTCGACTCAACTGGACATTCTCACCATCATTGAGTCTTCAGCTGTTCGCGCAACCGCTTATCGCTTCCGGCGAGTATACAAACTTCAAGTACCTGGAACGCCCAAAGAGCTACGACTTTGTGACTTTCGGCGAAGGTGAGTCAACATTCGATTCTGAAACGCTTATTGCTGACCCGGACGGTGCAGGTCCTGCTCCGCAAATCGAATTATCCAATCCGGACTTCAACTTCAAGTCTCTTCGCGGTACGGCCGTGGTCAGGTGGGAATTCCGACCGGGTTCTCGACTGTTCCTTGTCTGGACGCAGTCGCGTGATCATTTTGAAGATAATGGACGGCTCCGGTTTGGCCGTTCGTTCGATCGACTCGTAGATGCGAAAGCGGACAACATTTTCGTCGTCAAGTTTACCTACTGGTTAAACAGGTAAGGAGCTGGAGATATTGCGCGGGACCCGGTGGAAAGGGTATGTCAGGTCAATCCGTCGTGTTCCGCGTAATGCCTCCTTCGCCGAATCAAGCCTTCTTGATATTCAGCGAGACACGAAACATAATAACCTGTAAAAAACAGGTGTACCATTATCCCGAAGATTACACCCAGTCCTGCAACCATATACCAGTTGCGTTTGAGGAACTTCCGCACACCGAACGCACGATCTTCCGAAAAGCCTTGTTCGTCGCTCCATTCTCCGTAGAGTAGGCCAACATCCCCCAACTCACCGGTTTCCGTTCGTTCTTCCCAGACGTCGGCATCTGTTGAGAACATTCCGGCGACGTCTACCAGCAGCGGTATGGGAATGAGAAACGTGTGGACCACCATCAGTACCCCGACCACGACCGCTGATCCCACCAGTGGAAACAGCAAGAGTTCACCGGTCAGGCCAGCCAACTTCCGGGTCTCTTTGCGAAACCTTTTTGCACTCAAATTGCCATCGCTCCTGTACCAGTTCGATCGTGACTCACGAAAAAGATGATAAGGGAACGTCAGTAGAATAAACGCTATGGCCAGCCCGGAGAGCACCAGGATTAACAATCCGAAATTGAAATCGAAGGAATAGCTCGATGGTGTCATTATTCAAGCACAAAGCGTTAGTCTCAAACCGCCTCTGAATGCGAGACGATAGATATACCCTGCATTATCGTCGCAGTTCGATGGTCAGTCAACTTTGAGGAAAGGAATAATGCCAGCCTGGCCGTACTCCTCCGAGAATAATTTACATACGTTTCGCTGGGAACGGCATGTAGTTGAAACCATGCCGATGAATCGAGTCGTATCTTTCGGGTCCTCAAAACCTCATGATGATATCTCGATCGTGCCGACACTAACCGCAGACCCGGAAGTGACCCTTCCGCTAGCCCTCGAACACGGATTAACTGAAGATGAGTACCGTGAGATAACGAACAAGTTGGGCAGAACGCCTACGTTCGTTGAACTGGGTATATACTCTGTCATGTGGAGTGAGCACTGCTCCTACAAAAATTCCATAGCCATAATCAAGACACTCCCACGAGATGGGGACGCATTGCTTGTCGGAGCCGGTGAGGAGAATGCCGGACTGGTTGATATCGGGGATGGAATGGCTGTGGCCTTCAAAATCGAATCTCATAATCACCCTTCGGCAATTGAGCCATATCAGGGCGCGGCAACCGGCGTCGGTGGAATTCAACGCGATATCTTTACCATGGGTGCCCGCCCCATCTGTTCGCTCAACTCGCTTCGTTTCGGATCGCTCGAGAACGCACGCGTACGATATCTGCTCGACGGCGTAGTGCGTGGCATTGGCGACTATGGAAATTCATTCGGTGTACCAACGGTCGGCGGCGAAATATATTTCGATGAATCGTACGAGGGGAATCCCCTGGTCAATGCGATGAGCGTCGGGCTTGTCAAGGTTGGTGAAACTGCTTCTGCAACCGCCGAAGGCGAGGGCAACCCTGTTTACATTGTCGGTTCGTCTACAGGTCGCGACGGAATCCATGGAGCTACGTTTGCCTCCGAAGAGATATCAGACGCAAGTGAAGCAAAGCGGCCGAGCGTACAGGTCGGTGACCCGTTCACGGAGAAACTTCTGCTGGAAGCCACGCTCGAGGCGATAAAAAGTGGAGCGGTTGTAGGTATTCAAGATATGGGGGCAGCAGGGCTCACCTGCTCGTCGTGTGAGATGAGTGCAAAGGGCGAGTCCGGAATGGACATCTTTGTAGACAAGGTGCCCGTTCGAGAGACTGGCATGACTCCGTATGAGATAATGCTTTCCGAGAGTCAAGAGCGCATGCTGGTCGTCGTTGAAAAAGGTAAAGAGAAGGTCATCGAAGACATTTTCGAAAAGTGGGATTTGCATGCCGTCAACATCGGTAAGGTGACGACCAGCGGGAAAGTGCGCATCTTCTGGCATGAAGACAAGGTCGCCGAAGTACCGGCTCATCACCTCGTACTTGGCGGTGGAGCTCCTGTTTATCATCGTGAATCCAAACGTCCGGGTTACCTCGACGAAACAGGATCTTTTAATATCGACACGCTTGCGGATATCACCGGAGACGAGGCGGCCGACGCACTCGAACACCTCCTGAGTAGCCCGAACATTGCATCCAAAGAATGGGTCTATCGTCAATACGACACCATGGTCAGAACGAACACGTTGGTCGGCCCCGGCTCAAGCGACGCAGCCGTGGTCCGAATAAAGGGCACCAACAAGGGGTTGGCAGTAAAGACGGACTGCAACGGCCGGTACGTATATCTGAATCCGAGACGGGGTGGTCAGATTGCCGTTGCGGAAGCAGCGAGAAATGTCGTTTGCTCCGGAGGACGCCCGGTAGCAATTACCAATTGCCTCAACTTCGGCAACCCGTACAAACCGGAAGTCTACTGGACATTTAAAGAAGCTGTCGGCGGTATGGGCGACGCTTGCAGAAAATTTGACACTCCGGTTACTGGAGGTAATGTCAGCTTCTACAACGAGAATCCATCAGGTGCAGTCTTTCCTACGCCTACGATTGGAATGCTCGGCGTGATAAAGGACCTGAAGAAAGGGGTGGTAACCTCCAGGTTCAAGAAGGCTGGCGATGGGGTATATATGCTTGCTCCGGCTGCCTGGTCTTTCCGGAATGACCTTGGCGGCAGCGAATATCTGTCCTGGAAAGCCGGAACGGTGGGGGATGCTCCGTTTATGGATCTGGATGAAGAGCATGCTGTTCACCAGGCTATGCTGTCGTTGATCAGCGCAGGTTACGTTTCTTCAGCACATGACATTTCGGATGGCGGTTTGGCAGTCTGTCTGGCTGAATGCGCCATTTTTGCAGGCTCTCTAGGGTGTAGAGTTTCGATAAACAGCGAAAATCGGCTCGACGCCGTACTCTTCGGCGAATCTCAATCTCGTATAATCTTTACATCATCGAGGGAGCCTGAATTGTCCGGTGAGCATACTAAAGGAGTCCAGGTAGTCCGTTTAGGGACTGTAGAGGGTAAATCGGTGCAGATTAGTTACAACGATAAGACTGTAATAGATCTGCCGATAGATACACTAAGCCACCGATATAACAGTACGCTTTCTGATAGGATGTCGTGACATTTCGCCAGAAGGTAACTTTGGAACGCGTATTGTGATATCAGTACGACTGTAACTGAACGGCAAACCCTGAAGGGGTCGCCGATTAATCAATTGAGAGATAAGCTATGGCCGATAACGCCAAATATGTGACTATTACGGATGCGAATTTTCAGAAGGAAGTCGTCGAGTCAGACGTTCCCGTGCTGGTAGACTTTTGGGCCGAATGGTGTGGTCCATGTCGTGTGATTGCACCGACCATTGAGCAGCTCGCGAAGGAATTTGAAGGACGGGCAAAAGTCGCAAAGGTTGATGTAGACAGCAATCCACAGATCTCGATGAACTATGGTGTGCGCTCAATTCCAACACTCCTCTACTTCAAGGATGGACAGGTTGTTGACCAGTTGGTGGGAGCGGCTCCAAAAGCAGTTCTGGCAGAGAAACTGGAAAACCTTTCAGGACAAATAGTCTAACTACAATCTAATCGCGTTACGAAAAGCTTCATGGCTTCAGACACTGTATCGTTTGCGGAAGCAGAACACCATCAATTAATAATAGTCGGCTCCGGACCTGCGGGTCTCACGGCAGCATTATATGCTGCCCGGGCTAACCTCAGCCCCGTCGTTATCCAGGGGCCGGAACCCGGCGGGCAGCTGATTACGACAACGGATGTCGAAAACTACCCGGGATTCCCGGAAGGAATACTTGGTCCGGCAATGATGGAAAAGTTCAGCGAGCAAGCGGCACGCTTCGGCGCCGATTTGAGGTGGGGGACCGTCTCATCGATTGATCTGTCCGAACGACCGTTCAAGCTCGTTGTGGATGAAAGGACTCCGCTGACCGCAGATACAATTATCGTATCAACCGGAGCGTCCGCCAGGTACCTTGGATTGCCAAACGAGCAGAGGCTTCTTGGTTATGGAGTTTCAGCGTGCGCCACATGCGATGGAGCGTTTTTTCGCGACGTAGAAGTGGCGGTAGTGGGCGGTGGGGATACCGCAATGGAGGAGGCGCTCTTCCTGACCCGGTTTGCCACGAAAGTCTATGTGATTCATCGAAGAGACGAGCTACGCGCATCTAAAATCATGCAGGATCGGGCGTTTGCCAACGACAAGATCGAGTTCATCTGGAACTCAGAGGTTACGGACGTACTTGGGGAGAAGGGAGTCGAAGGGATAACTATCAAAAACAACGTTGACGGATCGACAAGTACTTTGCCCGTCAAAGGACTCTTCGTAGCGATCGGACATAAGCCCAATACAGACATCTTTCAGGGCCAGCTGGAAATGGACGAAACCGGCTACATCATCACAGACGGTAAGAGCACAAGAACGTCGATCGAGGCTGTCTTCGCTTCCGGTGATGCGCAGGATCATGTATACCGACAGGCGATAACAGCCGCCGGGACCGGCAGCATGGCCGCAATTGATGCTGAGCGTTGGCTGGCGGAACAGGAATCGGCAGAGATTACCGCCTGAAAAGGTTCTTGAGTACGAACCAAACGTTTTCCTTGCGTTCGCGGAGTCTGCGGTAGAAATAGGGAACCCACTTCCTGCCGAACGGCACGTACACACGCATGTTGTATCCTTCCCGGGCAAGACTTAATTGCGTCTCTGGTCGAATACCGTAGATCATCTGGAACTCAAAACGATCATTCGAAATGTTGTTTTCAGCGACGAAATCTCTAGTCGCCTGGATGATCTGATCGTCGTGAGTAGCGATACCTGGATAATTTCCCTCGACGATAAGCTTTTTCGCCTGCTCAATCATTTTTTCGCGTATCTCCGACATGTTCTGATACGCCAGCGAGGGAGGCTCTTTGTACGCACCCTTACAGATTCGGACTCTGGCATTGATCTCGCACATTCGGTTGATGTCTTGATCCGTCCGTTTTAGATACGCCTGCAAAACAATCCCGACGTTGTCCAGATAATCTGCATGCACCCTCTCGAAGATGGCGAGAGTTGAGTCTGTCGTGTCGGTGCCTTCCATATCGAGCCGAATAAACACCTTGTTGGCCACAGCGGCGTCCAGAATCGAACGAAGTTTCTTAACACAGAAGTCCTCTTCGATCTTCTGACCGATCATTGAAAGTTTTACCGAAATATTTCGGTTCGATGGTGTGGTCTCACCTGAAAGAACTTCGACTATTTCCAGGTACTTGTCTCTGGCAAGGAGTGCCAGATCCCGTTCCTTGACATATTCGCCGAGGAGGTTCATTGTCGTCGTCAGGCCGTTCTGGTGCAATGCGTCGACAACGGGAATGGCACCACTCAGGTCTTCAGCGGCAACAAATCGTTTTGCAAGGAAAAAAGGAAGTTTCATTTGGTCATAATGATCGAGATGTAAATCCTGTGCTGCGAGGCGAATATAACACAATCACCAAAATCAGCTCAGTGCTTGAAGTAGATCGGCAATCAAATCCTCTGGATCCTCCAACCCTACTGACAAACGAAGAAGGTTTTGGGGTGTCATCGTAACTGAGCCTTCCATTGACGCGCGGTGCTCGATAAGGCTCTCAGTCGAACCAAGGCTGGTGGCACGTCTGATCAAGCGGGTTGCCGCTGCCACCTTCATGGCAGGTGCTGGATCAGATTCCAATTCTCCGACCTGAAACGAAATCATTGCTCCGCCGCGGCTCATTTGTGACCCGATAAATGAATTACCTGAATGATCAGGCAGACCGGGAAAATGGACCACTGACACTCGGGGATGTTTGACAAGTACACCGGCTATCGCGTCTGCATTATCGCAGTGCCTCTTCAACCTTACAGGCAAAGTTCGAAGGCTTCGCATAGTCAGCCAGCAACTAAAGGGATCGAGTACACTACCGCCGAGCTGCTGGATTTGCTCCAATCGCTGCCCAAGTTCACTACCTGCCCGGCAAATGACAGCGCCGCCAAGAACATCGGCGTGTCCACTGAGATACTTTGTGATCGAGTGAAAGACTACATCAGCTCCAAGTTCAAGTGGCCGTTGAATCAATGGCGTCGTCCACGTACCGTCAACGACTACCCGCGCACCAACGCTATGAGCTTTTTCAGCTACCATACGGACGTCCGTGACGCGCAGCATCGGATTGGAGGGCGTTTCAACCCAGACCAGCCGAGGCTTGCGTGCGATGGCATCGTCAAGGTCACGATGATCACGATAGTCTACGAACCGAGTGTCGACTGACAATCCGGGTGTATTCAGAATTGCTTTTGGAATGCCGTGAAACACATCGTGTGGCAGTAGTACTGTTGACCCCGCTTCGACAGATTGCAGGATCGCACAGGCGGCTGCCATTCCTGAGGCAAATGTGAAACAGGAATCTCCTCCCTCGAGGTTGGTCAGAATCTGCTCCAGTTCGTGTCGTGTAGGATTCCCGAGCCGGGAGTACATATAGTCCTTGCCGTACGAACCATCTGAATCTCGCTCGAACGTCGTTGAAATGTGAATCGGATTCACAAGATCACCCGTTTCGGTATCTGCTCCGCAACCTGCATGCGCCAGGAGGGAATCAACATGGATTTGCCAGTTACTGAAATCGGGCACGGGTCAGCTACGCTAAGTAAATTGCGATGTTTGAATGGAAAGAAGACTACGACCGGCAAATAACAATGGCAACCCGACGGCCAGAAGATGCACAACGCAAAGAATACAGCGGTGCGATCCTTTTCGAAGAGGATATCGCAGCTGATCCGATAATTCAGTTTGAGGATTGGTATCGAACAGCTGAGGAAAAGGAAGAGCAGGAGGCTAATGCGATGAGTGTTGCCTCTGTATCTGCTGATGGCATTCCGTCGACGCGGATTGTGCTGCTGAAAAGCTACGACGCTTCAGGGTTTACTTTCTTCTCGAATTACGAAAGCCGAAAATCCACCGAATTGTTGGAGTCAGGTCATGCTGCATTACTTTTCTGGTGGCCGCGTCTGGCACGTCAGGTCAGGATCGAAGGGCCGGTGAACAAGACGGGCAGGAGTGAATCGGAAGAGTATTTCGCTACCCGTCCACGAGGTTCACAGATCGGTGCCTGGGCGTCAAAACAGAGTCACATTGTTGCCTCGCGCTCTGACCTATCTGAGGCGTATCGGTCATATGAGGCGAAGTTTGACGGACGAGTTGTTCCATGCCCGCCGCACTGGGGAGGGTTTCGTGTGATGCCCCGGGTCTTCGAATTCTGGCAGGGACAAGAGAACCGCTTGCATGATCGGATCCAGTATACGTTGGACGACTCGGATCGGTGGAGTGTGGCGCGACTATCACCATGAATCCCACTTTCGGTCCGTCATGGTCAGAAGCCGGGTAGAATCCACTATTTTCCACGACGGACCCGTCAACGTATTGGTTTTGGACCGTCCCATAGTCGCCATCACGAGAAGCTCTTTTGTAGATGTACAATCGTCGCTAAAACTGCCAATGGTCCATCGGAAAACCCAGTAGGCAGACGAGGGATCGATGCTCAAATCTTTCCCGATCTTTTGAATCACGAATCTGGCGTCGTTTATCGCAGGAGCACCTCCGTTCTGCGACTGTTCATCGATAACAACAACAAGCGTTTTTCGTTTATCATCAACGACGTTGTAGACGCGGACTCGTGTCGATGCGAGCCTGGAGTAGTCGCGCCAGGTGAGGACCGTGTCGATTGCTTGTGCGAATGCGGGGTACGAGAAGAAAAGGAGGAGAACGCCGGTAAGAGTCAGCCGCATCTGATTGTATCGAAATGAGAAAGTGTCGATATAGTATTTAGACACGACTGATAAGGGTTGCGTAACTCGACGTCACCGGCTGGTCCGATCCTCGTAATCCGCGTTATGTACGCTCACCTCACCTTAAGACGATTTTGCGTAGGCCGATAACAGAAAACGGTTTAGACCAACATTCCTTTGGGGTATTGACTCTAGTGGGAGAGTACTGCCTCGCGGCTATGGTTGGAACCGCTAGACTAATCTGTAACGTGCACGTCATTGACTCCACTCATGCGGCAGCTGTTTTTCAAACGGTTTCTAACTGTTGTGTGCCTGCTAATCGCTGGCACGCAAACAGTGCATGGGCAGTCGATACCTTCTCTCGATCCTGACCGGGCAGTTACCCAGTATCCTCTGAGAACCTGGGTGCTTGAGGATGGGCTGCCTCAACTTTCCGTAACGGCTATTGGTCAGTCTAACGATGGATATATCTGGTTCGGGACGCAGGAGGGATTGGTTCGATTCGACGGGATAGAGTTCACGGTCTATGATCGATCGAACTCGATAATCCCCAAGAATTCGATCGTCGACGTCCTGGTCGATAAAGACGGCATTCTCTGGCTCGCCACGTACGAGGCAGGAATTGTTCGCTATTCCGGTCCGTCTGCAGCAGTTCTCGGGGAACAGCACGGGCTCGCGGACAACAGGACAAGTACCATCACCCAGCTACCAAACGGTGAGATCTGGATTGGTACTACTTCTGCAGGAATCAGCGTGTACTCGAATGGTCGATTTACGACAATCTCAGAAGAGGACGGTCTGCCTTCGAATGACATCAATGTTATCCTGCCGGGTGACTCTTCCGATGTATGGGTAGGCACCGAATCCGGCCTCGTAAGAATCAACGGCGAAGTTCAGGATACACTGACAACCGATGATGGACTTCCATCAGACGTAATCTCGGCACTGCATATCGACAAAAGCGGCGCGTTGTGGATAGGAACTGATGCCGGTCTGGCAAGGATGATCGATCTGGAAATAAAGGTCTTCTCCACCAAGGACGGTCTGCCTGACAAGGAAATCGCAGCGATTCTTGAAGACCGAGCGGGCAACCTCTGGATTGGTACAAGTCTCGGTGGACTGTGCAGATTCGATGGCGAGTCTTTCGATCGACTCGACGATCGGACTGGACTGGGACATAACGAAATAAACGACCTCTTTCAGGATCGGGAAGGAACGCTCTGGATTGGTACGGATGGCGGTGGCCTGAGTCAGCTCAGGAATGGAAAGTTTTCATCGTTGACCCAGAAGGAGGGTTTTGCAGCAAGGATAGCCTTCTCCATCTACGAGGATGCCGAAAAGAATCTCTGGATGGGTAGTGATGGTGGTGGTGTGTCGCGTCTCTCTGATGGTACCGTGACGACATTTGATCGAGATGATGGACTCGCGGGAACGCATGTTTACGCCATTTCATCGACGGCTGATGGTTCTATGTGGTTTGGGACACGCGATGCGGGGCTCATCAGGCTCAGGGATGGGCGTTTCAAGTCGTTTATGAATGCGCCCGATCTTGTCGAAGGCGGCGTGTATTCATTGTACACAGACAGTAAAAACAGAATGTGGATCGGTGGAGATGCCTCCGGTATTTCGATTTACGAAGACGGCGTGTTCCGCACCACTACACCCGGCGAAGACTACCCCGAAATCTTCCCGATTGTATTCCAGGAGAATCGCGAAGGTAACATCTGGATAGGTTCGTACAAATCAGGCCTTTTCTTGATGAACGGCGATAAGGTTTTGCTCCATCTGGATGAGGTCGATGGGCTGACGTCAAACGCCATTACCGCTCTTCACGAAGATACTGATGGAGTCCTGTGGATTGGAACGGGAAGTGGTGGCTTGCACCGCTACAAGGAAGGTAAGCTGACGGCCATAACGACAACAGACGGCCTGTACAACGACACGGTACTTGAGATACTAGAGGATTTCCAGGGCAATCTGTGGATGAGCAGCAATAGAGGCATCTTCAGTGTCAGCAAGTCTCAATTAAACGACTTTGCCGATGGCAAGCTGGCATCTGTCCGAACACGTCCATATGACGCATCAGACGGCCTTCCAAGCAGTGAATTCAACGGAGGTTTTCAGCCGGCGGGATGGAAATCGAGTGATGGGAAACTGTGGTTCCCGTCGACCAACGGAGTGGTATCTGTCGACCCAGCAAGGATACCGGTCAATCGCGTCAAACCGATAGTCATTATCGAGGAAGTGCTGGTTGACGGTAATCCTGTCTCACCTACCGAGGGAAACGATATCGGCCCCGGAGCATCTCGATTTGAATTCGGGTACGCCGCGACCACGTTTATCGCCCCTTCCAGAGTGAAATATCAGTATCAATTAAGCGGCGTGGACGCAAACTGGATTAATGCAGGAGGGCATCGGGAGGCGACATATACCAATCTTAAGCCGGGTGAATACGTGTTCCGCGTCAGAGCCATTAACGGCGATGGAATTGCGAGTGCATCGGACGCGGTTGTCTCATTTCGCTTGATGCCGTTTTTCTATCAGACCAGATGGTTTATGGCGGTGTCCGCTCTGGTCTTTCTGCTGGTAAGCTTCCTGGTTTACATGGCCCGTGTCCAGAATCTTAAAATCAGGCAGCGTCAGTTAGAGAAAACTGTCGCTGAACGCACAAAAGACCTCCGCGAGGAGAAAGAGAAAACTGAAACGGCACTCACAGATGCCCAGGCAGCCCGAAGGGAAGCGGAAGAGCAAACACACATTGCAAATGAATCCCGCAAAGTCATTGAGGCTCAAGCGGATCGCCTTCTGGAGATGGATCGAATTCGGTCCAGGTTCTTCAGCAACTTGTCGCACGAATTCCGAACACCTCTCACATTAACCATTGGCCCTCTGGAGAATGCACTGTCGGGCGTCTACGGTGAGGTGTCAAATACGATGGCGAAGCAGATGGAAGTGATGCTCCGCAACTCAAGACGCCTTCTCCGTCTGATCAACCAGCTGCTCGATTTGTCAAAGCTGGAATCGGGAAACATGAAGATCCGGCTCGAGAACGGCAACATCATGAATCTGGTAGAAGGAGTTGTATTCTCGTTCACACCGTTTGCCGAAAAAGAAGGAATCAAGCTCAATCTGGAGAACAAGTCCGAGAATCCCTCGCTGTTCTTCGATCGAGAGAGTATCGAAAAAGTGCTTTTCAACCTGCTCTCGAACGCGGTCAAATTCACGCCCGAGAATGGTGAGATACGGGTTACCGTTGAAGACCGGCAGGCTGTAATTCGCGGTGCAGAACACGATGTATTACGCATCAGGGTGAGCGATACCGGGGCGGGAATTCCTGCAGATCAGATAAAGCATATTTTTGATCGATTCCATCAGGTAGATGGGACGGTTTCGCGCGTACAGGAAGGTACTGGTATCGGTTTATCTCTTGTGAAAGAGTTGGTCGATCTCCACGCGGGGACTATTAATGTGACAAGCGCAATCGGAGACGGCACCGAATTTACAATCACCCTTCCAAGGGACATTCTTGAACTGAAGGCTCAGGAGAATGAGGAGGTCGTCGTAGATTATGATCTGGGTGTTGAGACCAGTCACGGGCCAATGGTCGAGATGGCCGTGTTTGACCGCGATGATGATTTTGCTGATGCGGTGTCGACTGCAAACGGCACAGCCCCGGATGATGCACCGACTGTGATGATTGTCGACGATAGCGATGACATCCGCGACTATGTAACTTCATGCCTCAAGGGTATCTACGAAATTACTACTGCCCGCGATGGTGTCGATGCTCTGCGTAAGATAGAAACCACGGTTCCGGATCTTATTGTTAGTGATGTAATGATGCCGAATATGGACGGTATTGAATTGTGTAAAGCACTGAAGGCAGATATCGTTTACAAAAACATACCGGTTATCCTGCTCACGTCGAAGGCATCCATGGACTCGAAGATTGAGGGTCTGGAAGCAGGCTCTGATGATTTTCTTGCCAAACCATTCAATGCGAAAGAGTTGCGGCTGCGCATCGCAAGTCTGCTAAATATTCGAGCCCAGGCGCGCGAACTGCGATCGCTGAATACGAATCTGGTTGATGCAAATGAAGCACTGATCGAAGCAAGTGACGTGAAGACGCAACTGCTGAATATTGCTTCGCATGATATGAAGAATCCTCTTACTGCCATTCGAGAATTCTCGCGCATTATCAAAGAGGAAATTGACAACGACTCACACTTGAACGAGCTGCTTGACCTCATCTACTCTTCGTCAAACGAGATGCTTCATCTTGTGACACAGTTGCTGGACTCGGCAGGACTAGAATCGGGTGGACTGCAACTCAACAAACGCCCGGTTGATATCGGCGCTCTGGCCAGTATTGTGGTTTATCGTAATCGTAACCAGGCGAAGATGAAAGAGCAGGAAGTAATATTCGAGTGCCCTGAAGAAGAACGGTTTATGGTCTATGCAGATGCCGATCGTCTTCAGGAGGCGATGGACAATCTTGTTTCGAATGCTGTCAAGTATTCCCCGCTTGGAAAACGGATCTGGGTTGAGATCGACCGTGTCGACGGGCAAGTACAGTTTACGGTTAGGGATGAAGGACCGGGACTGACGGAAGATGATCACAAGAAACTATTCGGAAAATTCCAGAAGCTCTCGGCACAGCCGACGGGTGACGAATCGTCCACTGGTCTGGGGTTGTCGATCGTAAAACAGATAGTGGAGTTGCATGAAGGCAGTGTATGGGCAGACGGATCGGACGAGTTCGGGACCCGTTTTTCGTTCAAGCTCGCCAGTTATATCGAATCTGATCAGGAAAAGACATCTGTTGTCTCCGAAGCCAAATAACGTTTGGTCTCTTATAAACCCTCGTGTTGTACCGATACTTGGACGAAAGACAGTTTTATCCATGTTTTGACGTGACCCCATAAAGTGTCGAACGAAGCAACAAAGATTACCACCTCCGGCGAAGCGTCACTGGAGCACAGACCGGTCGATGACAAGCCGCTTGTACTCGTCGTAGAAGACAACGAATGGGTGCAGGACTACGTAAAAAAGATCTTCGAAGGCGAATATCGAGTAGAGATAGCCGAGGATGGTGTCGTGGCAACCGAGAAGTTGGTTACCCTGACTCCAGATCTCATCATCCTCGATATCATGATGCCAAGGAAGGATGGTAACGAGGTCTTTACCGAGATCAAGCAAGATCCGCGTCTCGCCTCGATTCCCGTGATCATGTTTACCGCCATAGCGTCCGAAGAGAATCGACTCGATGGTCTCGAACGAGGTGCAGACGACTACATTGGCAAGCCTTTCAATCCCCGGGAATTGCTCGCCCGGACCAGGAATCTGATACAGCTTCGCGCGCAGGAACGTGAACTGAAAGCCCTGAACAATGATCTCGAAGAAAAGGTGCAAAAACAGGTCTCGCTAATTGTTGCCGAGCGAAAGCGATACGAAGACGAACTTATCGCGGCCAGAGACAGATCGGAAGCATCAGATCAAGTGAAGACGATCATTCTCAGGAATATGAGTCACGAGGTCAGAACTCCTATCACAAACGTTTTGGGATTTGCAGAAATCCTGAAGGACCGCGTCTCCGAAGACGACAGGCCGTTTATGGAGTACATCGAAAGTAACAGCAAGCGATTACTCGAAACTGTAACTACAATACTCGACTACTCCCAGCTAGCGACCAACAGTTTTGAACTGCATTTTAGTCTCGTGTCGCTGCGACAAATAGTCCAGGATGCTCATTCTCGTTTTAAGCATGCAGCAGAAGCTAAAGGTTTGTCTCTGGAGATCATCGACAATGAGGGACAATCCGCAGAGATAGTTGTGGACCGGACGGCTATGGATTCCATGCTCAACCAGATAATCGGGAACGCGATCAAGTTTACGAATTCGGGGGTCATCACAATTGATGCCGGCGTGCATTCCGATAGTGTATTCATTCGAGTCAAAGACACGGGTGTTGGTATCGCTGAGGAATTCATTGAGAAGTTGTTCGAGCCATTCCAGCAAGAGTCAGTCGGCGAGGGTCGCAATTACGAAGGCACCGGTCTGGGCCTCGCTATTGCTAAGCGCATGGGTGAACTGATGGGTGGCGATGTAAAGGTCGCCAGTACGCAAGGTGAGGGATCTTGTTTTACGATCAGTCTACCTGACATCAGATCACTTCGGGCGCATAGCGCGGAACTCCGAGGGGACCGCTTGCCGGTACAGCGAGACTCTCCCCAGGAACAGGAACAAAAAGAAACGCCGGCAGCGCGCGATGCGGCTGCCGACGCTGCATGAGGACGTCTATCCTGAACCAAAGTGGCTACACTTTTGGATCTACAATTCTGGGTGCTTTTACAGGGGACCGTCGCAAAGCACGTAGTCAACCCCGTAGTTGACAGATATTAACTGTCCGCTCGGATTAATCTCCATGTGGGCAATCTCTTCGAGCAGTCCCGTCGCAGGATTCCAATCCAGACTTTGATACTTGCTCAACATCTTTTCGACGGTGGCTCGTATCGGTCCTGAATCCCATTTGATAACAAGGCTAACAAGACCATAAGACGGATTGAAGGGAGTCCTCGGGATATCCAGCTGAATATCAAATTCAGTATCTGGATACGATTTCTCAAGCTCCGCTTTTACAAGCTGAAGCGTAGTCTTCGTGGTTAGCTGAATGTTATCGAAGCTCATGACTCAAATAGTGATTATGTGCCCTTGCTGAAATGTGTTTAGGGTCGAAGTGCCCAATATGTTTTGATTCATTGCAATCAGCGGGCCAAACGCAAATCGACCCCTAAAAGCGCGTCAAAGCAGTTCCTGTCGGGCCAAAACGAGACTATGAGTTAATCCGAGTCTCAATCGAGACACTTACGAAGCGCCTGCAAGCGGTGCCCGGGCCTCAACATCAGCTGGCAGAAAACCGTTCCGCGCGAGGGTACGCATTTATTATTGCCACCGGTCTGCGGATTGCCCAATGAATATGCGAATCAGCATACGTACATTAGGGTGTTCACTCTTGAAATGATATTCCTTATATGGAACACAGATTTTACCGGCTCACCTTTCTGGTTCTTATCGCGGCCTTAAACACCGGTTGCCGTAGTTCGGAAAAGGCATTGGTCCCGCCAATCGATGTGGTTTCAGAAACCAGTGCATCACCAGTGATATCACCACACTTTGCGGGCAATTGGTTGCTTGACGCCCAGCGAAGCACAGCCATCGACCCATGGCGTGGGCTGTCACTGGAACTGTCCATTTCCGAAAATCTCCTCACGATACAACGAAAATGGCGCGGCTCGCGAGAAGGTGGTACGACGGTCGACTCATCGGTCGTACAGGTAAATGGTCCTCCGGCATCAGCAGTTCTGGAACAGTGGCCTGATAATCGTCACCTGGGTGCGTACATCACAGGCGATCGCTCAAAAACCATTCGAGCATTTACTCTTGATCGTGGCAGAACTATCGGGACGGAATCGTTTCTGACCGTAAGCGTCCAGCAAGGTGAGAAGCAGCTTCGAATATATACGGAGTACAGACTCTCCGTTGACAATGATCGAATTGATTTGATCGAGCTCAGATCGACACGGCCAACGCCGACACATTATGTATTTCGCCGGGAGGTGTCACAATGAAAATCAAATGTTTGACGTTGATTGTACTTTTTTCCTTCCTGTATGAAGGTGCCATGTTCGCACAAACAAGCGAACCAGCAGGTAGAGAAGCGAGCATGATGCGGTTGAGTTCCAACTGGTCAATGGATGGAGATCTCCCGACACAGTCGTTGCTAATCAGTCTTCAGGGAGTTGCGAATCAGGGTTCACCCAATCTTTATTTTATCTACCCGCCCGCGTGGACATTTACTTTTACCGAGGCAGTGTATGGGTATTATCAGGATACTCACAACATCGCATTTACAGAACTGTCATCCGCCGATGATGCCTTATCGCTCTACTCCGGAGCGGCAGACGGGTATGTTGTCTGGGATGATAGTGTTCGGACATCGTTGATAATAGCGTTTACCGTTGCCGGTCTTGAAAACGCAGTAGTTGTCAACGAAGACTTGATTCCACTTGTGGAGAGTCACGGACTGAAGATGGTTGACGATCTCCGGGGCAGGTATCGGGGAATGACGGACTTCCAGATATACAAAGATGCCTGGGATCGTTATGGTGACCTTGTGAGCAAGGACTTTATTGTATGGATGGGGGGAGTGCACGGTCGCCGGATGGAACCTGGTGTAGCCGACTTTGGCATTTATCAGAAAGCTTTTTTCACTGACCTGTCCGCAAACGCTCGCGACACGCTCGAAGTCAATCTGGCCGATGAGATCCTTGACGAAATGAACGACGGCGGAATTGTTCTTGGATGGCACTCGTACAAAAAGGATACGGAAGGTCAACACGTAACGTTAGTATCCCAGCATGGTCTTCGCATGGAGGGATTGAATTCACTTCCGAATACCAGTTTCAATATCCAGATCCCGACGACACCGGGATATACATTTACCAACAATCATAATGTTGTTGACGAGCGTACGTATGTCCCCGCGGCGAAGGTATACGTTTCTGCCGTGCAAACAGATGGTCTGGGTCTCGGGGCATGGCTCAAGCCGGGCCGTGGCAAGATGCCCTACGCCTGGGAGGTGACGATGAACTGGGCTTGGATGAGTCCGGCGTTGCTTCAGTTCTTTTACGAACAGGCGACGCCCAATGACTACTTCATCGGCGTGCTGTCGGGGCCGGGATATATGTATCCAAAGGCAATACCTGATGACAAGCGCCCGTTGCTAATCGACGAAGCACGCAAGTTGATGGATACTCTAGACCTGAAGGTTTTCGAGATCATGGACTATTCAGAGGGCACCCGCACGCTCGGTAATCTTGATCTCACCGAAGAAGTCGTAGACGACTACTACGAGGGAATGCCCGAAGCGCTTGGATTCATAAATGGATACGGGCCCGCGAATACGTATGACCTTCGCGATGGAAAACCGCTGATCTCCTACGACTACTACCTTGGTGAGCGTCGGCCGGTTGAAGAGGCAGTAGCTGACCTGGAAGAACTGGCACGGATGAATACTGAACGCCCCTACTTCCTGCTCCTGCATGTCAGGCAATGGAGTACGATTGAGCATGTCATTGGTATTCTCGATCAACTCGGGCCGGAGTTTGAAGTCGTCCCGCTCGATTTGTTTTTGAAGCTGGCATCAGAGAAACCCGATTTTCCAACCCGGTACGCGTCTCCGGACCGGCTTCCTACGGGACCTCTGCACGCCAGATAGTACCGGTGGACGATGTGTATTTGTAACCGCGCTTTCAGTTGCTGGACTATCTGCACATCCTGAGGGATGTTGACTACTGATTGCACTGCCTGCATGTCGGCATGGATATCGCAGAATTACCGATCAGCGGCCGGCGTGAATTTTCGTACCATGTATTCATTGAATTGAGATCCACGGAAAACCAGACTAGTTCGATGTACCTGACCATCAGTTTAACACGCCCTTTCAGATTGTTTACGGCGGCCTTGTGTGCCGCAGTCTGTCTGCTTTCAAACCCGGTACTGGCCCAGTCGGATGCCGGGGCATTGGATGCAGTGACTCACAGGTTTTTTTCGGAGTCAGAGATGCCCGGTCTTTCAGTTAGCGTTGCCGAAGGCGGTACGTTGATATTCTCAAGGGGTTATGGATATGCTGACCTGGAACAGCATGTTCGCGTACTTCCCGGAGAGAGTCGATTTCGTATCGGTAGTGTCAGCAAAACCATGACGGCGCTGGCTGTCGGAAAGTTAGTTCAAGCGGGCAAACTCGATCTGGACGCACCGGTGCAAAGGTACGTCCCATCATTTCCTGAAAAGAAGTGGCCGATTACTACCCGAATGGTCGCAGGTCACGTTGCCGGTGTGAGACACTATTCTGGTGACGAGTTTCTGAGCCAGAGGAGATACGAATCTGTACTCGAAGGATTGACCATTTTCGAAAATGACACTCTGGTCTTTGAGCCTGGCACACGGTATTCCTATTCGAGCTACGGCTGGAATCTCGTAAGCGCTGTCGTTGAGGGTGCCTCGGGTATCGACTTTCTGACGTATATGCAGGACAGTGTTTTTGTCCCAGCCGGGATGATTCGCACGGTGGCGGACCACACAGGTGAGATAGTCGAGTACAGGACGCGGTTTTATGAGCGGAATGCGCTCGGGCAAATCGTACCAGCGCCGTATGTGGACAACAGTTACAAATGGGCTGGCGGAGGATTCTTGTCTACCACTGAGGATTTGATTCGATTTGGTCAGGCACATCTTGATGGAATTCTGGATGAGGCGACGATCGAAATATTGTGGACTCCCCAGAATCTTATCGATGGAAGTTCAACGAATTACGCTATAGGTTGGTCAAGTGGTACGGATAACAATGGTCGATTCTGGGTCGGCCATAACGGAGGATCTGTGGGTGGAACAACGCGATTCAGAATCTATCCACAGCAAGAAATTATCGTAGCGGCAGTGACAAATCTGAGCACCGCCTCTTTTGGAAGTCTTGTTGAGGACCTCGTCGAGGCATTATCGAGGCAATAGTGGCGTGATTTATGACCAAATCTCCGAATACGTTGAGGATTGGTTGATGATATGCCGTAGGCATTGATTTCGGTGCATTTCAGGCGTTTTTTCCGTCCCTTCAATAGACAAATTGGAAACCTGATGAATCCGCTGTCAGCGCCGCAGCGCCGGTTAAGTTGATCATCGAATAACCGATCTATCATGTTGAAGACCCGGCATTTAGCCTAGGGTATTCCACCACTACCACCACCAGTTGGATTGGCATCCGCGCCTGCCGGCTACAACATTCCCAGATTCCTATGACATTCTGCAAGCGATTGGTTCGCATTTCGTTGGCCATGATTGTCCCGTTCGTGTTTGCGGCCGGGGCTTCTCACGCACAGTCAAGCCTAATTAGCGGCTACTCCATCGGAGGTGGTCTGAGCCTTTACGGTGGTGATCTGGACGGCCAGCCGACCGGTGCCAAGATCGGTTACTTCGGTGGTGGCAATCTACATCTGCATGCGGGAGTGGACCGAAATATCGGTAGCCGTTTCCAGGTCAAACTTGAGACACAGTTTAATCGGATATCCGGACAGAACGGTCTTGTCGATGGGACACACAATCTGATAAGTTTTGACCTCGATGCTGCCGTTGGTATCGGACCAGACAATGTCGTCAAAGTGTATGCGGGCATCGGCCCAACCATCGCTACCCACAGTTACACCGACCTGACTACAATTGCCGTTGTCGCAGGTTGGGCCACAGAAGGATCTACTTTCGGGATGACAATTCCGGTGGGAGTGATCTTGAGTGACAGAATTCGCGCCGGTTTTCGAATTTCCATGACCGATGGATTTGACGGTCGTGAAGGCGGATCCAGCAAAGACATTTTTGGAATAGTAGCACTGAGCTACAGATTTCAGTAGACCATTTTTTCTTCCCATTCTATCTCAATTATTGTGATGCGAAACATTCGAGTTGCAGCGCTCCTCATTGCCATGATGATGACCGGAGCTATCAGCACACAAGGTCAATCAATTTTTCTAAATGGTGGCAGCGTCTTTAACGATGTTGGCGATCTCGCCGTGTCGCGTGCGAATTACACCGCACTCCAGGTTGGTGCACGCACCTGGATGACAAACAGATTTCAGGTTCAGGGAGCAATCACACTGCTGACCGAACCATCTGCCGAGATCGGGCTTCAGTTTCGTCCGCTAGGGAGCGACAAGAAGTTTTCGCCCTATCTGTATACCGGCTTCGCTTACCTCTTCGCTACTGAGGACTACCGTTCAGCGGTACCGATTGGAGTGGGCGGCGAGTTTCGCATCGACCAGAAATGGGGCGTTCAGGCCGGAGTTGCACGAGTGTCTTCCCTGGCGAAGGACAATGCGGGCTACGCACAGACAATCACCGGATACTCGCCATCAATGGGTATTACGTATCGTGTCGGGAAAAAAGACTTCCGACCGGAACGCGACCGAGTTCGCAACCCTCTGGAGTCATCCGCAGTTGCTGAAAACAGCGACAAAAATTCTCGCAAAGAAAGGAAGCAAGCAGAGGCTGCGAAGCGCGAAGATCCTAAGCCCAGAGTCAGTTCAAGAGTCAGCACCGGTGTTGCAGAGAATGGTGCTCTAATCGGAGAAGAAATGACTCTGATTCCGGATGGAATGTTCATCATGGGACTCGCAGACGAAGATCCTCTATCACTTCAGACGGCCGGCTTCAAGCGAATTACGGTCAGCTCGGTGCTGATCGACAGGTTTGAGGTATCGAATGCCGAATATCGCGAATGGTTAGGCAACCTGCCGGCCGGTGAAAGAGAAAGCATGCTGCCTGACACGACTATCTGGGATGATGCAGGATTCAGGTTCAGCTGGAATTCGTACTTCCGCGGGCCTCGATATCAGAATCATCCTGTTGTCGGCTTGACGTTCGATCAGGCCAAGGCATACTGCGATGCACAGAACAAACGACTGCCGACGGAAGCCGAATGGGAATATGCTTCACGTTCAGGCCGAGAAGGAGGCATCTATCCGTGGGACGGATACGAGGCTCGAAACCTGGATGGTGAGTACATGGCCAACTATAACAATGGTCGGGCCGGCTATGCAGCTGACGGCTATGCGTTTACGTCGCCTGTTAATGCATACTATCCGAATGAATGGGGCCTCTACAACATGAGCGGCAACGTAGCCGAGTGGGTTGAGGATGCATACAGTGCCACGTACCTCATCCTCAGTGATTTCAACCCGTACCACATCGACGAAGCAGAGACTCGTCACGTAGTTCGTGGAGGCTCTTGGGCTTCAGACGAGTTCTACATTGGCGTCGGGGTTCGAGATGCGCAGGAGAAGGACCAGCCTTCACCATACGTCGGATGCCGCTGCGCTCTGGATATTTCCGAAGATGACGAGATGGAGATGCGACGCGCCAATGGTGAAGTCGTTGAGTCGAATGCTTCAGAAGCAGCCGCTGAGGAATCTTCCTCAGAAAGCACTGAAGAGCAGGATCAATAAGCCGTTTTTCATTCAGATAACTCTTAAGGAGCATTAGTCGCGTTATGTCTGAACGTTCGTACAACAAAATTAAAGCTATTCTCGCCTTCTTTATAAGCATCTTTGGCGCGATGGCTATCCTCGGTGTCTTCTTTAAGATCATGAAGTATGACAACTATGTGTTGTTCATGCAGATCGGTTTCATCGGAGAAGCAGCAGCTTTCATCACGATGGGTATCCTTGAGCTTCTGGGAACGACCGTCAAAACTGCCGAATCGGCGAGCGGAATTTCATCTGGCGATATTACACCGAAAGTTCAGGAAGCCGTTGTGTCTACCTTCGTGCGTGCCGTTGAGGCTAAGCTGGACTCTCAGCTGGATGGAATGATTGGAGGCCTCGCTGCAGAGTTTCAGCAGTTTACTGCCGACATGCACGCTCTCGGTGCCGAGTTGAACCACTCACGAGCATCCATCCAGAACATGCGTAACGAACTCGATACAGTAGCTACCGGTGATCTCGCTGGAGACGCGGTCAGATTGGGGCAGGGGATGTCAGGCCTTGCAAAAGAGATGGCTGTTGCCGGCTCAACGGCAGAGTCCATGCGCCAGAATCTGGAGATCATGTCGGATCGATTCCGTCAGTTCAACGAAGGTGGCGTCACCTCTCGAGCAACGGAACGTCTTCATCACATGGCTCGCGCCGAAAACCAGTAGATCGAGAGGTAGTATATCATGGCAGGAAGTTCCATGGGCGGTGTAAAAGAGCTACGCTACTACGTGATGCTGGCTCTCTATTTCCCGATCCTTCTTTACGCATTCAGCACGTTCGATCTTGATGAATCGACCTATGCTGTGTCTGGCCTCGAGCCTGTCGTCGTTGGCGATCAGGTAGTCGTGCTCGGACAACCATTTAACGCCCGTGCATTTCTGGCAGTAGCCGGAGGACAGGGACAGGAACTCCAGGGAGACGGTTCTCTTGCGTCCGTCGGTGACACCTTGTTTCAAATGCAAACAGGTAGTCTTCTGAATCAGAAAGAATCGGAAAAGGTCGTGCCTTACAGCGGGACATTCAAATTCGAACAAGTTGGCGGTAACGTTTCAGAGCTTCCGGTAGAAGGTGCATTCCGTGTCAAACGACCGGAAATTGTCGCATCCAGTGAAGCTATGCTGGCGCTGTATCGGCAATCCAGAAATCCGGTTCGTATTGATGTACCGGGACTGGAAGATCGTGAACTCGAACTGGTGGTCGGTAACAGCAAGGTGAAAGGTCGCTCGACGATGCTGAGTCCCTCTGGCAATGAGGTCAAGGTTAATGTGTATCTGGTCGACGCGGAAAATGGCAATGTCTTCCTCGGATCGAAGAGCTTCGCCGTCATTGATCCGCCACGTCCGGAGATCTCGGTCACCAATGCAGGGCGCGAAATCAAAAGCGGAGACAACCTGCCAAAGCGACGTGCCGTTCTTGAGTTCAATGTAAATCCTGACCAGGAGTTTAAACGACGCTATCCGCAGGATGCACGATACCGCGTCCGGAAAGCGACGATTTATCTTCGCAAGGGATTAACTGCAAGTAAGAAAATTGGAACCTACGACCTTGATGGTGAAAAGCTGGTACTGACTCGAGTCTTGCGCGAAGCGCAACCGGGTGACCGTGTCATGGTCGAGCTCGATGGTGTACAACGCATCAATTATCAGGGAGCTGCGATAAGCGTACCGCTTAGCGAAAGCAGCAGAACATTCGGATTTGTAATCTCCTAGAGAAATACCATGTTGGGACGTCAAATACAAAAAGCAACAATCGCAGTTTGCGCGATTCTGATACTTGCCGGAATTACCGGGCAGGATGCATCGGCACAGAGTCGATGGAAGCAAACTGTTCAGATTGTTACGCCGATAGTTAGCGGCGAGTTAGGACAAGCGCTCGTCGATTCGCTGATCGCTGTAATTCATCGCAACGACATTCCGGTTCGACGTTCCTATGAGGACACGACCCGATACTCGGCAATCGATCTCGAGGACATATTGCTCGACGAGGGTTTTGATATTACAAGCGCGAATCAGGTATTCCTGACGTTCTTGTATGAGGCCGACCCGCGGACGTTCAGCCAGGAAATTACAGAGATGTATTTTATCTATCGTCCTCAAGAGTACGAGGAATCAGACATTCCGATCATGCTGGTTGATTCGTCACACCCGGCGGTTAGAAACATGCTGACAAGCAATGGCACTCGTCTTGAATCCAATGAGGCCGTGTTCGAGCCATTCTGGGATCAGCTGCGCTTGCACCAGTTGGAAGAGGGCATGGTTGTCCAGATTGGTGACCGGGTTATCCGGGACGAACAAATCGCTATGGCCGAGAAGGAACGGATAATCGGAATCATCAGAAGATTCCTCTACTAGATCGCCAGGCCGCTGCAGAATGCTGTAGCAAATCGTTAACATCGACAGGGATCGATGCGGGTACTCATTCTTGCATGCTGCTTATATGCTGTCGGTGCGGTTGACGCATCCGGCCAGAGTGTGCTCCGATCGTTGGATGTATTTGGTAGCGAGCAAGTCATTGCGGAAGATATCCGGGGAAACTGGGGTGACCAGTTTGCACAATTAGCCGAACAGCGCCGACTCCGAAACTGGAGTGAGTATGAGGTATTGCGACAGGATCTGGTGCGCGAAGCAGGTCAATCTGGTATTTACGCCTTCGTCGACCTTGCCGTTGTAGAAAGCTGGCAGCCTGAATACGGAATACACGTCACACTCGATCTGGTTGACCCAATTGACTCGGAGGAGCGCCTGTCGTTCGCACCGCGGCCAATCGGCTCACCGGAAGATCCAGCAGGACTGATTGAAAAATGGCGCGCGTATGATATCATCGGTCGCGACATTCGTGATGCGACAGGAATGCCAACAACTACGTGCAGGGCATTCCATTGCGTCTGGGGTTACAAACATCCTGACCTGGGGCCTTTCGGGGACTACTTTCTTTTGCACGTGAACGCGAATCGCGAAGGTCTCGAAACTGTCCTGGCAACAGATCAGGATATCGAAAATCGGCGAGCCGCGGTGTATTTGTTTGCTCATCTACGGTCGCAGAAACAGTTGCTTTCAATACTTGTCGACGCGCTTGCAGATTCTCATCATCGGGTACGCGAGGCCGCGCTGACTATCATCGGCAGCATCGTTGAGAAAAGACCGGATCTTGTTGACGTCACAACAGTGATCCCACATCTTAACGGACCCAGTACTGAAGAGCGCGCTGCCGCAATTTCAGTTCTGCAGAAACTGGCCGGGCCAATCG
>JABDKO010000233.1 GCA_013002165.1 Rhodothermales bacterium | reverse complement strand
AGTCGTGAATCATGCCTTCCATCGAATAGTAGACTTCATCTTTTGACGGATAGGCCTGCTTCGCGTTATCAACACGAATCAAACCCGGTTTCATTTTTTCGATACACTGCTGGATGATCTTGACACTCTCCTTCATTTCTTCCATCCGGATCAAGTAGCGAGCCAGCGCATCTCCTTCCGTACGAATCGGAATATTGAAGTCTACCTGATCATACTTGAGGTACGGTTCGAATCTTCTGATATCATGTTCGACACCTGAGCCCCGGAGATTGGGACCGGTCATTCCAAATGACTTGACCTCGTCAGCAGTCATTGCGCCGACACCGACATTGCGGTCAATCCAAATCCTGTTTCGATTAAGAAGCTTTTGCCATCCTGTTACCACGTCCGGAAACTTCTCTACGAAGTCTTTGATGAGTGTCATCGCTTCGTCGTTCACATCGGAGGCAGTTCCGCCAATCCTGCTGTGCGACACGGTAAATCGTGCACCTGCAACGTGATCAAATATCTGGTAGATATCCTCCCGACTCTGGAATGCCCAGAGGAAAACGGAAACGGCACCGGCGTCCATTAGGCCTACTCCCATCCACAGCAAGTGAGCAGAGATTCTGGCAAGCTCGCACATGATCATGCGAATCCAGAGAGCACGTTCAGGAACTTCGATTGCTGCAAGCTTCTCTACTGCCAGACACCAGGCAACGTTGGTAGAATATGGAGCGAGATAGTCCATGCGATCCGTGTAGGGCATGAACTCCTGATACGTCTTGCTCTCTGCCAGCTTTTCAATTCCCCGGTGGAGATATCCAATGTCGAGGACGCACTTTTCAATTATCTCGCCATCCAGCTTAACCGCACACCGCAGCACACCGTGTGTTGCCGGATGCTGAGGACCGATGTTAAGCGTCATCTGGTGCTCGAGGGGATCAGTGCCAAGCTTTTCATGTCGGCGATCCTCCATCCACGAGTGTTTGGACTCCAATCGCTTGTAGATAGCCTCGTTATGCTTCGGCCAGAATCTGAATTCTGCTTCCGGGTCGATCTTTTGAATAATGTCGCTCATTTCCTCACTCCTAATCTTCGTCGACCGATTCAAACGCTGACTCTTCCTCGTTGAAGCTCTTCACAGGCTTGTTACCATGGGCAGCTGCATACGGATCCATATTCAGAGGACCTTCAGGTGTTTGAGGAGGCAACGGCAACGACCCCGGAATTCCAAGAAGAGGAAATTCTTTGCGCTGCGGATAGTACTCGAAGTCTTCAGGCAAGAACATCCTCCGCAGATCCTCGTGGCCATCGAATGTCATACCATACATGTCATAAACTTCTCGTTCGTTCCAGTTCGCGGCTGGAAACACAGAGACGGCAGATGGTACCGTAAGATCATCCTCATCGACGTACACCTTTACTCGCAACCGCTTTCGCTCTGCTGTTGAAACCAGATTGTAGTGTACTTCGAATCGCTCGTCTTCAACAAACCTGTCAGCACCACCGAGGTCGGACAAGTAGTCGAATCCTCTTTCCTCTTTCAGGAATGTCAACACCTCGATAATTCGAGATTTCGTGACCCGAACTGTGTGCTCATTGGCATACAGGCGCACGTCCAATATATCGTCGCCAAACTGACTCTTCAGTGCTGAAATATCATCTGCACAGAAAGTCGCCTCCCGCGCATGAGGATTTACCTTTTCCTCGGGCTGGGCTTCGTCGGCTGGAGTAAAATGGAATTGCAGTGTCTGGCCTTCCTGCGTCTCCTTTGGTTTCATAGCGTTTGCTTCAGGCGATTGTCCAAATTGCTACAATGCAGATTCGATTAGTCTGGTCTCTTTACCCGACTGATAATCCTGTGCGACAGAGTAGTCGTTCCGAATTTTCTCCTGGATATCCATCAACGCGTGAATAACAGCTTCAGGCCGTGGAGGACAGCCCGGTATGTACACATCGACGGGTAGAAAATTATCACATCCCTGTACGACACCATAGCAACGATGCATGCCGCCAGTCGAGGCGCAGGCGCCCATGGCGATACACCACTTTGGATCCGCCATCTGGTCCCAGATTCTACGGATGGCATGGGCCATTTTGAATGAGCACCATCCGGCTACGATCATCAGGTCGGCCTGCCGGGGTGAAAAACGCATTGCTTCGGCGCCAAACCGTGCAACGTCATATTTGGGTGCTGCGAATGCCATCATTTCGATTGCACAACAGGCGAGACCCATTGGCATCGGCATAAGCGAATTAGATCTTGCCCAGTTAACGACGGCATCGACGCGCGTCGTCATGAATCCCTCTCCCAGTGCCTGTTCAATTCCCATACTTCACATCTCCTTTAGTTTTTAGGAGTCAAAATCCAGTCCGCCCTTCTTGATGTCATATAGAAGCCCGATAGCAAGGATGGCGATGAACGGCAGTATCACTGCCAGGACGCCAAGCCCGGATCCGGCGGCAATGAAATCCTTGAATGTTACTGCCCACGGATAGAGGAATACGACCTCAACATCGAAAACGATGAAAATCATCGCCACGAGATAAAACTTGACGCTATACCGCTGATGAGCAGATCCCACAGGATCCATTCCGCTCTCGTAAACCTGACGCTTGATCAGGTTGGGCCTCTTTGGTCCAAGATACTTGGCACCAAGCAGCAGCGTGAGCGCAAGCCCACCTGCCATCAGGAGCTGTAGGAAGAGAGGAAAAAAGGTCTGCAGCATGTACGAAAAGGCGCATTTCTACCGGACATTAAAGCTACCGAATCGGCCAAACGTAAGCAACGGAATACGGGTTAAGATTGGGATAAGGGAGGTTAGGCACTAGGCACTAGGCACTAGGCATTGGGCATTGGGCACTAGGCACTAGGCACTTGGC
>JABDKO010000267.1 GCA_013002165.1 Rhodothermales bacterium | reverse complement strand
GGGTTCTTGGCGAAAGACGCTCCACCGGAGTGTTCAATTCCCTGATCCACCGGAAGTATCGACAGGTAGCCCGTTCCGCCCAGTCGACCGCCGTTGAAGAGCGTTTGCAGTGACCGTAGGACTATTGGAGATCGGTCCGTACTCAAGAAAACTCGATCGACGAAATCCGGTCCGGGAAGGTGCAGGTTTTCCTTCGCGATGGTAGTCGACTTGTGATCGAGCAGATAGGCTGCCTTCTCACCGAGGATGTCTGCAATCTTTGACGTGCTTACCTCAGCCATAATGGGTGTTCCTATTAAAATTTTGAATATCGGTTAACACGGCAAGTTTACGGATGAACGGCAACAAATAGCTTTTCGTAAGACGATTTCGCTACGAATTTACGATCGAGCCGATCGACTCGGGAGCGAGGAGACATTAATTGGTTGCAACCGAGTCCGACCGGAGGCCTTCGACGATGATTTTCATTTGCGGTTTGAACGCCCTTGCAATGAGCGCATGGGCGCGTTCATTCGGGTGTGAATCCCATGGTGCAACCCGGAGATCGTTTTCATCTTCATCATTGTAGGCATCATTAATGTTGATGAAACCGAATCCATACGAGTTGGCTGCTTCGCGCATTGTGACCAGCCAATCCGGATCGCGATTAATGCTCGGAATGAAGGCAACGTAGACCGGAACACCGGCAGAATCTGCAACCTGTTTGATCCGGGAGAATGCCCAGTTCAGAACTTGCCCGGCCTCCTCATCGAAGTCTACCTGCCGCGCGAGATATCGATCCGTCTTTCCGAGCCCTGCTTCCGTAGTTATTGTTTCAAGCTTCGGGTATCCAGTCGGGATACCGTCGCGCCGAAGCCGATGGAGCGACTCGCCAACCTTGTCAGCCCACAGTGCATTTGTACAGAGAATCAGAGCATCAACATCAAACTCGTTGAGCAGACCAAGCTCTATCACACGGGTATATTGTATTTCAGTATATCCGTGAACGCTAAAGTTGAGAAGTTCGAGACGATCTTCAGGGTTTTCTGAATTCAATTCACGTTCGACAATTCCCTCGAACGTAGAGTTATCACCGACGCCCCAGCCCATTTCTTTGGATGAACCGAGAAGTGCGACCCGTACGACGCCGTCGGGCTTGGTTTTCTCATACTCCTGATCTCGCATTCCCCACGAGTTGGTAGAGAATCTGGCATCTCGCCAGTTGATCGAAGCGGATGGTGTAAGTCGATGCATCAAGACATCCTTGGCGACGATTGCAACGCCTTCGTCAAGCAGGTGCGTATTCCAGCCCGGTGGACGCTGGGTATTGTTTACCCAGAGAGATTTCAGAAAGTCCGTAGGTTCGAGCAAGGTTTCGTAGTAACCTGCCTCCAGAATCTCTTCGTCGACCCTGTTGAGCCGATCCGATCGAGCAGCCGCAACAATCTTTCGAGGTGTGTCCGGCAGGACGGATTCGATACCGGATACACTGATGGCCAGTAACACAAAGCTTGCGGTCACCGGGTACCACCACAATCGCTGACCCTTTCGCTGCAGATTGAAAATTTGTGAGTCGGCGTAGGTCAAGCGGACGAAGCGCACAAGGGCTCCGGCAAGTATCAGGCCGACCACGAGAGCAGCAAACAAAAGGTACTCAACAGGTGACGACTGTGCAGTCTTCGCCAGGAGGGCACCAAATGCTGCGAGGTTGGCACTGGACCATAGCGACCACAGGAAAGAGATTGTGGCAAACGTTCCCATCACCTTCACGGCGTGCCCGACACACGAGTAGTACGTGACCGAAGCCTCGGCCCGTCGTCGTGGCCGCTTCATCTCAAAGTACACGCCTGACATTGCAAGGACCATAAACGAGCCCCAGAATACAAGGTCTTTCGGTGCCACCGGGAACGTGCCCTTCAACCACAGCCACTGATACGAGTGCAGCGCCCACGTAATCACAAATACGTAGACCATGGATAGCATGACAGCCGTCTGCACTCCTGCCTTTTTGAATCGGACGAAAGCGTGATTGTAGAAGATCTTCGTCATGAAGTCCTTCCAGTAGATGTTGATTCGTCTCCAGTAGTCAGACGCACTCGACGCCAGGTAATAGAGGTGGTTAGTCTCAAGGAAGTTGTGCCCGAACAGACACATTATTCCGGCTATGAGGTGGAATTGACCCGAGATTCTCAAGTACAACAGATAGGTCGCAACGAAGGCATGTGCGACGCCCCAGATGCCCTCAACCTCGGCTGACGACGGTACAAAATTAATATAGATGATCCGGTACAGTAAGAGGTGCGTGACACCCCGAAACATCCACCAGGCACCTTTGGAATATATGTCGAAGGCCTCCTCATCATAATACTTCCTTTTGTACGTCTGATAATCGACGACTGGAAACAAAAGGAAGCACACATTCGGCAACATGAAAAAGTATGAGACGCGCTGCGGCCACGGGGGTGGATCCTTTTCATGTCGCATGTCATGCAGGTAGATGATCATTCTGAACATGAAGAACGACCCGACAACAGGAATGACCAGGGAGCCTAGCGATGTCCAACCCGGCTCAACGAGTCCGGTGCGAATCAATGACAGCGCGACACCCGTCGCTACGATGATCCCAACACGAATCCACATCGCTACAGGTAAATGGGCGACGAGAATTAGCACCACGCCAATCGCAATAATCGCGATACCATTTGGTGGTGGCACGACCGCGATTATTCCCACGCACGACAGTATCAGAAAGAATCCGGGACGGAATCGAATGGGTAGAAAGCTGTGGATAGCAAATCCTACAGCAATAAGCGGCACGAGATGAAACAGTCCGGACATCTGCTCCAGGCCATAGAACCACACAACTGAAAGAATTGCGAAGACTTCGACCAGGACAAACAGAAAATTGGCCAGAGATATTCGTCCCTGGTTAGAGGAGTTCATAAATATTCCCGGGGAGGGGCACAACGATTTCGGTGGCTACGCTCAACGGCCTAGAGGTTAGCCTGCCCATTCCCAAACTACTGCGTGGTCAACGCATTGGAGATCTAATATATATAAACTTCAGCTTTTCAAGGAAATAGCTGTCGGATCACTGCCCAATTTTTGGAGGCGTTGATAGAAATTCAACATATATCCATACGGCAATCAGCCGACGGGTTGGGTACGTGTGAGAAGATCTTGTCGAAATAGGAGCGTCCCACCGGAAACCCGGGCCGGCAGCGCTTACTCGTCACCGGTGATAATAATCTGTGCGTCGGGATCCTCTACATAGATTGTCGTATCGGCGTCCATCCATCCGGTCCGTTTTCGTGATGACGATATAATCCTGAGGGTACCGTCAGGAAGAAGTTCTCCGGTTGATCTAACGCCCAGGATACCGTCAGCAGAACCAACTACAATTTCGGTCGCCTCAAAGAAGGTATCGTCTGCCCTCAACGTACCACGAGTAAAGAAGCCGCCCGTTGTGGCATACAGGTAGGCAACAGTACCGGCCCGTTGATCCCACGTCATCAGGGTTTCGCCGGAATACAATCCATCACCTACGGAATGACGGATGCGTATGGCCTGGCGGTTCAACGTCCACTCCCATCTGGATACATCATAGAGTGTTTCTTCAGATCCGGGAGGGGAAACCTCGCCTTTCCAGGTTTTCCCGACGAAGCCTTCCAGAACGTCCAGCGGGTTCTCACCAGGGGCGGGCTCCTGC
>JABDKO010000229.1 GCA_013002165.1 Rhodothermales bacterium | reverse complement strand
CGGTTGATTTGCTCGGGTGAAAGGCGGAGGCACAGAAGGAGATAAGGACATAGGAGATAGGAGATAGGAGATAGGAGATAGGGAGATAGGGAGATAGGAGATGGGCGCAGAGAGATACCCTGTTATCCTCTGAGTCCCATCCTTATCCCTTTTCACCATGCGGGGGTCAGCCGGGCTCCGTCTCTGGTGAACGGTACCCACGCTAGTCCTACGACATGCACGTCGATGTCTGTGCGTCGCGGTTTTAGTTCGACAGTTTCGAGATCAACAAAGTCCGGGTCGAGCCGATCTTTCAGACTTTGAATCTCCTCTTCTATCTGACGATTCAGCTCCTCAAAATCATCTCTTCGTGCCTCGAGGTCGTCAAGTGCCCGCTCGACATCCTGTTTCTCTTTTGCGCCTCGCGAGAGGCCACGCATTGTAGTCGTTGCCTTTCCGACGCTGGATCGACTCACTGCTTTGCGACCGAGGAATGCAGACAAAACGGTCGAACCAATATTGACCATCGTTTGCATCTTTGATGCTTCTGCCTGCTCCTGTTCCCGGTCGACTTTTTGTTCGGCCTTCCGAATGCGTTCATCTGCGGTTTTGAGTTTGCGAGCATACTTCTCTCGAAGAGCTTCGACCTGCTTATCTCGTTCCTCGTGTGCTGCATCTCTGCTGCGAATTCGAAAATCCCGTTCAGATTCTCCGGGGTCGGAGATCATGTCCAATCCGGGGAACTGATAAAGATCATATCGCGATGAGTGATACAACTCATCTTGGAAATCTTTTTGCCAACCCTTGTAGTTCTTGTCGGAAAGAGCCGGTGGCGGTACCTCTTCAAAGGTGGCATCTTTTCGCCCTTCATTTTCAAGAGCTGTGGCATCAATGCTGATGCTTGTTGCGTCCTTCCATGTTACGGGTACCGGACCGTCATCAATCTCTGCGGCCAGAGTAACTTGCTCTTCGTGGCTCAGTTTCTTGCGCGTATTGACCATGTGGACAGACGCGGCACCAAGGATCATCGGTCGATAGATGAGATCATCCTGATTGTTGGATGGCACGTAGTACTGATCGATTCCCGCGGGAATGATCTGCTTTACCGAGGTCATGGCTTTCGCCGATCGCGATGAACTCTCTGGCTGTGTGGCACTTGTGGTCAACTGCTGACGCCGCTCCTTCATGAGCGCTTTTATTTGCGATCGTGTGATTGGTCCGCGCAGGTAAGACATAGCCCAGCGTGTGTGAAACGTGACGGGCTCAGGCTCATGGACATTATGTGCCAGAAAGACTCGCTTGCCGAGGCCGGCCAGTGTTTCTTCCATTGCACCCTTGTCGAAGTCGCCGGCTCCGGCGGCTGCGCCTTCCAGGCCTTCGAGCACTCTCATTTTGTCTCGCTCTGTTTGCAGCCGACCGATAAACCATGTGCCAATATTGGATAGCCCTTTGTAATCGAGATCAACCGGGTTCTGTGTGGCGAGAACCAACCCGAGTCCGAACGCACGTGCCTGTTTGAGCATGGTCAACAGCGGCTGCTTGGACGGTGGGTTTGCTACGGGCGGCATGTATCCGAACAACTCGTCTATATAGAGAAGAGCCCGAAGTGTCGTTGTTCCAGACTGTGCTCTCATCCACCCCATGACCTGGTTCAGCAGCAGCGCTACGAAGAACATCCGCTCCGTTTCGGACAGGTGGGCGATTGAGAAAATCCCCACGCGAGGTGTGCCATTATCGGAATACAGAATCTTGTCTATGTCGAGGGGCGCCCCTTCCAACCACGTACTAAAGCCGGGTGATGCGAGCAGGTTGTTCAGGCGCATCGAGAGCTCGAACCGGTCGTCGGCTGGATAGAACGAGTCCATGTCAAGGACACCTACTTTCTCGATAGGAGGAGCCTGGATTTGCTGAATAAGCTGACCCAGGTCGAGAGTCTCACCGTTTCTCCATGCGCGATCAAACAGGTTCGCTATCAGGATATGCTCCTGACTTCGTAGAGGGTCAGCGTCAATTCCGAGAAGACTCAGGATACTTGTTGTTGTCGTGTTGATACGATCACGAAACAAATCCCCATCGTTGAGAACCGCATCGGACGGGGGTGCGAACGAGTCAATGATAGAGACCGGTACGCCCGCTTCGCTTCCGGGGGTATAGATTGTAACATCGGTAGAGTCTTTCAGGCGTTGAATCCGTTCTCCATCTTCCCCCCAGCTGGCGAGACCTTTTTTCCATAGAGCTGCCTGCGCTTCGGCGAACTGATCGGGAGACATTTCTTTCCGTTTTGCTTCGCCTTCGTTTATCCATGGTCTAAACTCAGCGGCCGAGAGTCCGGGAAAAGTCAGGAGCAAGTTGGAGATATCTCCTTTGGGATCGATGACGATCGCAGGTATTCCATCAATCGCTGCTTCTTCGAGCAGGGAAACGCACAGGCCGGTCTTACCGCTGCCGGTCATCCCGACACACATGGCATGAGTTGTCAGGTCCTTCGAATCGTACAGATACAATTCACCCGTCAGGTCATTTTCGTTCAGGTCATACATCCCACCCAGATAGAACGCTCCGAGTTTTTCATACATGTCGACGCTGATATCCATATCTCTAGTAGTTTTAAGGTTGCGTGGCCGGTTCTTCGATGAGTCCTATCAAATTTCCGAATGGGTCCACGACAGTAGCTGCAAGTACACCGACGTTTTCGATTGGAGACAATGATTCTGCTCCGATAGCGAGCATATGATTATAGACTGATTGAATATCATTGACTTTCCAATACACTACCGACCCTCCCTGGCCGGGTTTGATTATCGAGGTATCTGGATCGAGCCCCAGTTCATACCCGTTCACATCGAACCCGACATAAAATGGTTGATCAAAATAGGGTTTTATTGCAAAAGCATCCTGATACCATTGTTTTGCGGCGTCAAGGTCTGGCACGACGTAAACCACGGTCCTCAGGGAGCGGAACGGCGATGTGCTTTCTGGCGGGTCGTTTGAGGGTGTACAACCGGTTATGATGATACCGGAGAGAAGTATTATGGAAAGGATTCTCATGAAGGAGCCTTTTGTCGTGTACGCTAGATGTTTTTCTAGATCTTTTCCTAGGGATGTTCTAGATGTTTCTCATTGGCGTAGTTCGCACATTTGTGATTAATTTAAAACCGGGGAGGAGGATTGGAGGCCCCCGCCGATTTTTGTGGTGATTTCCCGGCAATTTTATTGTCGGGAGAAGAAGACTTTTCGTTCCGCTCAATTAATATCGGTGCTGACTTCCCGCCCGGTACGGTAATCTCCGGCAAATCCGTTCCGCCAGGTATCGTCCCGTGACTCACCGCATCCGTTGGCCGCGTAACAAACGTATCTCGTCCACCTCCCATGCTCGGGTGTCCTGCATATCCGCCAAAGATTCCATTCAGCGGCCACGCCTGTGTTACCACCAACCCGCGCCAGTTTCCCATCACCTGAAGTTTTCCCCTGACAATCAATGCCGACTGACTCAGTACATGATCGAGGTGCTCAAGGATATTCGGCAGAACTATAGTCTGGATCATCCCGGTCTCATCTTCCAACGTAACGAACATGACACCTTTGGCTGTAATAGGGCGCTGTCGTAAAGCCGTTAGCCCTGCTGTCGTCACAATCGTGGGCGCCTTGCCGGACCCAACTGCAGTAAATTTACCAAGCTGATAGCACGTCTCAATAGGACGTATCTCAAGCTCGTTCAAGGATCGACGCATTAGTGTCATCGGGTGTGTGCGGGCTGCGCCATGCGTCTCATAATCCCAGCTGTACCGCTGTGTTGTCGTCAACTCGTCGAGATCCGGAATATCCTCTTCTCGGATAAGAACTTCTTCAAACAATTCGGGCTTTGGATTTGCACCGGGTTGACCATGCCGCCGGGCCATCAATCCAACTTCCCATAGTGCCTTCCGGCTACCACCAGCAATTTCGTCCATCGCTCCCGAACGCGCAATGTTTCGAAACGCCTCGATACCGACCGGGATACGGCGATAAAGATCTTCTACACTCTCGAATGGTCCACGAAGTCTCTCCCATACAATCATCTTTGCAGTATCAATGGTTACAGATTGGATGGATGACAGGGGTTTTCGTATCGCAAGCGTTCCATCTTCTTTCGGTTCAAGATCATATCGAAAAGAAGATCGATTAATATCCGGCATGAGGATATCAACATCGAAACGTCGTGCCTCCTCTTCCAATGTCATCAAGTTGTAGAATCCAGGACGGTGCTGCATGAATGCAGCCATGAATGGCGCAGCGAAATGCCGTTTCAGGTAGGCCGATTGATACACTGTTTTCGCGAATGCTGCAGCATGACTACGACAGAATCCATATCCCACAAAGTTTGACACCTTGTCGAAGACCTCATTGGATACATCTTCCGGAACACCCTTTTCCATAGCGCCCGTGACAAACCTCGTTCGCATGCTTTCCATCTGTCCCGGATCACGGAACTTCGACATGAGCCGCCTGAACTCATCGGCTTCGATCAGACTCATCCCCGCGAACTGGTGTGCGACTTCGAGAACCTGCTCCTGATAGATGATAACACCATAGGTGTCCTTCAATACCGGTTCAAGATGAGGATGCATATACTCCACTTCTTCCAGGCCACGTCTCCGTCTTACAAACGGATGAACCATCCCTCCCTGTAGCGGTCCCGGTCGAAATAGTGCTATCTCGTTTATAAGATCGCCAAAATTTTCCGGTTGGTGCTGACCCAGTAGATGCAACTGACCCTGTGACTCGATCTGGAAGACACCAAGAGTCTTGCCGGCCCTGATCATGTTGAACGTCGGGATATCATCCAGCGAAAGCTCGTCAATGTCGATAGTGTCCGGAAGATGTCGATGGATGAGTTCTACCGCTTCGCTTAGACACGCCAGCATCCTCAGCCCTAACACATCGAACTTTACGAGACCCAGAGCTTCGATATCATCTTTATCAAATGTCACCATCTTCACACCATTTGCCGACTCCTGAACCGGCGTGAAATGGTACAATGGCTTTCGTGACAGCACCATGCCACCGGAGTGCAGCCCGAGATGTCTTGGCGATCCGTACAGCGCATCCGCTCGCTCCAACAGAACCCCAAGCAACGGTGACGGCCCTACAATCTGCTCCAGCTTTACCCGATACACATCCAGCCCTTTCCCGGCATGTGGCGATACCGCTTTTGACATCCGGTTGACCTGTTCCATCGGCCAGCCGAGTGCCTTCGCTGTATCTCGAAGTGCCGACCGGGTACGATACGTGGTTATCGTTGCCGTCATTGCAGTTTGCTCAATCCCGAATCGCTCATCCATCCATGCAATGATCTCATCACGCCGGTCGGAATCGAAATCAACATCTATGTCCGGCGTTCCCCTTCGGCCCGCGTGTAGAAATCGCTCGAAGAGGAGGTTGTGTTCGAGCGGATCCACACCCGTGATTCCAAGCAAATACGCAACAATCGAGTTGGCTGCGGACCCCCGACCGGCACAGCGGATACCTCGCCGCCTCGATTCCTCGGTTATCTCTCGAACAACCAGAAAAAACTCCTCCAGATCAAGCCTTCGAATAACATCCAGTTCCTTCGTCAGCTGGGCCCGCGCCTTGTCCCTGCTCTTCTTTCCAGCATAGCGGCGCTCGAAAGCCTCATCGCACAAGTCAGTCAGATATGATTGCGCTGTCATCGAAGCGGGAATCGATGCAGCCGGTGGCGTAATGTATCCGGGGAGTAAATCAACATTGCACTCCTCCGCAATCTGGTTTGCCCTCTCGAATGCGTGACGAAAAGGTATAAGCTTGTACAGGTCCGGCTCGGATCTGAGAAATGCCTCTGCGTTCGCGGGCCGCTCTTCGTGTGCATCGAAAATGGTAATCCCCAACCGTACACATGTCACCAGATCGTACCGTGCGTAATCTTCTGGTACGGCATAACGCACATCACCGGTCGCGACAACCGGTACATATGTGATGTTTGAAAGACGGGTCAGCTTGTGGAGTCGACGTGTGTCTCCGGGATAGAGATGATGACTGAGTTCTATAGACAGTCGCCTCCCGAAAACAGCATGCAACTGCTGTACCCACACCTGTGCTGCTTCCATCCGATCCTTATCTACAAGATGCCAGAGATAACTTCCCCGTGCTCCGGTCATACAGTGGAGATCACCCGCATGCTCACACAGCTCATCGAACGTAGCGATATGGTCTAGCCTGCGCCGAAGGTGGGCGCTCGTCAGGAGCTGGCATAAATTTGCATACCCGTCAAGGGATGTTGCCAGAAGCACCAGCGTGTAGCCATCAACATTTACTTCAGCACCCAAAATCGACTTGATGCCGTGATCACGGCATGCCTGCTGGAATCGTACTGCTCCATAAACCCCGCCGACATCAGTTATGGCAGCAGATGATATACCTTGCTTCGACGCGGCCTGTGCCAGGGCTTCAGGAGATGACCCTCCCGCAAGAAACGAAAACCAGCTCCGCGTATGTAAATGTGCAAACATGCAAACCTGGTTCGGAGTTAATCAAACAACTTTGAGAGTACCCACAGATTATTCCCCGAACGATATACCTCTATCGTCCCGCCATCTGTCCACAGGCGGAAATAAATACGCTTCTCCTCTTTCGCCCACCAGCGCGTTTGCACAATCCAGAAATCAATCACCTGGCGTGTTGTATAAACTTTGCTTTCGCGCTCAATACGGGATGGCCATCCCTTTTTGATGATAGCCTCAACCGGACGATCCACTCGCTTCATACCGACAACCTCGTTCTGAAATCATCTTGTTTACCATCTTCGGGAAAAGGCTCAAATCGAACCTCATCTTCAGAAAAGAGAACCCCGGGCTCTACGATAGCCTGCTTTATTGCGCCGGGAAATTTCTTGTGCACAGCCCTTACAGCCTTAAGCAATGATGGACGCTGCCTGAATAGTGTTGTCTGCGTAGGCGTTGCTGTTCTCAATGCGCCCGCCTCGATAGCAAGCGTTTCAATTTCGATACCCCTGAAAAGAACCTTATGGATGAGCGTATGTGCCGCATTGCGCAGCGGCTTTCTCCCACTAACAGGCTCAACCAGAACGCGGCTCGAGAATAGCGGCTTCTCGCTGCGATAAACACGCATGGCTATCTGCAAGCGCCTGCATTTCTCTGCGTTCATTGCTGCTGCAAGACGATCAATCAGATGATCAAGAATGTTGAGCAGCTCGTGCGGCTCATTACATGGCCAGTCGAAGTCATGGGTTTCGCGGAGTACACGCGGGGGCTGGTAGATCGACACAGCCGGTTCGTCTTCGGGATGGATGAGCTCAAACAGCTTCGCTCCCTGATCCCCGAATTGTGCCTTGAGATGTTTGAGAGAAAGACGGTGCGCATCTCCCAGCGAATTAAACCCGAGGAGCATGAGTTGCTCGATCATGTCGACGTCAAATCCAAGCTCTTCAAGTTTCTCGACGGCAAAGTGCTTCAGGAAATTGATCTGGTGCTGAGGACGAACAGCAAGAACATTGCCGGGTGCTGCACGCATCGATGCGAGCAGGGCGATAGAACGGTTGCTTGCGAAAGCAACCTGTGCCTTCAGGCTCGCTGCCAGTTTTCGAATGTCGGCAATATCGCGCGATCGGAAGTAGACATAGGGCGCCGGGGCATTCTCAATAAACGGCGTGATGCTATTCAGATGATGGAGGTTCTCCTCCCAGACAGCGATTTCCAGATCAGGATCACGCAGCGTGATTGTTGCACCGGGGCAGAGCGCATGTACGCGCTCTGCTGATATTCCCGGTTCAACTCCGGCACGACGCGCCGCCTTGCCAGCCGTAATGACGCGTCCTCCGGAAACGACCACAACAGGTCGATCTCGTGGTTTTCGATGCTCGAATACCCATGTGGGATAGTGTGGTATGTAAAGGCATCCGATCATGTACCATGCTCAAAGGTGGGGCCGAAACCCATTTTTCCGAGGGGGATCTATTATATGTATGATATATGTGTAATGTCAATAGGGGGAGGTAATTATGAGGGATGAGGGATCAGGGATCAGGGATCAGGGATCAGGGATCAGGGA
>JABDKO010000198.1 GCA_013002165.1 Rhodothermales bacterium | reverse complement strand
GTGGAGTGTGGTGGCGAAATCTAGAGTCGGGATACTCAACAGCCAGACTCAATGCACAAAATGATGTCAACGCCAGGGGTGCTAATTTCAGATGGGACGACAATGGATCGTTTGCCGTATCTGCTGTGGCATCTTCTGTTGAAACAGAGAACGTCAACCGAAGGGAACGCCTTGCGGTGCAGGTAGACTATGAATTCGGTCGGTTTGATGTAGCAAGTGAAGTGCAATACCAGAGCCGCGAGCAATTGACAGTCGGGCCGGGAAAAACAGGTGGAGTTCCGGCCATAGCTGATGCATACCTTGCCGCTGCTCGCTTTGGCGTTGATGTACATCCTCGACACAACATATACGCAATTGCGCAGACTTCATTTGATGAGTCCGCAGCCTACAGAGAAAATGATCGGGCATCAATTGGTATACGGTCATCTATAAGTGATCGCCTTTCCCTCGGCACACAGGTTGGCGATGGAGACAGAGGATTTGGTGTCCTCGGAGAAATCAATCTTTACTTCACGCGGTTCAGCGTTGCGGGAGCGTTCAGCGCCGGCGACGAACCACGTGCACAGATCGGGAGTGCGTGGCAAGTCAGTTCAGATCGGCTGATATACACAAACTATTCTCTGCGCGAAGACCGATTTGAACAGCGTAGGGGAATCGTCTCGCTCGGACAAAGGGCAGCTGTCGGAAGCAGGGTAAACCTCTTTAGCGAGGGGCAATTTACTGCAACCGACGGGGCTGTAAGTTTATCGCATGCGTACGGTATTGACTATGCCCCGACAACTGAGATTGGATTAGGAATGTCCGTACAGCTTAGTGACCTGCCGGAGTCGACGACAGCCGTCAACGACCGCGATGCTCTTTCGGTATGGGCTTCGATCGAATCACCTTCAATATCGGGGCACTCTCGCGTCGAATATCGAAGGGACGCGTATCCTACGCCACAGCGCCAGTTTGTTTTGATTGATCGTGCAGAATGGAGAGTAAATCAATCTTCCACCGTGATTGGTAAATTGAACCACTCTGTCACGACGGACAATATTCAGGGCGTGTCACCGGGTAGATTTACCGAGGGAGCGCTTGGCTATTCGTACCGACCCGTTCGACACAACAAGATGAACTTGCTCAGTAAGTACGTATACCTGTATGACCTGCCCAGTCTCGGACAAAGCCTGGAGAGACCCGCGCAAAGGGCCAGCGTATTGAGTGCCGAGACGACGTACAAACTCTGCGGTAATTGCCCATGGTCGGCTGGTACGAAGTTCGCCACACGTCGGGGGGCAGTGCAGGCACAACGCGGGAGTTCTGTCTGGCTGAAGAGCGACAGGAATCTGGCTATAGTCCAGGCGCGCTATTTCTGGGATCGGCTGGGTGTGGATACGATAGCTGAATATCGAATCTTATGGTCGAGTAACGACAACCAGCGCAGGAATGGGTTTTTGGCGGGAGTATTTCGAGAGATGCAGAAATATCTGACTGTTGGCGGCGGATATAATTGGTCAGGATTTTCTGATGATCTCCTGCGCGTAGATGAGTCAGAGCATGGATGGTTTATCAGCGCTACAGGGAAATTGTAGTCGGACCAAGCATGACAGCGGATTGCACGAATCAGCTTGAAGGAAATTATCCCCTGTATGGTCCGGGTTTTCTCGGCTCCAGACCAAGCTTCGCTGCAGCATCAACATGCCGCTTCCAGGCCTGATCATAGAGTGGCTGGAAGAACTTCGTTTTTCTGAACTCAGCCAGGGCACTGTCATTTTCATAATGAAAAGGACTAGAATATCCACTCTCGACGGCGTGATTCAAAGAGCTGCTGCACTTCTCAAACGCGCCAAGAGTACAATATCGTCGGCCCTCATGATACCAGATTTCCGAATCTACGGGCATCGTTTCAAGGATCCGATCGAGCCGTTGAATGCCGAACTCGTAATCACCATTGATGTAACCGAGCAGCGCACTCGACCAGAGACCAATCAAACCATCAGGATCGGTTAAACTCGACCTGGTTAGAAACTCCCGGGCGGTGTCTCTATCACCACGATCCAGAGCAATAAGCCCTTTCCAGGCAAGCGAATAATCCGAGGTGTTGTCCAGGTTGAGCGCGTGAATCGCTTCATCATGCAGGCCTGCGTAGTAGAACGTGATTCCGGCCGAACGGAATGCCTTGTTCTTCGAATCGAGTGAAATGGCCAGCCGCATTTCACGAACTGACTCTTCAATAAATCCGCTGTACCTGAATGCATATCCTCGCACGAAGTGAGCGTCTGCATGATTCGCGTTGATGTCAAGCATCCGGTCAGCCAGGACCTTGCTTTCGACAATCCGCCCTGATTCTGTGTATAAATTGGCAAGGTTACCGATGGCACTCAGAAGATTCGGATTCAGCCGCAGTGCATCTAGGAAGGCTTGCTCGGCAAGAACAATAGGCTCTTCGCCTCCAAGAGAGTGGTTGCCAACGTATATAAGTCTAAGCCCAAGATGGTCGTACGCAGGAGCGTACGTAGAGTCCAGAGACAGCGACTGTTGAATGAGCGCAATAGCTGATTCTCGACCTGCCGACGTTCCGGGCTCAGCCAGCGCTTTCAAATAGAAATCGTATGCAAGGGGATTGGCGGGCACATCGGATGAATAGTTCTCACCTTTGCGATCGATTTGAAGTCGATTGACCACGAGATCCGACACTTCGTCCTGCAGCCTGAAAGTGCTTTCGTATTTGGCATCAATCGATTCACGCCATACGGTCGTCTGCGAATCTGTATCCACTAGTTCAACCGTCAGCCTGACCACTTCATTTTCACGAATGTAGGATCCCGTCATTATCAGATTCACGTCCAGTTCGCGACTAACCGATTGTAGATCCGCCGACACATTTTCGTATTGTCGGATTGAGGATGCCGGTCGGACAATCAGTCCGTCAAAGTATGACAGTGAACCAATCACCTGGTCGGCGAGGGCAAAGCCGAGATAATCGGATTCCGCATCCGCACGGATATTGACAAAAGGAAGAACTGCCATTTTTGAGATCTCGACCGGATTCTCGTCTGCTGCCGACGAGTCATTCGTCGAAGGCAACATCAATCGGGATACAATGAATATCAGAACGATCGCCGCGATTGCCAGTGTGGGGACAAGCCACGGGCGTTTCGCGGATCCGGTTTGAGCAACAGAAGATACAGTCGATTGCCCGTCAGGAGACAGCGCACTAAACACTTCCGACATGTTCTGGAATCGCGAGCTAACATCTTTCGAGAGGAGTCTTGCGACGACCGGGCGGAGTCTTTTAGGGATGTCTTCGCGGTCTACATCAACCTCCTGGTTTACGACGCTGTATACAACGGCAGCTTCGAAATCTCCCGCAAACGGTTTTTCACCCGTCAACATCTCGAACAAAAGAACGCCCAGTGCCCAGATGTCCGTTCGATGATCGACGGGAGATCCTTGCACCTGCTCGGGACTCATGTATGCCATCGTTCCAACGGTACTTTCGGATTTGGTCAGGTCCGTGTCACCCTGGAGTTTGGCGAGTCCGAAGTCGAGAATTACAACCCGTCCGGAATCTGTGACGAGAAGGTTTCCCGGCTTGATATCGCGGTGTGTTATTCCGTGGTCGTGTGCTGCCTGGAGACCAAGAACGGTTTGACGACAGTAGTCAATCGCTTTGTCCGACGGGATCGCGCCACGCCTGAGAACATCCGAGAGGATCTCTCCCTCGTAGTTCGGCATGACGATATAGGTCCTGTTATCATCAGTCGTCTTAATGTCGTGTATGGAGCATATAGACGGATGATTGAGAGCCGCGGCGGCCTGGGCCTCACGAATGAACCGTTCGCTTGAGGTTGGGTCAGCTGTGAGATGGTCGGCGAGGAATTTAAGCGCGACGTATCGATTGAGTTTCGTATCGAAAGCCTTGTAGACAACACCCATTCCTCCGCGGCCAAGTTCGGATTCTATGCGATAATGATCGATTGAGGAGCCAACCATGATGGTGTTGTACGCTTAAACGGCGTGAGAACAGTCGACTTTTCGAGATAGTCGCGGCCCGTGACGCCGGAAATCAGTATCTGGATCCCTGCATTATAAGGCATCTAGCCGATCTTGACCCCAATTAGATTCGAGAGTCGTGGCCTGTCTGCAGTAGCGGGAAGTCTCACCGAATGCGATTCTTCTGAATATGAAAAAAGCCCACCACATTTCTGCGATGGACTTTTTCTGGCACGCCCGGAAGGATTCGAACCTCCGACCCTCTGATCCGAAGTCAGATACTCTATCCAGCTGAGCTACGGGCGCGTCCGTATTGAATACCCGGCGGGCATCAAATAAAGTAGGCGGGTGGTACTCGCTGCAGGCATTCTGGTTGCAACAATTATCGACAGGACGCAATCTTTTGCAGTTGTTCCGCGAATGAAACGGGAATCAACATAAAAATGTGATATTGAGCCGGCATCCTTTGACTTTGCTGTCCAGATTGCTTAATTGAATTAGTCTGCACTCCTACCAAAAAAACGGGTTCAAATGATGAAGCATATTGTTACTATTGTTGCAGTTCTTTTCATAGTCAACACTGCTTCCGGGCAAATCACGCTGGACGAAAGTACCCTCGAAGCCCTTGTCGGAAAAAGGCTTGTAAGTGTTGACTACGAGCCCTCAGATACGACGGGTGCGTATGCCATTAGTCAACAGACCGGCGAAAACGAGACCTGGGTTATTACGTCATTCGGCTGGACCGTCACGGACACCGTCAATATCGATTTTCTTTCCTCGGCAGCCGGTACACCGGGCGAAAACGATCCTGATTTTGCCTCGGCGAATCTCATTCAGGTTGCATCACTTGTAGGAGATACGTCCAACTTTGAGAATGCATCCTATTCGTTTTTTGACGAAAGCGGTCTCATGCAACAAGGATCAGTGTTTATCGGTGACGCCGACGACGACGGAGATCTCGACACACTAAAATCTTTGTACACTCCTGCAGAGCTCGATATTCCGTTTCCGTTCACGTACCAGACCGTAGTCATGGACTCCGTGACTCATGAACAATTTGCGTCCGACACTCTTTTTTCCTCAGAACAGGTGGCCAAGGAGGGCTTCGTTGATGGATACGGAACGCTGGTAACTCCGGATGGCTCTTTCGACGTACTTCGATACAAGTACGAAGAGCGTGTTTACGGCGACGGTTTCGTATTCGTCGAAACTACTGTCGAGTGGTGGGGTCCAACAGGCCCAATCTTCTCAGTCGATATCATCGACTTCGGTTTTGGAACGTTCATTGATCTTTACTACAGCACCCAAACTGTTGTTGAAATCACCGCCGTTGATCCCGACGACTTCAGCCTGCCCACAACATTTGCGCTTCAGCAGAACTATCCGAACCCGTTCAATCCATCGACGACCATTCCGTTTGATCTGCAGGAATCAGCATACGTAAATCTGGCTGTATATGACCTGCTCGGCCGGCGAGTCGAACTGTTGATTGACGGTCAGCTTCCTGTCGGAACGCATGAGGTGTCATGGAGCGCTGAAAACGTTCCGGGAGGCTTGTACGTCGCCCGCCTTGAGGTCAATGGCCAGCGACAGTCTCGCACAATGACACTACTCAAATAGTGTATATCAAATAGCGCCCGTCGGAAAATGACAAAACGCGTGTCGGTAGCGATTTCGGAGAAGGCAGGAGCCGTGACGGCTGTTGCGTCTGTTCCGGATGGTTGCCGACGCGTGCTTGTACTGTCGCATGGTGCGGGCGCAGGTATGGATCATCCGTTCATGCAGACGCTTTCCGACTTGCTGAATGAAGCAGATATCGGGACATACCGCTTCAATTTTCCCTATACCGAGCAAGGCAAGCGCGCTCCTAACGCCCAATCGATACTGCTCGCGACCGTGGAGGCTGTGACTGCCAGGGTCGTGCACGAGTACCCCAATGCACAGGTTTTCTTTGGCGGCAAGTCCATGGGAGGCCGGATGGGCTCCATAGCTGCCGCAAAGGGTATGCTGCCCGGGATTCAGGGGCTCATCTTTTTCGGATTTCCGCTGCATGCTCCCGGCCGCGACTCCGTTGATCGCGCCGCACACCTTGCGAAAATCGATGTCCCGATGCTTTTTCACCAGGGCACCCGTGACAAACTGGCCAACCTTGATATGATCAGGGAAGTCTGTGCGTCAATCGATAAGTACGCGACACTGAAAGTGTACGAGGGAGCTGATCATTCTTTCAAAACCCGGAAAAAGGATCCGCTCGATACCGAAGAGACCATGCATGCAATGGTAAAGGCAACAGCCGGCTGGATCAAAACTGCACGGTAAACGCCTGATACGCCTAAGCTAGCTGCTGTCCGACATTGTCAACGCATTCTCAAGAGCCTCGAGAATACCATCCGCTTTCGCTGCTTCCTTTTCGGATGCAAGTCGCTTGTACTTCATAAGAACAGTTCGCGCCTCCTCGTGGCTCTTCTCGAGAGCGAGGACGAGGCCGAGATTGAAGTACAGGTTCGGGAAATCATTTTGAATCCCTTTTGCAATTTGATAGTGCACGCGCGCCGAGCGCAATTCGCCGACATCGAAAAACAGATTTCCGATGTTATAGTGCGATTCGAAGTGCACGGGGTCAAGGCCAAGCGATTTGGTGAAGCAATCGAAAGCGTCATCAATCTTGCCAGCCTGTGATTCGAGGATTCCGAGATTGCAATAGGAATCTGCAGGATAGTCACCCGCCTCGATCGCCGCGCGATAGAGTGCAATTGCCGCGTCATTCCCGCGGTCATCGAGAAGGAGAGCTTCCTCAAATGGGGAGAGGCGGGACGGAAGCGACAATATGCGCGCCTCTGCCAAGAACAGATTCATCTGTCCAGCTCTCTCGAGGTCACGTTGCTGCTTGTGCTTCCGTACGCGCTTGTGACCAAACTTCTCTGGTGCCCGTTTGGGCAACTCCAGAATTACACCCATCTCGTCTATCTACCCTGTCTTCTTCTTTTTGGACGTTTTGCTACCTGAGGCTGCAGTTTTCGCTCGCTTCCCGGTCGCCTTCTTCATCGGCTGCTTCTTGGCCTGAGTGATGCTCTCCTGAAGCGCCGTCATTATATCCACAACAGGTCGCTCTTCTTCTTCTACGATAACAATCTCTTTACCGGCTACCTTGGCGTCGATGACCTCTTGAAGGGCATCCTTGTAACGGTCACTTAATTCAATGTCTTCGAAATTGACCGTCATTGAGTCCACAAGAGTTTGCGCAAGTTTGAGCTGCTCCTTGTCGGCTTCAAGACCATCCAGTTCTGGTACCGATGCAATGCTGCGTACTTCTTTGGGATAACGAAGCTTGTAAAGCATCAGGCCGGGGCCTTCCGGTGACATGAGCATAATACTTTCCCTGTCCCGAAGTACAACCCTTCCGATTCCAAGTTTTCCCGAATTGGCAAGAGTTTCAGTCAGTAGAGCATATGCCTTTGAAGCAACGGCACCGTCCGGACCGGCGAAATACGGAGTATCGTACAGGGTCGGATGAACATCTTTCTGGTCGACGAAGCCTTCGATCTCAATGATCTTTGTGCTTTTCAACTTGATCTTTTCGAAATCCTCGTCATTTACAATAACGTACTGGTCGGGTTCGTACTGGTAGCCCTTGACGATGTCATCTCCTTTGACCACCTCGCTGCATTTCTTGCAACGTTTCTCATAGCCGATACGGCCGAAATCTTCCTTATGCAGCTGGTTGAAAGAAATTTTTTCAGCAGTTTCGATTGCACCATAGATCCTCACGGGAATCGTAACCAGGGAGAATCGTATGTGTCCTTTCCAAATCGACCGCATGACGGAGACCTCTTGTTTTCTATGGTCATCGAACTAATCTTCGACAGCTAAATCGGGGCGAAGCCTGACGAAAACCGGTTCACGGAGAGTTTGAGCACTGGTACGCGACGCATATTGAACCTCACAAATCAACACCGGGTCTATCCAAACAGTTTCCGCGTCGTCTACCAGCTTCTGCTCGATAGGTTTGTCAACCTCTTGTAACTTAACGATTTCGGCGTATATGCTCTTCATTGTCGCCGAGTTAAATCCGGTCCCGACCTTTCCAACATACGTAAGTTCGCCATCGTCGAACGTAGCGATATGTAATGCTCCAAATACGGCCTGCCGATCGCCCTTGCCTGCTGTATATCCAATTATTACACAGTCCACTGTCTGCCGAACCTTGATCTTGATCCAGCTCTTGCTTCGCTTACCGATAGTATACCGGCTCGTCCTGTCCTTGGCCATGATGCCCTCAAGATTGTGTTCGCGGGCGGCCGCAAAAAGTGAGGTACCTTCCTCCACTACCTGGCTGACTCGATATGGGACCTCGGGCTTGATCAGGTCAGTCAACCATTCGCGCCTTCTCTCCAGCGTCTCGTTTATGATCGGGCGGCCGTCAAGGTACAGGCAGTCAAATACATAACAGTGTACGGGATTCTTGACGCGGCCCCGTTCAATGGCAGATTCAGTTTTACGTTGCAAGCGATTGATGACCTTGCGGAAGTTCGGCTTTCCATGTTCATCAAGGCAGACAATCTCTCCATCAAGAATCGCCGTGCTGCCTCTGAACGCCAGCTCCGGAACGCACAGCTCCGGAAACTGCGCCGTAATATCGCGCTGGTTGCGACTTCGTATCGTGACCTCGCCATCATTGATGGTGATCATCGCTCGAATACCATCCCATTTCACCTCGTACAGGTAATCGGGGCCTGTAGGGACTTCCGATTCACTCGTAGCAAGCATAAAATCGATCGGCTGCACCAGCCAGTCCACCTGGGGAATGTCCACCCGTTCCAGTAACCACTGCTTGTCGCGGCTCTCATGAATTCGGTACTCACCGGAAAGCTGCTCGCTGTGTATTCTGAAGTAAAACCCCTTCTTCTTAACCTTCGTTATTTCATAGCGACCCTGAGCGTAGACCCACATTTTTCCACCACCATACTGCCCCTTCGGTATCTCGCCCTCAAACGTGAGATATTCCAGCGGATGGTCCTCCGTGGCAACAGCCAGTCGAAGAACGCCGGGCATCGGCGGCATTCCTCTCGGTACGGCCCATGAACGCAGGGCACCATTTTCCTCGATACGAAGATCGTAGTGCAGTCGTGAAGCATGGTGCCGGTGAATCACAAAACTGGAGCCATCGCCTAGGCCCGGCACAGCTTCAGGCTCCGGCGTCCGATCAAAGGATCGTTTCTTTTCGTATTCCTCGAGCTGGTCGGGTGTTTTGAACTTTCCTGTCAGTTCCAGTTCGCGCGGGGCGGCGATCGATTTTTTCCGGTCCGTGTGTATGTCGACTGCATATGCCCTGATAGCCTCCCATGCATCGCCGTTGGTCGTAACGTATTCAAGCACATTGGAAATATCGAATGCAGTCGGGTCATCTATATCAGCGAGAATGTCCCAGTCCAGGGGCATAGAGACCGGCGCCGTGGGCACTCCGCGAAGGCTGTAGGCCGAGACGATAGACTGGCTGGTTCTATTTCGATAGATATCGATCAGCACCTTCCCCTTTCGTGACTCTTTCCGTATATGGAGGGTGGTGTCTGCGCCGTTCGATTGCACGAATGGTTTGGCCAAATCCTGAGCCGCCTCGAACGCCGTGTGGAAATCCCATCTGGCATTGATTGGCGTAAGTACGTGCACACCCTTGCGTCCGGTCGTTTTTACGAACGGATGATATCCATATCCTTCCAGGTGGTCTTTCAGCCGGAAAGCAATGTCGACTACTCCCTCAAACGAATATCCTTCCGGCGGATCAAGATCGTAAACTATATAGTCCGGATGCGCGAGATCGGGAGATCGGGAATGGACCTGATGCATCTCAATACAGGCAAGATTTGCCAGCCAGACCAGTGTCGATTGATCGGTTGCGAGTATGTAATCGATCGACTTCTCTTCATCACCCAGAGTTACATACTCGACCCAGTCCGGTGCCCAGTCCGGCCGGTTCTTCTGGTAAAACTGCTCGCCATAAATACCATCGGGGAACCGGATTAGTGTCAGTGGCCGCCCCTTGACGTGCTTGAGAATGGTCGGAGTAATCTCCAGATAGTAGCGAATGATTTCAGCCTTGGAGATTCCATCATCCGGGAACAGCACCTTTGACAAATTGGACAACTCCAATGTGTTCTTGCCGACCTGAACGAGCTGCTTTTTCTTAGCCATCCGTCGTTCGTATCGTTCCGGCGCTGTCAGCGATTACTGGTTTCAAACTCACGTTACTATTCCGTACATTTTTAGGTCGACATCCAGCCGTTGAGAGGTCGGCAATTGCCGAATGAGCCTGTAATATACAAGACGAGTCCCCTTTGGGATTGAGTCTGTTGTACGATAATCAGGCTACCAGCTTCTGTCCATTCTGGCCCGAAATTGGCTACACCGGAGAAAACGATCGTCGAACAGCCCGGATAGGGCCTGAATACGCCAGAAACGGCGTAGGCAGCGACTTTCGTCTCAATAGTGACGCGCCGAATGCTGTGCAGGCTCCGGATGAGTACACTTTTGAGACACTAATGAAATTGAATCATCCGTAAGCAAATCAATCGGTCGTCCGGTATCAGGCAACTCGGCTGGACATAGTTTATCAGGAAACATGAACAAGAAAAACAATTATCCATCGCAGGCAAGAGCAGATCAGTATCCGGA
>JABDKO010000179.1 GCA_013002165.1 Rhodothermales bacterium | reverse complement strand
CCATCCCGCTTCCGCCAGCTACATGGCAGGAATTGCAGGATGCCAAAGACAGCGGAACGATGGATGAAACGTTCAATGCATGGGTCTACGGTGGAGCATGGTCTACTGGCGGTTTCCCGATTGCGATGGACGGAATGGGACCTAACTCTGGAGACAACCCTAATCTCTTTAGAGAGTTCGAATGGACCAACGTGCGAATCCTTGGCGTGTTTTTTGATAACAACACCAATGTCGGTGGACCGATCTGGCTGGACAATGTTTACGTCGGTAACGCTGGACTTGACCTCTCTGCTGCCAATGATCCGGCTGGTCCAATGACTGCTGTCACGTATACGGCCAGCGAGGGATTCAATCTCATCGAATGGTCATCGGAACCTGATTTTGGCGGATACAAAGTGTACGTCAGCGAGTCAGCGATAACCGATCCGGCGGCTGACGGTGTTCAGTTGTTAGAAACGCTTGCGTTTGACGACGAATTATCGGTCGAACATATGTTCGAACTTCCGTCAGCAGAATTTTCAGACATATCGTTCTATTACGCGGTGACAAGTCTGAGCTTCTTCGGCGTGGAGAATCCGGATGTCAGTGTCTCTGCAGGGTCGCTCGAGAATCCAAATCTCCCGATCCAGCCGATCATTCTTGAAATGACGGATGCAGAAGCTACGACCGTATTCAACAACCTGGCCGCGGGCAACGTCTCTCCCGAGGGCTTTCCAGCCGTCGAGCCGTTCCGTATCAATGCTTCGCACCAGAGCCAGGGAGATGCAGCTCTACCTCCGGATGACTCTGATTTGTCGGCAGAAGTTTGGACCGGTTTCTCGAACCTGAACGAGTTCTTTGTCTACGCTGAAGTAACGGATGACTTTATCCAGCTGGGTAGTGTCGTTTCCGGCGCTGATGCATGGCAGTGGGACAGTATTGAAATGGGTTGGAGCAACTATGATGTCCGTGACGCTGGCGGTTCCATTCTGACGAGTACTCCTCATCAGAACTTCGAGCGCGGTACATATGCTGACTATCAGTTCCGTATCGCAGCATTCGATGATGAGAACACCGGCGAGATAATAGGCACGAGTGCCTTTGTTGCCGGAAGCATCAATGCAGACGTTCAGGGCGGCGGTGTCGCTTATGATGTGCTAGATGATGGATCAGGAAAGGCAGGTGCTGTGATTGGATGGAAGGTGCTTGCGCTGTTCCCGCTCAACGCCATCCAGAGTACCGCTGACGGAGACGTCGTTCTGGCTCCTCCAACGGGTACTGAAACCAGACTGATTGCGTTCAACATCGCTTTGAACGATGATGATGGTTCCGGTCGTGAGCATCAGACTCAGTGGAGCATCAAGAACAATGCGGACGGTCAGTGGTGGAACACACCGAATCAGTGGCCGGCAACAGCGATGTCGGGTCGTGCAACACAGACATCGGTCGACGATGCTGTCGACGTGCCGACCACACACGCGCTGGATCAGAACTATCCGAACCCGTTCAATCCTTCGACGCAGATCAGGTTTAGCCTGGCGTCGAGTGATCTGGTAACTCTGAAAGTGTTCAACGTTCTTGGTCAGGAAGTTGCGACACTGTTGCAGGGCGAACCAATGACAGCCGGACCGAAGTCTGTCACGTTCAGCGGACAAGGATTGTCTTCGGGAATGTACCTGTACAAGCTCGAGGCTGGATCATTTAGCCAGACCAAGCAAATGATCTTGCTCAAGTAATCTTTAAACACCACGTTCGACACAGTGGGCCTTCTCCACGTCCTCCATTCCTGGAGAGGGCCCCGGCTGTGTCGTCATAGATCCCAATCTAAATGTCGTCTACACGGTATTATCTGCCGACTCTCGTATTGCTGATTGCCGCGCTGCTTGTCCCGGTAATTGCTTCGGCTCAAACGACGGGTAAAATCAGGGGAACGGTTGTGGATGCCGCAGATGGTACTCCACTCCCCGGCGTTAACGTGTCTATCGACGGTACCACACAGGGTACGGTCACGGACATAGATGGTCAGTATATCATTCTTCGGGTCAGCCCGGGTACCTATGGTGTCCGTGCCTCGTTCATCGGTTTTGCTCCTGTAACGCAAACCGGGATTTCCGTACAAGTCAACAAGACTTCGTTCGTCGATTTTCAGCTGAGGGAAGAGGTCTTCGAAGGAGAAGAAATCGTTGTCACTGCTGACAGGCCAATTGTTCAGGTTGACCGGACAACGACGTCGTCAGTTCTCGACGGAGAGCAGCTGGCATCGCTTCCTGTTACCAATATTCGTGAAGCCATCGACCTCCAGGCTGGAATTGTTGATGGACACTTCCGCGGGGGCCGTACCGGAGAGGTCGGCTACCTTGTAAATGGAGTCCCAATTAATAACGCTTTCAGTCAGGATGCTTCTTTTGAGATCGAGCAGAATATGGTCGAGAATCTCGAAGTAATCTCTGGCGTTTTCAATGCTGAATATGGCCAGGCGCTGTCCGGCATCGTCAACATTGTAACCAAAGATGTTGCAGACAAGTGGTCGGGGAATGTTCTCGGCTACGTCGGTGCACTTGCAAGCTCACGTGACATTGAGTTCGTCAGACGAGATGTCGCCGCTGGGAATAACCTCTCGGCAAGTGATTTCTCATCAGAATTTGTTTCATACTGGGATGCTGCCGACATGCGAAATGTCACAGACGTTCAAGCCTCGATCGGCGGACCCTTGATCAGAGACCGACTCGGAATTCAGACGTCAGTCCGGTATCTCAATGACAAATCTCATTTTCTTACGCGCGACCTGTTCTCACCTGCTGATTCGTCGCAACTGCTTAATTCTGGGTTGCCCGAGGAATTCTGGCAGATAGAATCGACAGGCAGCGGTGATTTCGTGTCACGTAATTCAACCGAGCGTCTGTCTATCAATGGCACGATGTCTTACAATCTTTCCAGCGCCGTCAAAGTAGATTACAACGTGTTTACGCAGGGTGGTACCTTTACACCGTATGCACATTTCTACAAATATGTGCCGGATGCCGTAAATAAAACAGAGTTTTTCAATCAGACCCACATTCTCGGGTTGAGATTCCTGCTTAGCGAAAGATCATTTGCGAATCTGTCGTACAGTTTCTTGCGTGACAAGACAGATGTTCGGCTCTACGAAAGCGAGAATGACCCGCGCTACGTTAGCTCGCAGCTAAGCAGTCTTCAGGGAGTGAACTCATTTGCCGTCGGTGGTAACGACCTATTTACAAGCGACCAGCTGACACAGACACACACCGTAGTCGGCGACTACACTATACAGGCGAACAATGTCCACCAGGCAAAGGTTGGTTTCTCTGCCCGGCTGCATAACATTGACAACCGCGACTTCGGGATAGAGCGTTCGTTCCGGACGGGATTCCAGCCGCAGGCTTCACCCGACCAGTTCGCGGACAACAGGCTGAACACAAATCCGAAGGAGCTTGCCGCATACGTTCAGGACAAAATGGAATTCGAAAACCTGATTGTAAATGCAGGTATTCGGTTTGATTATTTCGATCCGGATTATGATATCCCGATTGACTGGGCTCAGGCAGAACTGGCTCAGATTCCTGATCCTTCAAATCCAGATCAGACTATTTCAAATCGGGTGGCTGCCGATGCCGAGTATCAGTTTAGTCCCCGTGTTGGTATCGCATTTCCGATTTCGGAGACAGGTGTGATGCGTTTTTCTGCAGGGCTATTCTTTCAGGTCCCTGCGGGTGGTCTGCTGTACACGAATCCCGAGTATGAGGTCAACCCCGCTTCCAGTGTAAACTCGTTTGGCAACGCAGGAATCAGCCCCGAAAGGACGCTTTCATTTGAGGTTGGATTGCAGCAGGGTATCACAGATCGGATCGGCATGGAGTTGACGGTCTTTTCCAAGGACGTCCGTAACCTGCTGGGCCAGGAAATACTACGTAATCCGAATGGGGACTTTGCGATCCGGTGGATCAACAGGGATTATGGCACGATCAGGGGAATCACTGCATCGATGTTCCAGCGCGGAGGGGGTACTCTAGCCTGGACCGTTGATTATACGCTTCAGTTTGCGGAGGGGACATCGTCCAGCGCAGGCGAAGCCTTCGGGCGCCAGCAATCAGG
>JABDKO010000164.1 GCA_013002165.1 Rhodothermales bacterium | reverse complement strand
CGCTTAACCTGCTTCCAGGTGACGTAGTTGAAATGGTGGGTACTGTCGGTCCTTTTGGCACGACAATGCAGATTGCACCAATCACTATCAACAACCTGGGCAATTACGAAGGCCTGGGACTTCCAGCCTCATTGCTTGACGCTGTGCCGATCACGACATCGGATGCCAACATGGACATGGGGAACGGTACGGTCCAGGTTAATTGGAACAATCTTGCCGCGCTTAGAGGTCAGTACGTTTCAATGTCGGGTGTCAGTGTCGTTCAGAGAGACATCAGTTCGTCAAGGCCTGACTGGCTCGTGTCGTCAGATAATGCTGCGACCGTAATGAACAACTATGACACGTCGCTGCGAGTCAGGAACGACCGTTCGGACTACAGCACAACCCTATTCAATCCCAGAACGGGTGAGGATGGCGACTTCGTACCGCCTCCACCGGGTTCACGGTTGAATATGTATGGATTCATTACCAACAATGGCGATGATCCGTTTAACGTCGGTCTCCCGGGCGGAGCAATCCTGAGCATCAACGTGATGGAGGATGCTGACATCATGATTACGGAGTCACCTCCTATCGTGGACGATCCTGAAAAACCATCATTTGTTCCAGGCTCTGACCCGCTTGACATCACGGCAACGATCACGCCGGATCCGTCAAGAACTGTTGTCCGCGCGGAACTCAAATACACTACTTCTGAATCTTCGGATACGACTACCGTTACCGGTACGAACACGTCGGGTAATGACTGGACATTCCAGATTCCGGTACAAGCTGACGGCGTTTTTGTCACGTACTGGATCGAAGCGGAAGATAGCGAAGGTGGTGTATCTGAGTCATCTGATCAAACAACTCGATTCATTACGGCCGGTATAACTAACGTGTCTCAAATTCAGGAAACTGGAGATGGCGGACCTGGAGACAGTCCGTTCCGAAACGCTGTAGTTGATATGGATCTCAATGTTACGGTCCAGTCGGATCCGGCAGACTCATGGGGCTTCTTCTCTGTTCAGGATGATGCTGGAATGGCAGCATGGTCAGGTGTTTTGATCGACGATGCAGACGTTGCAGCATCAGCTGCGATCGGAGATCAGCTTAACATCACGAACGCGGAAATCGTTGAAGTCTTCGGCGTGACTGTCCTTCAAAATGTTACCGCAACCAACAACGGTGCCGGAACAGCGATTGGACATAAAGTAGTTGGCACAGATGTTCTTCAGGATCCAGGTATTTCTGAGGCGCACGAGGGAATGCAGCTGAGATTCGAGAACGTGACGATGGTCAACTCCGACACCGGCTTTGGTGAATGCTCATTCTCTTCAGATGGCACAGAAGACAACGCTGTTGAGATGGATGACGCCTCAGGCGGAATCAGTTCCTCATTCTGTGCGGATACCTTCGATGACAACAATGTCGTTGGATACATCCAGGGAACATGGTGGTTCTCGTTTGGAGAGTACAAGTTGATTCCATCAGGCCCTGCGGATATCGGAGTAGTCACCGGTGTCGAAGGCGATGAGCTGCCTGAAGGTTTCGCACTGGAGCAGAACTATCCGAACCCGTTCAATCCGAGCACAACCATCAGGTTTGCATTGGATAGCTCGGGGCCGGTACAGCTCCAGGTCTATGATCTACTTGGCCGCCAGGTGGCGACTATTGTCGATCGTGAGATGACGTCTGGTCCACACACTGTCTCGTTTGACGGTGCTTCACTCGCCAGTGGTATGTATATCTACAGACTATCGGCTGGTAAGCAGATCGAAACGAGAACAATGACACTTCTCAAGTAAGTTGTTGAATTGTATTCGGGAGCGGGCGATGGCCCGCTCCCGGGTGCTTTATAATTCTGCCAGTGCCGCACAAAATCAACTCAATACTATTCGGGGGATTTCTCTTTCTCCTTCTGGTTGTAGCCGCCTGTGATTCAGACATCACCGGAGAGCGGTTTGATAATCTTTCGCCAGATACACAGCTGAGCGTTCGGGATACATCGCTCGTCGACAATCTGGTTACCGGAGACAGGCTATCCAGCACGGTACTGGTCTCGTGGTCAGGCGATGACCCGGACGGCTTCATCGCATCTTTTGATATACGATTTTACTCGACAGACGACAGTCCAGCCCCGGAAGACCTCTGGACAAATACTGTCCGAAACGACTCGCTTGTACTACTACCAATTCCAAGGGGCAACAGGGAAGCCGACGTCGTCTTTGAGGTGCGTGCTATAGATAACGAAGGCAACATCGATCCTACACCCGCAAAAACGGTTTTCCCGATTCAGAATGCACCTCCTGAAATACGGTTCAGTAATTTCGATCTTCCACCTGACACCACGTTTGGTGTGTTCTCATTTGCGTGGATTGCAGACGACCCCGAAGGAATCGAAAATATTGATCGGATTGAGATCAGCCTTAATGACAGCCTGAACTTTATCCCCATCGACCCTACTATTGACTTCGTTACACTTGTTGCAGATGTAGACAAGCAAGACGATTTACAAACCGAAACATCTGCACGAATTTTTGCAGGTCGCGGCTTTCAGGCGACATCACTCGTTGCACCGGGACTGCTACTTGACGCAGAAAACACTTTCTATATTCGTGCCGTCGATCAGACTGACACCACAAGTACAGTTCAGTCGTTCGCCTGGCACATCAAGAAATCGCGGGGGGACATACTCTATGTCAACGATTTCAGGAAATCGACTTTCCCGGGTCAGCAGACCTTCCACCTTGGTATTTTGCGGGAATACTTGCCGGAAGGAACCGCCATTGATTACTGGGATCTATCAACACCATTTGTTACCGGATCCGCCGGAAATACGCCTCGATCAGAATTTCTACCGGGAAGTCCTGACCCTGCTATCCGCCAGTTTCTAGCTCAGTACGAGCACATCTACTGGGTATCAACGAATACCATCAATAACATTACCTCGAACAATCTACCTTTCGTCGGCAGCGTACTCGATATCTTCTTCGATAATGGCGGTTCGATTATGGTGCACTCGCCGATTACGCTTCCACCGAACCCCGAGGACAATCTGGGCAACCCTGCCTTACTGCTCCTGCCAATAAACAGTTTGATCAGCTTTCCGGATTCTCTGAGACCGCAGCTGCGCATGAGCAGCGGAACGCTTACTTCCTCATCTACTGAGGTGCCCGGAACAGGACAGATGCTTCCAGTTCTGAAACCGAACAGTCTGATCTTTACCACGCTGCCGTACTCGGTGTCGGGCTCAACCAATATCCCGTTGATGGAAGGTACTTACTCCTACGTGACACGATCCGGGAGTCAAGGTCCCTGGTTTGGGTCTACGACCGTTGCATCAATGAGCGCGGACAGACGGGTCGGCCTGTTTACGTTGCCTTTATTGAGTGAGTCTTCCGGCGAGATCATTTTCTCTGATGAGAATGATGACACGGAGGCGGCTCGTGACGCTGTCAAGCTTCTCCTCGAAGGACTGAACTTCCCGCAACGATAGTGACTAAACGACACTGGAAAATATCGATTCTCAGCCCGCGGACGCTACTGGTGTTTCTACTGGTCATTTTTCCTGCAACAGGTTCGTATGCCCAGGGCGTGCTGGCCGGCAAGGTTACGGATGCGGCCAACAATGAAGGTCTCATTGGCGTGAACGTGATTGTAGTAGGTACAAACAGCGGCGCCGCAACGGACATCGACGGAAACTATGGGGTTCCGAACTTGAAGGCTGGTGAGTACTCCATCAAGGTGTCTTACATAGGGTTTGAAACGAAGTTGTTTACCGGCATTCAAATTCGGGATGGAGAGACCACCTCCTTGAATGTCGAACTGTCTGAAGCTGTGCTGTCGACTGATGACGAAATCATTATTATCGGAGAGAAACCGCTGCTCGACGTCGAGGGTGCGAATAGCAGTTTTTCAATTTCCCGTGAGCAACTCGAAGCCGCACCGCTGCGTGATGCTCAGGATGCTGTGGCAACACAGGTTGGCGTGATCAGGGATCCGACGGGGCTGTACATCCGTGGTGGACGTGCTGAAGAAACAGGTTTTATCGTGGATGGAGTATCCGCCAAGGATCCGCTCGCAGGTACCGGGTTCGGACTTGACATAGGTTCGAATTCGTTCAGTGAGATTGAAGTGACGACCGGTGGCGTTGGGGCTGAGGTTGGAGATGTGACGTCGGGAGTCGTGAATGTCAGAACGCAGGACGGCGGCGACACATACTCCGGGTTTTTCTCACACAAGCGAGATCAGCTTGGCTTTAACAACGATGCCAATTATAACTTCAGGGAAGAGATCTTTGAAGCAAATCTGTCCGGGCCTATCGTCAAGGGTAAACTTACTTTTTTTGCGAGCGGACAGGTCCAGATTTCGGATGGATTCACGAGACTAACGGCGACTCCTGATCAAATTCAGTCTTCACTCGTTGCCAGCGACTTCTGGATGCCGCGCACAGGCAACCGGTGGAATGGCATCGGCAAACTGACATATCAGTTGAAACCCGGTATGAAAGTTCAGGGATCGTATCAGCGTTCCCTGTCGGTCAATCAGAACACAAGATCGCTGCAGGTTACGGGCAATGATGCCGTCGTTGCTCCCGGGTTCCAGTACGCCTTCATTCTCCAACCCGAGAATGCCAATACCTATACCCACGACAACATTATATCGTACGTTAAATGGTCGCATGTACTCGGTGAACAATCATTCTACGATGTCCAGTTCAGCAGATTGTTTACACGCCTTCGATCTGACGCGAACGGTCGAGAATGGAGACCTGACAATGTTGATAGTGAGCTGGATCCGTTCAGCATAGTCACCTACCCGGCCAGCATCTTTGTCGATGATAACGGTCAGCCGGTGAATCCGAATGCACTTTTTGTTCTTCCTGGATCCGGATTCATCAACAACGGTGGCGTAGCAACTCGATTCCACGATCACTTCGCGGAAGAGATTACGCTCAAAGCGTCATACACGCGTTTTTCGAAGTCGAAAAATCATCGGACGACGTTAGGGATCGAATCAAAACTCAATGACTACCAGTGGATTGACGTCATTAGGCCTTGGGTCGGAGCGCCGATAGGTTCTGACGACAATTCGTCAAGTACCAATCGGCTTGGTGAAAGCTCTGATATCTGGCGCGTAAAACCCAGGCGCGGGGCATTGTTTGGCACTCATCAGGTGCGGTATCGCGGTCTGATTGCCAACCTCGGCGCCAGAATGGAATACTGGGCGCCAGGCAAATATGTAGATGATCTGGTTGAGGACGAGCGTGCTCCGATACTCGAGTCGGTACGAGAATCATATCGAAACGATACTATCAAGCTTGCCGGCCTTAGATACAAGTTGCGGTTGCTTCCAAAAGTGCGAGTATCGTTTCCGATTCAGGAAAACAGGGTCATGTACTTCAACTACGGGCACTCAACCAAGCTGCCGCACCCGACGTTTGTTTATACCGGACTTGATCCTTTCTTCCAGGACAGGTCATTCTTTGCGGACCTCGGAAATCCTGATCTGGATCCAGAGGTTGATATTTCATACGAGCTGGGGTTGAAGAATCAGTTTTCCAGCAATGACGTCCTGAACGTCGCGGCTTTCTGGCGAGACAAATTCGACTTCATTACAGTCGAGAATGTCCGGATTGAAGATGCAACCGGTCGTGCAACCACACGGGCCTTCAGAGTGAACGGTGACTTTGCACGAGTTCGAGGCATAGAAGCCAGCTATTTGAAACGCGTTGGAAGATGGTTCCAGGGTCAGGTTTCTGGCTCGTTCTCCAAGGCTACCGGGCTTAGCTCGACCAACAACGATGCGCTGGTTGATTTCCTCGCGCGGGGCGACATTGACAACACGTTTGAAACCCCCCTGGCATGGGATCGCCCGATTGATCTGAAGACGAGCGTTACTCTCACCCACGATAAAGATGCACCGCTCTGGGGAATCCCAGGCCTGAACAAACTGCAACTCTACCTGTCCGGCACCTACCGCAGCGGTCAGCGATATACACCTGTAGAATTCACCGGCAATCAGGTGAACCCGTTTACGGGAGAGCAGGACTGGAGACCGATCTATGAAACTGTTCAGGATCCTTCGAAGCGTTTCTCCGAGATAGGCAGTTCGTGGTTATGGTTTGACTTGAACCTGCAGCGAGCGCTGCAGGTTGGTCCGGCGAATGTCAAGCTCACACTGGAAGTAACCAATGTATTCAACCAGAAGAACAGTGTGATTGTCAATCCGGTAACCGGTGAAGCGTATCCGGAGTTGGCGGCAGGCACAGATTTTACCGCACTTCGAGGTGATCCGACCTACGATGTGCCGAGTGGGACTCGCGATCCGCGGTATGAGGATCCGACAACATCTGGTCTTCCACCGTTTAATCCGGCCAGATTTCTTCCACAGCGTCACATTATGCTTGGGCTTTCATTCCGATTTTAATGCGCTATCTAAACAAACATAGTAACGCCTTGAGACGCCCGTACAGTTTAGTACTTGCCATGCTGATAGCGTCGGTGTGTATGATGGAAGCATCAGGCCAGATATTTCCTACGTTCGGTGGTGATCGATCGGGGACATCAGGCTTTCAGTTTTTGAAAATACCAGTCGACGCTCGTGGTGCAGCGATGGGTCACACTGTCGGTGCGACGGCGACTGATGCAAGTTCGCTGTTCTGGAATCCCGCTCTGGCCTCGCAGTCGCAAGGAATGCAACTCGGCTTCAGTCACACTGAATATTTTGCTGATGTTCGTCTCGAGTATATAGCCTTTATCTATCCACTGTCCCGGGGCGGTGTATCACTCGGAGCGAGCGTACAGACACTGAATTCCGGCGACATGAATGTCACGACAGAGTTCCAACCGTTCGGTACTGGAGAGACATTTGCTCTTTCAGACCTTGCTGCATCGCTAACGTTCTCTCAGCGATTGACGGATTTGTTCAGCTACGGATTGACAGCGAAATATGTCCAGGAAAGTGTTGCCGGCATTTCGACCGAAACTGTTGTTCTCGACCTAGGGATATTCTACCGCGTGGGAGGTACGGGTGCTCAAATGGGTGTGTCAATCCGCAACTTCGGTCTCGATGCAAGTCCGTCGGGTGAGTTGGAGAGAACGGTCATCGGAGAATCAATCGGAGTCGTGGAAACCGATTTCGAGTCTATGACTCCTCCCACGACATTTCTTTTATCCGTCGCCTACGACGTATTCCAGAACCGACCCTCCAGTGACCTCTCGGTGTCTGTACAGCTAAGTAATCCGAATGACAACGTCGAAAGTTGGAATGTCGGTGCCGAGTATATCTGGAACGGTACCTTGATTCTCAGATCAGGCTACAGATTTGGTATTGAGGAGTACACGACACCAAGTGCAGGCGTCGGCCTTATGATTCCCGGACTTGGTCCTGACATCAGGTTTGACTACGGGTTTAGTCGTCTTGAACGCCTGGGCTCCATACACCGCATCGGAATAAACGTTGGGCTATAGCGACATGCATTATCCTTTCCGCATCGGTATCGTGGTCACTGCTTTTGTAGGGGTGTTGGTTTCGCTCACTGGTTGTGACTCTATCTGGGGCTCAAAATCTGACGACACGACCCAGGAGATCTTTGAGGCTGGCCGAACACCACCGAGTCTCCTGGATGAAGTAAACTATGTTCCTCTATTTCCATTTTTCGATCGGTCGGGAGACGGTGCATTTCTGGAAAGCCCACACGATGTTTACGTAGGGTACGACTCCTTTATTTATGTCGTCGATGATCGAGGACTTCATATCCTGGATAGATCCGGACGCCCTGCCAATTTTGTTGCCATCCCGGGCGGCGGTTCATCAGTCATTCAGGATCGGAAACTCAATGTCTACGTGACGGCCAGACGTGACACACTGGTTAACAACCGAACGTGGAATCTACCCGTCGTGTTGAAGTATGCTGATATTACGACCGGTAATCCGCAGATAACATCAATAATCTGGCATCCGTTTGACGACGACACTAGAAAATTTCAGCTACCGGACCCGTTGGATACTGATGAGCAAGTCTCATTCACCGGTGTAGCTATTCTATACAACAACAACATTTTCGTATCGCGCACAGGACCCTTGAATGAGCCCGGAAGTCTGGTCTTTCCGCACAATGCGATTCTGGAGTTCAACGAAGAAGGGATAAACACTCAGGCGGTCCCGCTAAACCCGGCGCGCGAGAGTCTTCGGAGCGCCATTGGTCCATCGTCGGTAATGACCTTTGTTCAGCCTCCGCAGAGAGAGTCGTTTAATCCGGTAAAGCACTTTGCAATCGCACAAACACCTCCGGATGGTTCACCACTCCGGTTTAGTGTGCTGTCGATACTGGCTGTTGAAACGCCTGACGGCATTGTCTATCGCCCGGATAGTGACAAATTGAGTATTACGACAGATACTACGCGTGGAAGCGGATTCCTGTACGAAGAGTTCAAGTTTGACAATCCTGCTGATATCACTTTCGCCGGTGATAACACTCAGTACTGGTTTGTAATAGACTCTGCAAAGGACAGCCTTTTTGTGTTTACGGCCAATGGTGTCGAAGGTGTTGCCCCGCCGGCTGGCTCGACCAGCAGGACGCCGGTTGTTGTTTCTTTCGGCGGGAGTGGGGATGGCTCGACGCAATTCAGTTCTCCCGGTGGTGTCGCGTATTCGAACCGGATTGTATACGTGGCTGATACGGGAAACAACCGCATAAGTCGCTTCAGACTGAACACTGACTTCGAATAGAGATTGGGCCAGGTCAGAAATAAACGATTTTGATCGCTGCACGTGGGGGCCACCACTCCTCCTCCCCAGTTAAAGTTAATCAGATTCTGAATCTGCTGCATGAGCACCTCATTAGCATACGATTAGAGTTTCAGAACCTGACGTTATGTTCGCCGTTACCGTGTGTTGTCGAGACTCACATCGACGCAATCCAGTTTCATCGCTAATCGGACTCTCGGTTTTGAATCTAAGACTTGTGCTATCTCTCGTTCTGCTGCCTTCTATATCCGTCACAGGATTTGGACAATCAATACCAGAAAAAGGAACCGGTACAACATTCGATCTCGCTACCTGGAATATCGAATGGTTTGGGGGCCCGAACGGACCCTCGAACGACGAGCAGCAAATCTTAAACGTACTCGATGTGTTCAGGAGCTCGGGCATCGACATGTGGGCACTGCAGGAAATTGCAGACGCAAGTGATTTCACACGACTGCTGGATTCACTCGGTTCAAACTATAGCGGATTCCTGGCGACCGAAAGCAGCGAACAGAAGATTGGATTCCTGTACAATACCGAGGTTGTGCGCCTGATTAGCCAATCACACATATTGACATCTTTTGATAGCGACTTTGCCACGCGGCCACCGCTTCAAATGAAGGCTGAGATTACAATCGGCGACTCTTCACAGGTAGTCACGTTCATTACGATTCACATGAAGGCCTTCTCAGATCTGGAGTCGTACAATAAACGGAAGGCTGCTTCCGGACGGTTGAAGAATCACATCGACTTCACGACCCTTGAAGATGAACCTGTTGTCATTCTCGGTGATTTCAACGATGAACTGGCCTCGTCAATTACGTTTGGGCAGGATTCTCCATACGAGAACTTCCTGATGGACCCCGACGATTACTTCTTTGCAACCCAGGAAATGGAACAGGATGGACGAAATACGTGGTGTTCCAACTTCTCGTGTACATCGGGGTCGACCATCGATCACATCCTGCTTACGAACGAGTTTCTTCCGTACCTCGTGGCATCTTCGACCGATCATTATGACGAACTTCTTGATGCCATTAATTCCTATTCGAGCACTACTTCAGACCACCTGCCAGCGTTCGCAAGATTCGACCTCAACAGGGTTTCAGCAATAGAGAATGATTTACCTGGCGAACAAAGCACAGCAGTATCGTACCCGAACCCGTTTTCAGATACATTTTCCCTCCGCCGGAACGGTATTATTGATCCGAGTGCCCGCGCGTCTGTATTCGACATTACCGGTCGTAGAGTGCTGGAGGTCAGCCTCGGTAGTCAGCCGGAGTTCAAAGTGGACCTTACAGGATATCCATCCGGCGTCTACTTTGTTCAGGTCACCTCAAGAAAAGGATTGGCAGCTCTGCGTGTTGTGAAGCTGTAGACCCCCATGCTTCAGGTGCGTCATTCATCCGCGGTCAAGTCCAAGAAAAAACCCCGATGCTGAATCAGCAATCGGGGTTAATGACTTAACTGAAGGATGATACTTAGTTGTCTGTCGTTTTCTGGTTGTACTCGAACCAGACCAGCATTGCATCTACGTTCTTTCCGAAAGGGCATCCTGCCTCTCGGTACTCTTCCAATGCTGTTCGAAAAAATGTTGTGAGGAAGCGTCTCAGGTGTGGAGTGTTGCCTCTCTGCGTACTACTCTCGCGATTGAATTCTCCTTGCGTCATGCGTCCGGAAGTGTATAAGTTAGCGCGGCTTTCCGCATATATCGGCGTGCCCTCATAATCCTATAGACTACCCAACGGCGGTTCATTTTGAGATAAAATAAAAGGAGCCGTCCCAATTTGGGACGACTCCTTTTTCGTGTGTGGTTTCGGCAACTACTTGAGACCGTAGTGCTCAGCAACCGCATCATAGTCCGTAAGATCAACGTGCGTCTTCGAAAAGAATCCGTCAATTATTACTGCTTTCATTTCACGATTCGGCTGATCGAGGAAAACGTCACGAGCGAAATCCGGATCTTCCACGGAGGTTTCGTAGAAGACTTCCAGGAATTCATCGTCGTATCCGTATGCCATGTTTATCGTGTAATCGACAGCTGCGAGATCTTCAGACTCTACGCTGAAGACAAACGGCATAGATGTCCACGTACCCTGGTCGCGGAAGAATACCAGAACAGCACCCTCATCGACAACCCTCGGACTTATACCGGGGACGTCAAACTGAACCGATGCGACATTGCCATTGATAATTGCGTCGTCGACAGAAAAAGTAAAGTTTACAGAAAACACATTGGCGTTCCCTGGTGCTCCCTCAGGACCCACAGGACCAACAGGTCCCTGGTTACATCCGACAAGGACTCCCGCAAAGATGGCTAAACCCAGTAGATTTCGTTTCATGGTACTTCCCTCCGCATACGCGACGTCGTGCCGCATCAATCTTTTAGTTCTAGATGACTTAGCGAGTCTCATACAAAACATTTGCCGCACAGATATGCAGGTCGAAATCGTTGATTACAGCGATTAATTGGGTTTTCCCTGTACACTGAAATAGACAGTCGCGTCTTCTCAATCTTTACTATCAGAGAATCGATTGGAGATTTCAGGCTGCACCTGACACCTTTGAAGAGATCACACCGGTGGTTATCTTTGCGACTTGAAAGGTTATTTGTGGTTGCGATAAAACCACCCCGCCTGCACTTGATGAATTATTCAGAGGATAGAGATGTTTAAACGTTTACCATTGATTTTTACGTTCGCCGCGATGTTGGTTGGGACGGCATTCGCCCAGAACCCCATCTGGGTCGAGGGAGCGGCAGGTCTCGCATTGCCAACGGATAGCGACTTTCGAGATGCCTACAACTCTGGAATGACTCTGGGTGGAAGAGCAGGTTACGGCCTCAGTTCAACCATAGACGCTACCGGAACGTTGAAGTACAACCGGTATAAATTCGACAACGCGCAAAGCATTGTTGAAGCCACATTGACATCAATCAATTTGATGGTAGGTGGTCGATACAAGTTTCCGAGTGAATCCAAGCTCGGCTATGAAGCCGGTAGCGAAATTGGTCTCAGCAGACTTGCTATTGATATCAACAACCCGGACATCATTCTTGGCAAGACCGCTGACTCTCAGATCAGATTTGAGGGTGACAGCTCCACCAAGTTTGCATGGAGTGTTCTCGGCACGGTCACCTATAATGTCGTCGCCAGCACGTTCCTGTTTGTCAGCCCATCGTTTAATCTGATTTTTGCGGACAACAACGCACACCACCTCGACTTCACTGTCGGTGCCCGTTTCCTGGTTTCTGGAGGCGAGTAGGTATCGAGGTCCTTAGTGTCAACCCCGGGAGCTGTTAGCTTCCGGGGTTTTTTATTACCCCAGCGTAATAACCTGGGCATCGAGCACGTCGGTAATTTCGTCGACCATCCATTGATGGCATGTGAACATGAGTACGTGCCTGTCGATAGACAACTTCTTGAGTATTGCATAGGCTCGTTGTCGTCTCCCGGCATCCCAGTTCACCAGCACCTCGTCCATCACAACAGGAAGCTTCTCGTGGTTTCGATCCAGATGATCCACGATGGCAATTCTCAGAGCAAGATAGATCTGATCAAGCGTTCCTCGAGAAAGCGGTTGATCGACGTTGAGATAACGTTTCTCATCTTCAGACCACAATCTCAAACTTCCTGTCAGGTCGTCGAGAACGAGCTTGTTGTGCCGACCTGAAGTGATGATCTTCAGGTATTCATTTGCTTTCTTGATCACATCAGGTTGATGCTGGTCTCGAAATTTCTGTTCTGACCTTCGCAGGACTGCGGCAATAAGCATGCGGCGATCGCGCTCGATCTTGGCCGAAAGAAGATCTTTTCGTGCAACCTCAATCTCGCCCTCAATGTCACTCGCGGGCTTTGCATCCTGCAGCGATCGGATTTGCTCACGAGCGGATGCGAGACTCGAAGCAACCGCCTGCAATTGCTCCTCCACTTCATCAAGACGAAGTTCAGTACCCACAACCTCCCCTTCGGTGAACTTCCGCGTGCTCAACTCCTGGTCAAGGAGATCTCGCCAGTCCGGATAATCTTTGTCGAGTGTTTCGCTCAATTGATCGGCGTGGATCTGGGCACGGCGCTTTGAGATAATGCTGTTTGCTCCCACACGCAGATCACCGTCACCGCACTGTTCAAGGAGTCGGGCCATATGTGATTCCTGCCTGTCCAGCTTTTCTATTGCAGCATCCGTGCGGTCCAGGTCAGTCCTGACCGAGTCCGTTCGGTGTCTGGCTTTCTCCGAAGACTGATATCTGAAGTTGGCATCTTCAAGATCTCGCGACATTCGGGCTATTAGTACCGTCGGTGGAGCGTGATTATCAGTTCCCAATCTTTCAGTAAGTACGCGTAATCGCTGTCTGTCATCAGCGACCGTTTCCGACAGACGCCTGTGCCTTGACATCAGTCTCACGTACTCGTTGGCACCATCACACAATCGTTGCATGTCGGGAGCGAGCCTCGAATCAGGTACTCCATTTCTCATCCTGTTGGAATCGATCCGCAGAAGACCCAACTGCATATTAATTCGATTGACTACATCTTGCTTCTCAACTCGAAGATCGCCTGACGCTTGCGAACGAGGCCTTACTATCAGCCAGAACGCGACTGCAAGGATTGAACTTGTCAGTCCGGCACCAATAGCAAAGGCATTCGCCAGAACCACTCCAGTCACGGCACACAATAAACCGGCTAATGCAACTACGAGCGCGATGGTCTGCCCTTTCTTCAGTCTAGCAGTTGCTTCACCGTCTGACGTTCGAGCAGATTCCACGTCCGCAATCAAACCAATATCAGAAAGCAACGCAGATTGGTTAACCGAATTGAGTTGCGCAAGAATTTCCTTCAGGTCAGTTGATCCGAACAATGATTCAGCTACCGGTTGTAACCGCGAGGAGAGTTCGGAAATCTGCGCATTTGTTTCGTCCAGCTCCGCGACGCTGGATTCATGACGCCCTACCCTGGAGGTCCACGACCTTATCTCGTCTTCGACAGTCCGGAGGGCGACCTGTTTGTCGCCATAACTGTCGATTGTAGCAGAATCCTCTCGTATCCGTGACTCGAGAGCCAGTTTGCGCTCCTGAAGCTCTGATTTTCTATCCCGCAGTTCACGCAATTCCTGAATGGGGTCCGCCGGTAGTTCAGCATAGGGACTGACGTCGCCGGCTTTGCTTCGCAGTTCGCTAATTCGCTGCCTGAGCGTATTGACAGGGCGGGCGCGATTGATTATTCGCTGCCGATATTTCAGCTCGGCCCGTTCTTTCTTTAATCCGTCTATCGATAATTCCAGTTCTCCAATCTTCACCGCAAGATCCCTGACGCGCTGATCTACTTCACGAGCCTTGCGTCGTGACTCTCGCAGTTGTTTCAGTCTCTGCTCAATCTCCGAAGAAACTGGCTTTCCCCGTCTATCCGGTCTCCAGAACTGCTTGGCCTCCTGTTCCAGGCTTTCTATAACCACTCGAGCGGGTTTGATGTAGTCCATTCCCAAACCTCCGAGCAGTCGATCCTGAATGAAATCCCACGTGCGGGATTCAATCTCATCCATATCGGAAAGTGAGAGTGAATAGACTGACTTGAAGACTCGTCGATTAATGTGATCTACGCTCGGGATTGGCCTGTTGCGTAAATCTTCTTCGTCGCCGAATAATCCTTCTCCAGAAGTGTATCGTGATTTCGGAGTCGACTTGAGTTCTCTATATATCGCGCACCGCCGTCGATCTCCGGAGACAAACTCCAGTGTACCGGTCAACCGCTTTTCGTTGGAACGCAGTTGAGCGTAAGGATGCTGATCGATATTGCCCGGGCTGAAACCGAACATCATCGTGGTGAGGAATGAGGCAAACGTGGTTTTACCCGCTTCATTCGGTCCATGAATAACAACTATCCGCTTTGGATCTATCTCGAATGACCGGCCGGCGAAATGACCATATGAATCAATATTTGCACGAGTAAATCTCATGCGTCCTTTACCATGCGCTCGATAATATCTTCGCTGATTCCGGTGAGCAAATCATCAAGCATTTCCTCGGAGGCATCTGACCAGTCTATCACGGCTTCGTCCCCGAGCAGATCGACCGTAATTGCACGGGCATCCTGCCGGACTTCGTCGAGGAATGACAGCGCTTCACCCAGCACATTCGGTTCGGCGCGATACTGTTCCGGATCGCGGGGAGTCGAAACCCGATATGAGTCGATCTGAACATCTAGAATCCCCAGTACATCACGCATGCTCTGTTCCAGCGCATCAACTTCGACCGGTCGTCTCAAAAGAGTGGACAGAGACGATGCTCCCGTGAGAATAAATCGTACAATAGTCTCTGCACGCTTTGCACTAAGATTCCTCTCTGCCGAAGCTTCAAGTAATCGAGCCAGTTGATCAAGGTGTCCGACATCCGATGAAAGTTCTACATCGACATCGATCCATGTAATTGGTCCAAACTCGCAGAACGTGACATCGCTCAATCCGGATTTATCAATCGTGACGAGGAGACCTCCCTTTGGTCCGGACTCGCGGGGAGTTCGTCCCTGAATATTGCCGGAGTACCAGGCATTTCTGAAATTGCTTATTTGTTGGCGAACGTGGATGTGACCCAGGGCCCAGTAAGCATATCCCTTGGTTACAAGATCATCTTTCGACGCCGGTGCATATTTTTTGTGGGATGACCCCGATGTCGACTCAACGATATGAGCGTGCAGCACGCCGACGTGCGGTCGCACCGATGTCGCGACTGGAAACTTGCTGGCAAGGTTCTCTCGGATGTCCGGACTATCGTGACCTGCGCCGACAAAGGATACATCAAATCCCGTTCGGCTTGTAAGGTCAATTAGCCGCGGATCGGGTGAGTCGAGCAAGTGGCAGTTCGACGGCCAGTCAATTCTAGACGCTCGATTTGTCGGCCCTCCAGGATCGTGGTTTCCTGTACAATAGATAACCGGAATGTCCGAGTCATTGAGCCTCTCCATCTGGCCGACAATGAACTTTTCCGTGGCGTATGAAAGCTGATCGTTGTCGAAGAGGTCGCCGGCGATTACTACAGCATCCAGCTTCTCCACAATGGCGAAATCGACAGATTGTTCAAGCGCACGACGGACAGCCGATCGCAAACGTTCCCGCGTGCCATCCCGCCGCGACGCAAACACAGTGTCAAGGTGTAAATCAGCAAGATGAAGGAAACGAAACATCGTCCGTATCTATCTTTGGCAAATTGGTGGGATGATGGGGTTGTTGAGACTAGCTATCGGGCCTGGTGTTTCCGAAGCTGTCATCATACGAGTTCCGCAGACTCCGAAGTGTTCTCGAGAGGAATGTACTCGCCGGTTTCCGTCAACCAGACGCCGCATTGTACGACGGGCTGACTTGTGGCTTCTTCCCAGAACTTTTTGTAGGCGCCAAGTTGCGGTCCGTACGTGTCTCGAACGTACCGACGGTCGTCATCCGTCGATACCACGACAGACTTGTGATCGACTATCGTCCAACCTGATGCGCTGCCATAGATAAGGTCGATCTTTCCGCGAGAGATGGTCGACGTGCTCTTGTCTGGATATCCAACCGGTACCTCGCAGTAAACATGATCAGCTGCAAGTACGTCTCGACTAAGGTCAGAGGCCCGGTATCGCTCGACGGCAGCAGCAAGACGCGGCGCCCAGCCTGGAAGTGCGGACTCGGACGAGCAAAATGATTCTGCAGCTGTAGCAACGTCTGAGGGCACCCTACCCTTGATTTCCAGCTCAAGGAAACGGTGAACGGTTACACCATAGTCAGCCCCGTATCCATGCGGATCATCAACCTGATACTCGTTGTCTTCAACGAGATCGCTAACTGTACGTATCTCGTATGATGGGTTTTGAGAATGGTGGACCGCCAGATCCCGGTCACGCAGTATTACTTCCGGTGGCCTGGTTTGCGTAGAGCCGGCAGACCTGGTTGATTCGATCTCATCTTCCAGCACTGGCACTTTTTCGAGGGCATTGTAAAACGCAGACCATTGCCCACGATCGCGCACCTTCGGATAAACGCACACCACCAGCAAGTTCTGGGCACGTGTTGCGGCGACGTAGCGGAGACGATCCTCCTCTGCTGCCTGAAAGCGCTCCTCCTCTTCGGCATCCTCGGCCCAGCCCGGAGGTTGCGATATCACTAATTCGTACCCTGTCTTGCGTTCGGTTACTCGGATCGAAACATAGGGTGGATCACTCATGCGCGACACATGCCGGCTGACTCCCTGCTTCACATGATTGTAGGAGTCAGCAAGAATGACCGCCCGAGCCTGAAGGCCTTTACACTGATGAATATTCATCAGTCGAACCACATCCTGCCTGCCCGTTTCGAGAGTCGACTCGAAGAGATTTGCCTGAGGATCCTCGATCAATCCCTCAAGCTCCTCAAGTATTTCGCCCCAGTGAAGCCCCTGTTTCTCGTACATACGAACCAGTTCAAGTACTCGTATAATAGTACCTGCACGCGTCGACCCGTCCCGATATGTTGCAGAGAACGATGCGATACCCAGCGCATCTACAACCATTTCAATAGCGGTCAGCGGCGGATACCCGGTCAATATCTTGCGGCATGCGCGTGCACGTTCTAGAGCTCCGAGAAATCGTCGCTGAAGCACCGGATCTGAACAATCAGGCGTTGCAGAGTTGATGTGCATTCGTCCGCCGGTTCGAATGAAGGTGTACAACTCATCATCATTGAAACCGTTTAGTTTCCCTCGCAAATACGAAAGCATCCACAGTGGATTGTCCGGTTCGTAGATAACCCGAAGGAAATGAACCAGGTCTTTCAGGTCGTCCGACGTACCGAGCGGAGTCCCACCAACAATGTCGAACGGAATCCCTCGTTTCTGCAGCTCGGCTGCATAGATGTGCAGATTTGCATTCTTCCTTGTGAGTAGCAAGAAATCGCCTGGTCTTGCCTTCACCCCGAGCGGTGCGTCAGTCAAATCGCCGTTGACAGATGATTTACCTGCAATGGCTGCATCAATAAAGCCGGCAATCTGTTCGGCTTCATGTTCTGCGATTTGAACAGCGTTGTTCCTGTGTACCGGCGGGACGTTTATTCGCCTGACGCCAAAGTCATCTGCTCCCTGCGCTCGAAATTTCTCAAGCGGGAGAAACTCCGCTTGATATTTGTCATTGCCATCCGCGAGAATTCCGGAGAACACGTTGTTGTTCCAGTCACACAGATTCCCCAGTGAACGAAAACTGGTAGTAAGTTCGAGCCGTTCACCTCCTGTCTCTACAATGCGTCTGGCCGTAAATCTGAATGTTTCCACGTCTGCGCGGCGAAACCGGTATATGGCCTGCTTTTCATCACCCACAATACAGAGTGATCCGGGACGCGGCTTGACGAGTCTCCAATCCGTTGTATCCGGGTTGCTTGCACAAAGCAGCAACATCAACTCGGCTTGTATCGGGTCAGTGTCCTGAAATTCATCGACGAATAAGTGTTGGAATCGATTGCCAAAGTGAATGCGAGCCTCCCGGCTTTCACGCAGCAGTCTGGTCGCAAAGAATAACAGATCATCAAACGAGACATAACCTTGAAGCCGGCGATACTCCTCGTAGAAAACGACGGCACCATTTATGAGAGGAAGAATCTGACCGTACACATATTCGCCCCAGGCCTGCAAGGCGGGCCGAATAAGTTCATCGCGGAAAGACTTGAATCCCGACTTTTTCAGCTCGCTAATCCGCACAGGATCAAGCCAGAGATCCGGCTTCATCTTGCTGTACGACACAACGTCGATAATCTTCAAGAACTCAACCTTGTCGGGGGTACTGGAAAGCGATCTGTACCGCAAGTAATTGCGTGCACTATGGTACGCTTTCATCAGCGGATCACGTTCGTGGCTCCATTCCGACGGGATAATCGGGTCCAGGTTTTCAATAAATGCAATCGCAGCATCGACGGCTGGCTGCAGGTCGGGGATTTCGACCTCCGAGGATTTCAGTGCAATATCCCTGAACTCGTTTGCCTCGGAAAAAAACTGGTATAAGCGGTTGACGCCAATCCGTAGTTCCTGAACATCCCGGAGACGTTGGTCGCCGGCGAGTTCAAGTGAATGGAGATAAGAGTTCCAGCATCGACGGCGTAGAATGCGCTCATCACGTTCATCGATCTCAACAAAATCAGGCTGAAGTCCGACAGCGAATGATCGTTCGCGTAGCAGCTGACTACAAAATGAATGAATGGTACCAGTAAACGTAGCGTCTGAATTCAACAGAGCGTTCTTCAGCGCGCTGCGACGTTCTTGATTTGACTCCTCGCGGACTGCATCTCGCAGGGCACCAATGAAGCGATTACGCAGCTCTCCGGCGGCCTTTCTCGTAAACGTAATCGCAGCGATGCTCGATGGATCAACACCTTTTTCCGACACAAGCGCAATCATCCTGCTAATCAATGCAGTTGTTTTCCCGGCGCCAGCCCCGGCTACGATTACGACATTCTTGTCAAGTGTTGTTAGAACGCGATCACGGACGTCTTGATCAACAGCTATGTCAGTACTATCCGGGCTCATAGCGACAACCACTTTCTTGCCGTGTTCTTAGCCATCGCGGCACGCTCGCCAGGTGACTCAAGTTCAGGTAGATCACCACTTAAAACGTTCTCACCTCCACAAATTGGATTGAAGTCACAGAAACGACATTCGCTCTTTTCTCGATGCGCATGAACGAAGGTACCATGACTCACCATCTCAAAAAGTGGCCTCAGACGCTCACCTATTTCAGAACGGCCTGGCGGCATATCCGTTACTCGTTGCCCGTTACCCCGGTCGCCAATGAAAAAATATCCCGATTGGATTACTGAGCCTTCATCGCCGTTCCTTTTCAGAATCTCCTCGAACGCAAATGCATACAGTGCCCACTGCAAATGTCTCACGTCCTCTCGGAGTGGAACGGAGTCGAAACTGTATGTAGAGCCCGACTTGTAATCCCAGATTGAAAAGTCGGATCCTTTCCTATCCACACGGTCAATTGCACCTCGCATCATTATTGTCTGATCAGCGCTGAGTGAAATCTTCAGTGGTCCCTCTCCCTTGCCGTAGTTATCAAAACCGAATTTCAGTTCGAGCGCATACGGCTCTTCTTCGCTGATGTCGGCATCAGCTGCGAGAAAAATCTCTGCTGCCAGGAGCAGCGATGCTTTGTCGCTAGCCAGACCTGCAGCATTATGCGGCGGATTCTTGATAGCATGCTTCGCAATCAACTTCTCAAGAATACGATGGAGTCTTTCGGATCTCTGCTCGCCTTCCTCTTTCTGAGATCCGTGTCCGGAATGATATCGGTACAGGAGATCGTGCAGTAGTCTTCCCTTCTGCAGCGCTGACAACCATTTGTAATCGTCTGGCGGATCTTCCGGGAGTCTCACGTTGAGCACACGCTGCAGGAAGTATCGATACGAACAACCGGCTAACCCCTCCATAGCAGATGCGGACACGACATTGTGTCGGCTTGACAAAGACAGCTCTGGTGTCGCCTGGCGCAAGACACCATCGTATTCCGTCAGTTTAGCCGATCTCCGTGCAGTTGCAGCCGCCTTTCCGCTGTCAAGCCACGGATAAGCGACCTGCACAACTTCAATGAAGTCGTCATTTCGATATTGCGCGATGACACCCGAATATGGTCGAACTGAAACAGTCGATGCAACACTGTTCGAATAGTCAATTCTGCCAGGGTCCTGTTCGAACTCCCGAAGCAAAGGCGCCGGATGAACCTCACTGCCATCGGCAGGGTCTGCGCGCTGCGAGACGAGGACCAGCTCTATCGATTCATCTTCTATCAGTCGTGAGATCGCCTGTTCATTCACCTCGCGAGTTCCTGCACCAGCCTCGGCGGGAGCGACGCCGGCGAGTGATAGATAGTAATCGTCTGCATTGCGACCCGGGAACGTCTCGTCATCCATCCCGACAACAAAAACGTGCGATCGACCTGAGCAGCCAGCTTTATCCAATGGGACAACATTGATTGTACCGGGCGTAGCGACGCTCGCACTCATTTTATGGGATCGAATAATTGCCGAGAGGACATCGACTGCGGGTTTCACCGACACGACCAGATCCTCAGTTTCGAGAGTGTCCAATCGCTGAATGATAGATTCCATCGCTACGGCGTCTCGCGTATTCCTCGAGGGTCCAAATGCTTTAAGAAAGCCCTTGCAGCCGGACACAAGTGACATCAACTGCACAGAAGATTCAGCTGGTGCGTAGTCGACAAAAGTTCGCAGCACACGACCCAGATCAATAGCCCGTTCAGCTTTGCCGGGAATATCAAAAAGTGAAGGCTGGGCAGGTCCATGACTCGCGGAAGCCCCTGCTTGTTCTTCAACAATACGGGCGACTCGAGCCAGTTCGTTCGTGCCCGAGCCTGCTCGAAACTTCTCAAGATTGGAGGCTGCATACTCCGGTTTGGTAAAGGATGATACCGTGGTGAGAGTAATCGTTCTGGATCTAAGCAGGCGGATAAGCACGCGGTTGTCAAAGCCGGATGATATCCACTGGAGGTAACCAAGAAGTGCCCGCCCGGGGTTCGTCAGTGTAACGGGAATTCCGTTTGCGAAAGTTATTGCATCAGGCAACCAGAAAGATATGTTAGCCAGGTCGGCAAGGTATCCCGTTTCATTTGTGTAGGCAATTTCGACCTCATCGAAACATAGTCCGCGAGAAAGCACCTCTTCAATGACCCCGCTCGCTTCGGCCTTCTGGCCGATTGCATATCGTACCGAGACGTGTTCGGATTCTGTTGGCTCGCTTTTTCCGTTGCCGGTATTGGTTGTCCGGAGAATATTGCCAGCCCCGGAAGACTTTCCACAGATACTACTGACGTACATTCCGTCCAGCCCGACAAATGGCTTCGCGGCGAGTATGGCGTACGCGGTATCATTCGGCTTTGATCGGGGATCTCTACTCAGAGCGTTTGATAGAATGGTCGCATCATCGAGCAATTGATGTGCGCTCAAATACGTACTGTACTCGGTGACCAGTTGCGCAAACGCCTTCTGCCGATCGGTTGTGCGTTCCAGTGTTTTCTCACTCAGACCTGACCGGCGGAACTTGCTGATGGAACGTTCCAGATTTCCTAGTATTCCTGCCGAAAGCCGGGTATCCGCTCCGAGAAGATCTGAACGCAGAGCGGGGTCACGGTCAAGCACTGCCAGAATAATGAAGGCCGGCAGATCGAACGGGACCCTGACCCAGCCTGCCAGGACATCATCTACATTATTCTCGTACGCGTGATCGACTGGTGTGTTAAAGTCGAGGTTAGCCCATGGTCGTCCGTGCCTGAGCAACGTGTTGGACAGGTTGTACCCCACCTGCCGACTGTTCGAAAAGATAGTCTTGGTCGTAACAGGGTAGCGCTCGCAGAGATCAGAAATTGAGCGGACGAATCGATTCAATGAGGCGTAAGTTGAGCGTGGCGTGAAAAACGGGCCTGGTCCAATAGTAGTATACCCAAGCAGGCATTTCGATCCCCGGTACGGTCGATGAATCAGACGAAGCGACTGATCACGATCATGGCGAGAATAAGCCCGGCCAACACGACGGTCGCGACGACGATATCGCGCCTTCCTTTCTTGTTCATGGCTATACGTTTGGTGTCAGAGCTATAAAACCGGCCTCAAGACTGTCCGGACGCCGAGATATGCAGGTCAATTAATACGGGCGGGGAGACATTGTCAATGGAGAAGACAAAAAAAGGCCGACAACCATAAGCTGCCGACCTTTTCTGCACTGGAGAATTCTGTCCTACGGCTTCCGCGTGTAGAGATTCTTGAGCCTTATGAGAACTCGCGTTGCCATAGTTGCAGCATTTGAAAACTCGTCCTGAGACACAGTCTTGTCCTCAAGACCATCGCGGAGGTACTCCGACAGTTCATCGTACCATCTCTGCAGCGTTTCAAGCTCTGCTTCAAGCCTATCGTCGGTTTCGGCGTTTGCCTGTCTCTGGTGTTCTGAAGGCATTATGTAGCGCTATTAAAAGCTCTAAAAAAAGCGGATCAAGGGTTCAATTGAATACTCCGCCACGACAACGGGCAGAGCATTACAGTAAGAATCGGTCTTTAAATCAGCCACTTAAGCCGGAGACGAGACTCAAAATCTTTGATAATCAGTGGTTACAGGTCAAATTCTGCAATCACTGGAGCATGATCCGAAGGCTTGTGTCCTTTCCGCTCGTCCCGATCTACGTAGGCCGCGCGACAGCGCTCTGCAATCGCCTTCGTGGCGTAGATATGGTCGATCCGGAGACCGTCTCCTTTTGGAAACGCTAAACGGCGGTAGTCCCACCAGGAGTAGGGTCCGTCTTCATCTGTGATCTTTCGCATGGTGTCTTCAAATCCCCACTCCCTGATTGCAGTCAGTTTGTTTCTGGACTCCTCGACACAAAGGACCGAGTTGGCCCATCGATCTGGAAACGCGACATCTCGATCTTCCGGGGCAACATTGTAGTCGCCACAGAGCAGAAACGGAGACTGAGCAGAAAAATTGGCATCCAGAAATGCCCGCAACCGGTCCATCCATTGTAGCTTGTATTCCCATTTGTCCGATCCGACGGATTGTCCGTTGGGGAAATAGGCGGATGCGACGGTGAACCCGAATGTATTCCCGGTAATCAATCGGGACTGGGGATCGTCCACATCATCGTTCATGCCCGTAATCACATCGGTGACCGGCTCCTTCGATAGAATGGCCACACCGTTCCAGGTCGGCTGCCCGTTGACAGCACAGTGGTACCCCAATTCCACGAAAGCATCTCCGGGAAAGGCATCATTCGTCATCTTCAGTTCCTGCAGGCACACCACATCAGGATCAGCTTTCTGGAGCCACGCCACTGCCCTGTCCAGTCGCGCCTTTATCGAGTTTACGTTCCACGTAGCTACTTTAACCATGTCGCTTTTTTGTCTATCTCATTCTGCACAACAAGGTATTACAGACTATACTTCAGACCTGCGAATAGTTTACAAAGTTGGTGCAACAGTTTGATGGAGGCAGAATCGTAATGCATACAGGAAAAGCGGAACAGCATTCGCCAGATGCAATTCGAAAAAGGTTACGTGAGCGAACACGACATACGTATGTTGGTGATGCTGTACTGGGCGGTATCGATGGATGTGTTACTACCTTTGCGGTCGTCGCCGGTGCCGTGGGTGGAGGTTTCTCGAGCCTTGTTATCATTGTTCTTGGGATTGCCAACTTGCTTGCCGACGGATTCAGTATGGCGATAGGCAATTACCAGGGTACGAAAAGTGTACGAGATGAGGTGGATCGTGCGCGGCGTACGGAGGAGCAAGAAATTAGGGAACACCCCGAGGGAGAGAAAGAAGAAATACGGGAGATCTTCCGACTGAAGGGTTTTGAGGACAAGATACTTGAAGACATCGTCGACGTAATTACCCGGGATCGCAAGATCTGGGTAGACACCATGCTCACGGAAGAACTTGGCCTGCAGCTTGAAGGGCCCGAACCGCTGCGTGCCTCTCTCGCCACATTTGGTGCTTTTATCGTCGTCGGCCTGGTACCTCTGCTTCCGTTCCTGACACTTCAAGATGACCTGTCGCAGGCATTCGTATGGAGTTGTGCGATGACCGGGCTTGCGTTCTTTGGCATCGGGGTAGCCAAGGGTTTTGCAGTAGACCGGAAGCCTCTCATCTCAGGTATTACGACCCTTCTGATTGGGGGAATTGCTGCCGTGGTTGCATATGGTGTAGGTGCGTGGTTACGTTCACAATTCGGAGCCTAAACACCACTAATTTTTTTTGAGGCATGAACCTGGTTAAAGAGACGACTAAACCAATCCGCTGGAAATTGCGTCACAAGTAAAATCAACCAGTCTATTGAACACACGTGATAACTAAGACCCTTTTTATCGGACTACTTTCGCTCTGTTTGCAAACAGCGGTGTCCGCACATCCTCCATTCTCAATAGTTGTCAACTCGAACGGCCAGGTGTATTACAGTGACCTGGAGAATATCTGGATGGTCGATACCGACGGGTCAAAGCGCATTGTTCTTCATCACATTCACAACCATGAGCTATGGTTGGATGATGACGATAATCTATATGGTGAAGATGTACAGAACGTTGGTGAGAATTACCGCCATCGGGTATGGAGGCTCGACACGAATAGTGACTTGTCGAATGTCGTTGAGTGGACTAGCGGTCACCCGAGCGACATTGGAGGAATTGCTACCATACGCAACCATCGCAATGAATCCGTGATACTGCAACGACCCGAGCGGGCAATTGTCGTTGGCCGTGAATCTGCCTCTCCGCGGTATATTTCACTCGACGGTATTGATGGTCATATTCATGAACTCACCATCAGCCCGTCTGGTGACATCTTCGTTGCAATCGGTTCCACGATTTATCGTATAGAAGATGGGGCCATTACTGTGGACTTGTATACACCGATCGATATCGAACGATCTTTAAAGTTTAGATTTGTCCACGATCGTCACGCGTTGATGGGCATGTACGCGACCGACACTGATGTCTACGTGTCCGTCTATGCAGGTCAGTACATGGTACGCATAGACGAGAGCCGCAAAATCCACGACGGATATAGATCTGCCGGTGGTTGGTCCCCATCGGGTGTGTCAGTGGATGATACAGGGAATGTGTGGGTACTGGAGTTTTCGTTGAGGAATCAGGCGCGCGTTGTTAGACTCGATGAGAAAGGAACGCGAACGATTTTTTAGCAGGGCAATGCCACAGAATCGCGAGGGGGCCTCCAATCCTCCTCCCCGGTATCAAGTTAACCACAATCGGGTAGCTCGCGCCAATGACATTTTGCTAGAACTCATCTAGCAGTTTTCCATGTGACTTTCTCACTCAGATTCCTTACGATTATCGGATTTGCAGTTTCGGCCACAGTCGAACCACGACAACCGCAGCGCCCACTGCGACAAGTGCCATTCCAAAGGCCGAGCCCACCTCACCGTAGATGGTAAGCCCGATGGCAAATAGCAACGAATAGATTGATACGGATCCGGCAAGCATCGCCATAAGCCCGGATGGTACGCTCCAGCCAGAGCCATCCCCCGTCGTGGAAGCCGTCGCGTATTTCCTCCAGCCGGGACCACCTGCATTGATCAGAGCACAAAATTTTCTCAACGTATCCTCGTCGGAAGGCGGTGTTGCAAGCGTTACTCCAATCCAGGCAAGCGTCGTTATCCCGACACCCAGCAACAACTGAACCGACGACGAGGGCAGCTCAAATCCAGACTGCGAGAGTACAGCAAATACCACAGCCACAATGAACGACACTACCATCGCAGCGATTTCACTCCACGGATTTATCCTCCACCAGAACCAGCGAAGAATGAATAGCAGACCTGTCCCTGCTCCAACTTGAAGTAAAATATTGAACGCTTGAAGTGCATTCGTCAGTAGCAAGGCAAAGCCACCGCTCAGTACCATCAAGCCAATTGTCGACAGTCGCCCGACCGCCACCAGCTGCTTTTCAGACGCATCCGGGCGAATGAACCGACGATAGAAGTCGTGCACGATATAAGAAGAACCCCAGTTCAGGTGTGTCGAGATCGTTGACATGAACGCCGCGATGAGAGATGCCACTACAAGCCCAAGCAGACCGGCCGGCAGAAACGTGAGCATTGCCGGGTACGCCAGGTCATGTCCAATAACGTCGGCGCCAATATTAGGGAATGCTGCCTGCAGGGATTCCAGGTCAGGAAAAACGACCAGCGATGCGAGCGCTACAATGATCCATGGCCACGGGCGCAATGCGTAGTGAGCAAAATTGAAAAACAGTGCAGCCTTGACCGCTCCCCCTTCCGATTTCGCAGATAGCATTCGCTGTGCGATGTAACCCCCGCCACCCGGCTCAGAGCCCGGATACCACACACTCCACCACTGAACAGCGAGGGGTAGCACAATGATGGTAATCCATGCGTCCCGGGCATTGATGTCGGGGAAGAACGAGGTCCGGGCACTTACCAACGGATGAGAGAGTAACGCGTCAAGACCGCCCACGTCGGGCAGATTGAGTGCAACCATTGCCGCCGCCACAGCGCCAAACAAGGCGATAGCAAACTGGAAGAAGTCTGTGACGATCACACCGCGCAAGCCACCCATGGCAGAGTAGCTGACAGTTACTACGGATGCGACGATGAGCGTAACCACCGGATCAACATCCAGGATCACACCGGCAAACTTGACCAGCGCAAGGGATACGGATGCCATTATCAAGACGTTGAAAAACACTCCGAGATAAAGAGCTCTGAAGCCGCGAAGGAAAGCCGCTGCACGTCCGCTGTATCGAATCTCGTAAAATTCCAGATCGGTAAGAACCCCGGATCGCCGCCACAGTTTTGCATACACAAAAACAGTGAGCATACCTGTCAGCAAGAAAGCCCACCACACCCAGTTCCCTGCCACGCCGTTCTGGCGGACAATGTCTGTTACAAGATTCGGCGTATCTGCTGAAAACGTGGTAGCCACCATCGAAACACCGAGCAACCACCACGGCATGGACCTCCCCGACAGAAAGAATTCAGCTGTGCTGGTTCCTGCCCGACGAAGTACCACAAAGCCGATGACAAATGAGAGTGCGAAAAACGCGACGATTGAGAACCAATCGATTGGTGCCAGGGACATGTCGTTCGGGTAAAAGCTGATCGTTCAGACCAAACGTACTGCGACTACATCGAACGAGCAAGTAGCTCCGCTCCAAATACAGGCGTCGGGAAAGCCGGCTGCCGCTGCTCCCAGCCTTCGGCAACCTCTTCGATAGCCTTGCGGACGCAACTACTGTAATGCTCTGATTCTGAAAGGCCACCCGTCAAAACATACCGCGGCTCAACCTGCCCATCGACTTGGCCGAGCATTCTTCGAAAGCATGCGGCAATTCCCGCAGCACCGGTCTCTAAAATGCCTCTGGCGGTAGAATTACCCAGCGCCGACCACTCAATCACCAGAGGCGCCAGCGCCTGGACAACACCCGGTTCGCGATACACGCGATGAATGACTTCCGAGCGGCGATTCACCTGCATCTCCTCCAGCAGTGCATTGCCGAAATCTGTTATGGCGTTGTTGTCCATCGTTTTAGACAACCATTGCAGGGCGGATATCCCAATGCTGTAGCCACTTCCCTCATCTCCAAGCAGGTATCCCCAACCACCAGTTCGCACTATCTGTCCAGTGGTATTACGGCTGATAACAATCGAACCGGTGCCAATTATCACGACAGCTCCACTCCCGGTGGGAAAAGCAGCTTCAAGGGCTGCGACACTGTCCTGGACCACCTGGATATGTGACAGCGACGGCCCCGTTGATCTCGCGAGTTCAGTCTGCACACCCTCCGCAATAAGGTTGCGATCGTCAGGATCGTCTGCCCCGGCCATTCCGACACACACTGCAACAGATGCAGATTCATCAATATGAAGCATCACGCTTTTCAGGACATCGGTCAAACGCCGGACCGTCTCATCCAGTCCAAGTCGCTGATAGTTTATCCCATTTGCATGCACAAAAGAGTACTCGCCCGTATCCGATACAGCACGGACCTCCGTCTTGGTTGCACCCGAATCAATGCCGACGGTAACGGTACCTGTCATCGTATCGCCGGCCACTATGGCATCTCGTAGCAGGTGACGTACGCTTCGGCAGCGTGAAACTCAGGCAGACCAAGCGCATCAAGTCGCTTCGCTGTTTCAACATTCCGGTCGCGAGCGCGCTGCCAGAACTCGCGTACATCGTATGCTCCCGGAAACAGAGCACGATCCTTCTGACTTTCATGTTTATAGATTGCCTCAATCTTCCGATCAAGCTCGGCTTTGGTCAGGGGAACGAATACATCAGCCCGGTCGATCTCCCATTCCTGCCAGGCTCCTCGATATAGCCAGACACGAGGACCAGTCAGACCTCCCGTTGCACCATCTCCCGATTTTTGCCACTCCTGGCGTTGGCCGTCCAGTTTCCGCAGCGCCTGGTCAATTGCCGCGTAGCACATGCGGTGCGTACCGTGGGGATCAGACAGATCTCCGGCGACAAAAATTTCGTCCGGCTCGAGTTCGTTGAACAGCTCAAGTATTATTGCCACGTCATCTGGCCCGATCGGGTCTTTTTTGACTCGACCGGTTTTGTAGAAGGGAAGATCGAGAAATCTCGCATTCTCTTCACTCAATCCCATCACTTCAATTGCAGCCAGAGCTTCCGTGTAGCGGATGAATGCCTTGATCTTTTGTACTGCTTCGCTGTCGACCTGTCCGGGTGCCTTGTCTTCAAGAAACTCCAGAATCTCATCTGATCGATGAACAAACGACTCGGCCGGTTGGGCACCTGCCAGGACGCTGTAGGTCATCTCGACGAAGCGAAGGTGCCTTGTCACGTCTTGGTCAAATACGGCCACGGACCCGTTCGTCATGTATGCTACGGTGACATCGTTGCCGTTTGAAACCAGTTTACCGAGCATACCGCCCATCGATATCACGTCGTCGTCGGGATGTGGACTAAAAATCAGCGATCTCTTGGGGTAAGGAGCACGCCTTTCAGGTCGCTGGCTGTCATCGGCGTTGGGTTTCCCGCCGGGCCATCCGGTAATTGTAGCTTGTAGTTGGTTAAAAACCTTGAGGTTGATGTGTTCTGCCGAACCTATTTCTGCGATGAGGTTACCCATGCCATACTCGTTGTAATCTTCATTGGTGAGTTTGAGTACTGCTTTATTTAATTTTTCGGATAACCAGAG
>JABDKO010000137.1 GCA_013002165.1 Rhodothermales bacterium | reverse complement strand
GTCCACCACGTGTCCGCATTTCAGCCACAGATAAGTCAATATGGAGTCGAGATATCTTTCTGACATAGATGAAGGCGAATCCGGAGGTCGGAAGAAATTCGGAACTTTCGGTGGAGTATTTACACCTACGCTTCTGACGATCCTCGGAGTGATCGTTTTCATTCGTGAAGGCTGGGTTATTGGAAACGCAGGATTCGTCGGCGGCCTGTTAATAATTGCGCTTGCGTTTTTGATTACCGTTACGACCGGGTTGTCGATGTCGTCGATTACTTCGAATATCCGGATTGGATCGGGCGGTGCCTATGCGATCGTTTCGCAGTCGCTTGGCCTCGAGGTCGGTGGCAGTCTCGGCATTCCCAGATACATATCTCAAGCGCTGGCAATTACGTTGTACATTTTCGGCTTTCGCGAAGGGTGGCTATGGGTGTTTCCGGATCATCATCCGCTCGTCATAGATCTTGTCGTGTTTGTCACGATATGGCTGATCGCGTACAAGAGTGCCGACCTGGCGATTAAAACACAGTACGTAATCATGGCTGTAATTGCCGGAGCGCTTGTGTCGATTGCCGTAGCTGCGGCCCAGGGTTCGATGCAGTACGATCTTGACGGCGTCGGTGTCTGGGGATCGTTTCCCGGCGCGCCTGAAACTGATTTTCAGGGAACAACATTCTGGACTGTGTTCGCGGTGTTCTTTCCTGCCGTCACTGGAATAATGGCTGGCGCGAACATGTCCGGGGATCTGATCAATCCCCGTCGCAGCATTCCGATCGGTACGATGTCTGCCATAGGAGTCAGCATCGTCATATATGTGGCCCTTGCCTACTGGCTCGCACGGTCAGCATCACCTGAAGAGCTCATCAGCAACTACTATGTGATGATCGAAAAGGCTGCATGGGGTCCTGCGGTCATTGCGGGATTGTTCGGTGCTACATTCTCGTCAGCGCTGGCCTCTATGGTTGGAGCCGGTCGAATACTTCAGGCGATGGGCAGTCACCGTGTTATTCCGGGGTCAGGATGGCTCGGCAAGCTGACAAAAGCTGGCGAACCCCGCAATGCGATGTTGACTACCGGGGGAATTGTACTGGCAACATTGCTTGTAAGAGACCTGAATGCGATAGCACCGCTGATCACGATGTTTTTTCTGATAACGTATGCGATGCTTAATGTCGTCGTCATCGTCGAGCAGGGCCTGGGGCTTGTAAGCTTTCGGCCGCTGTTGCGTGTGCCAATCGTTATTCCATGGATCGGGTTAATTGGCTCTGTCTACGTGATGTTCATCATCAATCCGATTCTGAGCCTCTTCTCAGTTGCCGTGGTCCTTGTCTTCTATGGTGTCCTCGTCAGTCAAGATCTGGATGCACCTTTTGAAGATGTACGAAGTGGTCTGTTCGTATCGTTCGCCGAATGGGCTGCCAAGAAGGTCGCAGAACTTCCATCAGCACAGCATCGTGCATGGAAGCCGAATTTGCTGGTTCCGGTAGATAATCCGGTGGTGTTGCGTGGGTCCTTCGCTCTGATACAGAGCATCACATATCCCAAAGGGTCAGTCAAAATACTCGGGATGAAACCAGGCACGGCCGTTGTCGACTTTGGCAACAGACTATCCAAACTTGCAAACGACTTCAGGAAAGACGGCGTGTTTTCTTCAGCTACGGTTGTTGACGGGGAAAGCTACGAGAGCAGCGTTATTTCCGGAATGCAGGTCCTGAAGGGTGCATTCTTCCGTCCGAATATAGTCTTTGTCCCGGCGCCGAAGTCGGACGAACGGCGTGAGGTATTTCCACGGATTATTCGAGCGGCGGCGGCGCTTCAGCTTGGCGTAGTCATTCATGCGCCTCATCCGGACGTAGGGCTTGGTCAGCGGCAGTCGGTCAATGTCTGGATCCGCGATCGCAGTCCGGACTGGAAGCTTCGATGGGATATTGGCAATATGGATTTGTCCATCCTCATCGCATACAAACTCAAGCTCAACTGGAACGCAAGCCTCAGGCTCGTGACAGTCGTGCAAAACGCCGAAGAAGAGGAGAATGCGCGACAATTCATGAGTCGTTTGATGGACCTTGCGAGACTACCCCGGACGGAAGTTATTGTAGCAGTGGGCAATTTTTCCGAGTATGTCCCAAGGGCTCCGCAAGCGGACATGAACATCTTCGGACTGGGAGAGCAACCTGACTTCGAGTTCATTGAACAGATGTCCGTTTCTACTAAATCAAGTTGTTTGTACGTCCTGGACTCGGGCCGCGAGAGCGCGCTCGCGTAGCATCTATGGTATCCGAACAATTTTTCTTGTCGTCAGGATATCTGAGCCGTTTAAATGCATGACGACAAAGTATACTCCCGCCGAGGTTTGTGTCCCGGTACTGGATCGGCCGTCCCACGTTATTTCTGTCGAGCCATTGACATTTTCATGTTTCGTCGCCCAAACTCTTCGGCCAAGTATGTCGTAGATGCTGACGTCAACCTCGCCTGATTGAAGATTACTAATCCTGATCGTGGCTTCCACCTGGAACGGATTCGGATAAATCGCTGTGATTGCGAAACGCTCGGGTTCGGTCAGTTCGTCGATCCCCACAGTTCCTTCGCCTTCGATAACAACTTCGTTGGTCTGAATGGTTTCAGTTCCTGCCATGCCTTCTGCTATAGCGCGAATTTCATACGCTCCGGCAGCCGACAGGACAAAGGTTGCGCGTAGTTTGCTCGTCGAAACCGATTGAACGTCATCAAGCGAACATTCGTAATCCGGTCCGCCAGTGCATGCTATGTCTTGGTCCGTGTCGACATTGTACAAACTGGCTAGAGTAACGTTTGCGGACGTAATTATTTTAAGCTTTGGGCCGGAAATAAGCAGGCTGCCAATATTCGTGTTATGAAGGTCGACTTCGATATCATCGGTATCCTCGTTCATAATCTCGTATTTACGAAGAAACCATTCTTCAACATCAGTGACAAGATTCAATTCGGATGTGTTACCCAACGAATCGGTAGCAGTCGCCGAAACCGCAGGATCGAGACCTGTATACTGAAACGAAAATGCTCCCATTCCCGACGCATCTGTTGTTACGTTTGCGGCACCTAGGAACATGTCTGCTTCGGGAAAATACTCAGGATATGTGCTAAAAAACTCAATTCGGTAAACCGCCGACGGTTTTGACATGATGACTCCCTCGTGCGTAGTAATCATTCCAACCTGACTTGATCCGGTGAATACTGGCGAGTTCTGAAGACCGTTTGGGCCGATATCTTCATCCAGATTATCATTTGTTGTAAAGCCGTCATCGTTGAGATCGATAGACCCAAGGTGATTGAAGTAGATCTGGTTACCCAGGATGGAATTGCGTTGGCCATCCTCTACTACAACTCCCTTTTTGTTGTAGGCGAAGACATTTCCCTTGGTAGAATCAGTGCTGCCTATGATGTTGTCGTCAGACTCGGAGCGCAATCGTACTCCGGCTTCCCCGTTTGGGAATCTTGCAAACAGAATAGGAGCAGGGGCATTGCCTACATTATTTTCAATTACAGTCGTACTGTCAGCGCTGAGCAGTTCCAGACCGTCTCCGCGATTGTACCCGATAACATTGCCTTCGACGTGCACTCCATTTACAGCCGAGAGCAAGACCCCCGACTTCTCATTTCCCAGTTCTTTCGTGATGTCTTTACCGACACCAATCGAATTCTCAAAAATAAACGTATCGATTGCGTCAAAACCAGAGACCTGAATGCCATAATCGCTATTTGCGGTAATCGTGTTAAGTCCAATCGTAGTCGAGTCTGCTTCTTGAATTGTGACACCCGAACCACCATTACCGCTGGTACTGGACATTGCATCTGTGTCAACACCAATAGTGTTTAGCTCCACTGTGGTCATTGACGGATCTTTGTCATCCAGATCCGAAATCCTGACGCCGTCGAGTACACTGCCGGAGATGGTGTTACTCTGGATGAAACTCTCTCGCGAATCTCCCTGAATGAGAATACCATGTTCGCCATTCTCTTTGATGTCATTGAGTCTGATTGTAGTGGAGTCTGCGTCAGTCACTGAAATACCAGAGCCGCTATTGCCGGCAAGTCCCAAAACTCCAATACCGTTTTTTTCAATAGTATTGGCGGAGGGTTTGAGCTCATTGACCGAAATAATCTGGATACCATTCAGCGAATTACCAGCAATCAGATTGTCTTCAATCGTATTTAATCTGGCTAGCGCACGGATGACAATGCCATTACCATTCGACAACGTGTCGTTGGTAATATCGAGACCCAGGATGTTGTTAACGACACGTGTGTTGTTGGCATTGTTGTTTAACCAGATCCCATCACCGTTACCGGAAATCAAATTTCCCTCGCCTTCCTGATCACCCCCGATTTGTATTCCCTCCGTCCGTGTCAGAGTAATACCACGAAGATTTCCCTGCCTGCCAGTGCCGTCCTCGTACGTACCGATATAGTTGCCGAAAATCCTGATATCTCTGACTGGTTCGGTTACTCCGAATCCAGTACCGCTTACGGCGATTCCATCGAAGTTATTGTTCGAAATTATGTTTCGCAGGTTAGGGGAGTCTCCGCCAATTAACGTCCCTTCACCGGCGCCAGTCCCGACAAGAATACCAGTATTGTTGCCGCTGCTGTTTCCCGAACCGTCGAAACCGATCCGGTTACCTTGAACAATGTTGTCGCCGCCACCGACAAGTCTGATTCCAGTACCATTTCCACCAATAATATTGCCAGGATAATCGCCGATGAACTGAGTCTCCCCACCAATGATTGTTCGCTCGGATGTTCCTGAAACGAGAATGCCATTTCCACCTATCTGGCTATTCAGTATGACCGATCCAAGCACTGAGACATCGCTGGCATTCACAATCTCAATGCCGTTGGGATAGCCAGAGATTATTACATCTTCTATTATCGATCCAGCTGCTCCTTGACCCGACACAACCAGACCCGGTGAATTATCAGTCGGTCCGGGGCCAACAATCTCGATAATGCCGGACGCAAGATTACCAGCAATTTTTGTCGGGAAGATAATCTCCGGCAAGGAGTTCGTCGGATTCAGAATTTGACTGACCGAGAACCCAATCTCAGTGAAGTCATTGAAGCGATTGGCATTTTCGATTGCGGCGACAAGTGTACATCCTCGGACCGTAATACAGTTTCCATCGTCATCTGTGAGCGTGCATGTTGAGCATACTCCGTCCTCCAGGTCGAAGTCGCTGTTGTCGAGTGAGCCTTCGTCCACGACGAACTGAGCAGTGGCTGCCCCGGGCACTATCGATACAAGAAGTACGAGTGCAACTACTGAGACGGAACGACGGACTTTCTGATTGAAGACTTTCGACTGAGAATGATCCATGGAAACTACCGCGCGGAGACTGGAAAAGGACAGTTCGATCACGTAGAAGATACCTCCATGATAGAAATATCAAAATACAAACCTGGATATCTGTCTCGGAGAACTGTAGAAAGTTCATCGCAAGGAAAGCACTGAACTCCTACCGAACAGACAGTTGCAAATCCTTCGTCAGAATATTTCTGAATCTCGTCGCACTGATTGCATGATCTGCAAGAAGTTGTCCATCATAGACCAGAGCCATGACACCATACGGAGATGGCATGATCCTGCGCGCAGTTTTGGCATCAGGTATTTCTTCAAGTATGAGCGGGATGCCGTGCGACTCCGCGACCGGCGGGATTTCCTTGATCATCTTTCCGATATACGGACACTGGTTCGTATACATCAGGCGCAATCGTTTTCCTGTACAAAGACGCTTACCCCAATCCGTCGGGAAGTGAGGCTTTTGTTGTGCTGAATTCGTCACCGGGCGGACGAGTAATTGGAAACCAGGTGGCGCCGTATCAATCTCCTCGAACCCGTTCTTGATATACACGTTTTTGCCAGCCATCCACGATCCATCGCTGGCAACAACAACAACGCCATCGAAACCATTCTTCTTTGCATCGTCAACACACTCGGTCAACAGAAGTGACGACAAACCGCGCTGACCAGCCTTCTTGCTGTTTACCCAGAGACAGTGGATCACGAGATGATTCTCCGCTTGAACCACACGCCAGCTGTTGGCTTCAGGAGTATACTCGACGAAACCGGCAAGAACACCCTCATCGGTATACAAGAGTTTTATTCTTAGACCTTCGTCAAGGCGATCTCGTAACCATTCAAGTTTCGCTTTGTAGCCGGGGTGTTTCTTGTTCTTGACGCAGAAAAAACCCTTCTCTTCAACATTGTCCTGTGTGACAGTCTCTATGTGGTAACCGGCGGCTTTCATTGTTCTTACCGAATGCTGACTCACCAATACAGAATATCGAAAAGCACACGCATTCTGCTGAGGGGGAAACCACGATACAAGTGTCGGGTGACTACCATCTGCTTCGGGTAGCGTGCAGAGAACACCAATCGTGCAATTCTACTGGCCAGCCCACCAGCCTTACTGCCGTTTTTCCTTTCGAACGAATGCGGGTTTATCTTTTTCCGACAGCGATGCGCTATATCGATACCCGTCACGTTTGAACTTTTTGAGGTCACTCGTGCGTTCGATGCGGGATTTCATTATCCAACTCGTCATGACTCCACGAGCCTTCTTGGCATAGAAGCTTATGACTTTGGGTGTCCCGTTCTTTTCATCCAGAAACACGGGAGCGACAACATCGGCATCCAGCGTGTCGAGATCCACAGATTTGAAATACTCGTTGGATGCAAGATTAACTATTGTGGATGACTTGATCTTTCCAAGCTGCTTGTTGAGATCCCTGCTTATTGATTCGCCCCAGAAATCGTACAGGTTATTGCCCCGGTCTGTTTTCAGTCGCGTTCCCATCTCCAGCCTGTATGGCATCATCAAGTCGAGGGGGCGTAGTACACCGTAGAGTCCTGACAGAATGCGCAAGTGTTGCTGCGAGTACAGGAAGTCATCATCCGAAAATGACTCAGCCTCCAGGCCCTGATACACATCTCCCTTAAATGCCAGCAACGCCTGTCTTGCATTCTGTTTTGTAAAGGGCGTTTCCCACGACTCGTACCTGCTCCGATTGAGGTCGGCAAGCTTATCACTGATCCCCATTAGTTTTGACAACTGCTTCGAGCTGAGAGGTCTGAGATTGTCGATAAGAACCGATGAATCATCAAGGAACGACGGCTTGCTGCTCCGACCGGTCGCGAGAGGTGATTCATAGTCAAGAGTCTTGGCTGGAGATATCAGGGTGAGCATGTATACTGCATGTTTGTGTAAAGGTCGATGGTTTCGGAGACCGATGGCAGCGCTAAATTGTTCCGGGATTAGATCCGTCGAGTCGTACGACATGAACTTCTGATCACTGCTGGCCTGCGGTTCCTAGACGTGCTGATCCAGGAGAACGGCGTTGCCGTCCGGATCGACAACAACCAGGCTCGCCGGGCCTGATGAATCACTGTCGACCTCTGTCTGAAGATCCAGTCCGGCTTCCTTGATCATTGCCTGGAGTTCG
>JABDKO010000121.1 GCA_013002165.1 Rhodothermales bacterium | reverse complement strand
TGTTAGCGAGGCACTTTATCTTCGGGATCCTGATGGAAACGGAGTCGAGCTGTACTGCGACCGACCGCATTCCGAATGGCCGCGAGGCGACGATGGCGCGCTGAAGATGATCACCGAGCCGCTCGATGTGCAGAAGCTCCTCGCCGAGGCTGACGGATCGCCGTGAGTCTGGCGTCTTTTGTTCATTCGTTGCAAACGACACCGGCAGTCCGAAAACGCTTACCCGATGCGAGGATTCTGCACAAATCATCGAAGCAGAAATATCCGCTAGTCTCCAGCTTTATCCGATGATTTGTTTTTCAACCAGTACAAACTCACCGGAAGCCCTGTAGCAACGAAAGCAATGTCGATGAGCGAACTGCGCCATTCAAAGATCGCACGGGCAACTAGAAGGCCTACAATTCCGACCAAATAGAGTCCCGGCAGGATGGGATAAAATGGAATGCGATAAACGTCTTCGTCACCGGATTCTTCCCGCCGTAGTTTGAAAAGCGCAAGCGTTGTAAGTGTGTAAAATATTAGAATGGCGAACACCATTCCCGCTGCGATGGCCGTAAATGAGCCCCTTGCCAGCAAGATCACGCACGCCCATGTACAGTGCGCCACGATGGCTCTCGTTGGAGTACGGAAACGCGGATGGACGTAGTCGAACCACTTGAAAAACAGACCGTCACGTGCCATTGCGTAGTAAACTCTACTGGCAGACATTACCGTCCCGTTCATACTTCCTGTTGCTGAGACTACGGCAAGGATAGAGATCAAAGCGGCCCCGACCGTTCCAACCATGAGTACCGCAACATCAGCTGCCGGAGTCGCCGTGGCAACAATTCCTTCCATCCCTAATGCATAGTGGTATATCGATATAACGGACCAGTACAATCCTATCACCATTAGCAGACCATAGACCATGCTTCTGGGAATTACCTCGCGAGGATTGCGCATTTCACCGGCAACGTATCCAACCCGGTCGAAACCGGTATGTGTAAACACTATCAACATCAATGCTCCCACGAGATTGCCGACAGCCGAAATATCTTTGACCGGGTCACTCGTCGTGCCCAGCAGATTTGGCACCCGTTGCAGGAGCAGCAGTCCACCGACAGCAAATAGAGTCAATCCTGCTACCTTGATGATGGTTGTAACTTTCTGGAAGAGACTCGCCCACCTGATGCCGACGTAATTGAAAATGCCAAGCAAGACGATTATCAACAACGCCACACCGATCCGTGACGTCCTGTTAAGCTCGACAAAAAAGCCAACGTAGTCTGCCGCAATCAACGCCAGACCTGCTGTGGGACTTGTTCGGACTATGAACAACTGTGCCCACCCAAACATGAAGCCAGCAAACGGACCGAAACAGCGACTGATGTACAGGTATTCTCCTCCGGTCTCGGGCATCCTTGTACCCAGTTCGGCATAGATGAGACCGCCGACCAGAATAAATACCCCGACTACCGTCCATGCCGTGAATGTGCCTGCAAACGACGAAAAGTATCCGGCGACGAGGGAAGGTGTCGCATAAATGCCCGACCCGATCGTTATCCCTATCAAAAGCGCAACACCGTCGGAGACCCGAAGGGTTTTAAGAAGTCGCGGTTGGTTCGGAAGTTCAGACACTAACTGTGCTTTTTTCGATTTTGGATTTGATCGAACATTGTTGTGCGGGCCAGTATATTGAAAGTAACGCCGGTTTGATAGCCATCAACAGTAGAGTATCCCTCACGACGCTAAATACAATACCATGGATAAACTAAGTCTTCCCCTTGTCATAGTGGCCTTTGGACTCGCAATTGGCGGCTGGTTTATCGGGCACGGATTTGTTGAAAGCAGGACAGTCGATCGATTCGTAACTGTAAAGGGTGTTGCCGAGCGAGACGTCGTTGCCGACCTGGCATTATGGCCACTGCAAGTCGTTGCGACTGCTGATAACCCGGCCACGGCCCAGCGGCTTATCGATGAAAGTGTGTCTAAGGTGCAATCATTTCTTGAACGCAATGGTATCGACGGGTCATTGATGGAGGCGAAAGGCATTGAGGTTACCGATCGCCTTGCAAACCAGTACGACTCCGGTGGTCGCGGTGGAAGGTACATCGTACAACAGCGTTTGATGGTTCGATCGGAAGATCCGGCAATTGTTCACGCTGCCAGTCAAAACGTCGGAGAGCTCGTGGCGGACGGTGTGATATTGAAATCAGGCCAGGGCTGGGGTCCTGCAGTCCCGACGTATCTGTTCAAGAATCTGAATGATCTGAAACCATCGATGATCGAGGAAGCAACTGCCTCCGCCCGTGAGGCTGCCCAACGATTTGCGGATGACTCGGAAAGTCAAGTCGACGGAATCCGCCGTGCAAATCAGGGCGTGTTCGTAATACTTGCTCGCGATGGAGCCGGAGGAATTGTCGAGGAGCAGGAGCTACACAAAACAGTCCGGGTGGTGGTAACTATCGAGTATTATCTCGGATAGCATGCCGCCAGAGAAGCTGGTCAGTTTGAAGGTGCCGTTTCTTTCGCCACTGTTTCGAACGCGACCTCCTGCAGATACTGCGCCACGCCCGACGAAAGAGATACGAGCATGGATTCGGCCCCGTCCTCAAGAACGCCATTCCTGTTCCACGATAATCCAACTATCTCCCGGGCTGCGCCCCGCGCAGAGCGTCCCGTCAGCTGACTGTAGATTACGCACGCAGCCAGATAGCTTCCTGCCGGAGCTGGATGTGAGCCATCACCCGTAAACAAAGATATATCCGGACGATTCGTGTTGACGATGTTCCATGCGATGCCAACCGGTGCAACCGGTATACTCAGTTCCTGACCTATGTGGTTGTAGGCAGCAGATAAAGACGCGATCTGATCCGGATATTGCTCCTTGGCCCAGGTCATGTAGAGAACAGCAGACGCGCCGTACCTCCGAAGTAACTCGACAAGATCCCGAGTAGCCAGAAAGAACTCCTCAGGATCGCCCAGCTTACCTGATTGTGCCTGCGAAAAGCGGGCTCCCAGTGTGCTTTGCTCTTGCAGTAAGACGTAATCCCAACTCTGACCGTTATCGCGCGCAGCCGTGAGCAATTCCGCTACGTGTGCATCATCAGCATGCTCCCGCAAGGTGTACCCACCGTGAGTATGCACACTGGACCTTATCACCGTCTCTCCCAGCGAAGCTGCGATGCCTTCGACGATACCGGGCAAATTATTGAAGTACACGTAGCTATTCCCGACGAAGAGAACATCAAGTGTGTCTATTGGCGCCTGGGACCGTGCCTCTGGAACCGCAATACCCAGAAGCAGGCAAGCAACAAAATGCAATAGATATTTCTTTAGATAAGCCACGCCTGACAGTAAAAGTTTTCAGATGATTTACGAAGGCATGTCAATATACTGTCGCTTGCCTCGAACTACAGATCGTTGATCATCATTTTGCCCTCGTAAATATCGCCTTCGATCAGCATTAACGATGATATTGAAACATATACTGTAGTCGGGCTTTCGTAAAATGCCGTACAGACCAAAGCTGAGCCATGCCACTCCCCGCTGAACTTGCATCGAATCTCCGCTCGCTCGCAACTCGTTACCTGCACAACTCAGTCGCGCCCTATTCAAGAGGACGAACGGCGGCTGTCGCTCTTCTCTCAACCGGTGAGTTTGTCCCCGGAGTGCGGATTGAGACGGCATCCTTTCCTCTGGCAATTCCAGCGCTGATCAACCTTGTCACAACGACGGTGGCGGTCGATCGTCGGGATGTTCTGGCCGTTGTCCAGAGTCATGCCATTTCTGGCCCCGAGCAGTCGTACATCGCACGCTCTCCTATCGGACCTTTTGCGTTGATCGAGGATGACATTGCGGTTCGTGTCGGAGCACCATCTTTCCCCGATCCGACGAGAGAGCTGCAACCGTTCGTAATTGACCGCGGTCAATCTGTTGACGAATTGCTTTCAGATGCCATGGCGATGGCAGCACGAGCCATCACCTCCGAGTCACATTTCCCGGTGGGAGCGGTTGTGAAGTGCGGCGACCACCTCGTACCGGGGGTGAACGTTGAACATGAGTTCTGGCCCTTTTCACTGTGTGCGGAACGAAATGCGTTGGGCACGGCAGTGAGCTACGGACTGGACTCGATTTCGGAAGTTTATCTGTCTTGTTTGCGGGACGACAGTGCATCTCCCTGTGGCGCCTGCCGTCAGGTGCTTTCCGAAATAGCACCTGACTCAACCCTGTGGATGTTCCGCGGGCGTGACAATGAACCGGAACGGGTCACCACAGAAGATCTACTGCCCGGTTTCTTTACAGGTGCGGCATTGTTACGACGGAGCGACGGTTGACCGATATACCATTATCACCGTCGCACCGGTTAACGGGAGCAAAAAGCAGTCCTCACCGGTACGACACTCTCACCTGAACTTCGCTGGATGCTTCTCGACTTTGTCATATTTGTAATAGGCCTCGTCATTCTCTATTTCGGGGCTGACTGGTTGATTAGAGGTGCTGCCAGTCTAGCTCTTCGCTTCGGCATTCGACCGCTTGTGGTTGGCCTTACGGTGATTGCTCTCGGGACGTCTATGCCCGAATTTCTCGTCAACTACTTTGCCGCAGTTACTGATCAGGATGGTCTTGCACTCGGAAATGTCGTCGGATCTAACATCTGCAATATCGCACTGATTCTTGGAGTGTCATCGATAGTCTACCCGATGTCCGTAAAGGGAGGCACACTAAAAAAGGAATATCCGATAATGCTCGCGGTAATGATCCTTTTTTATGCGTTATCATTTGACGGGCTGATTTCGAGGCTGGACGGAGCGATCCTAGTCAGTGGGCTTGTGGCGTTCTTGCTCTTCATTGTTATCGACGCTCGTCGACATGGCCGCTCGAAGAGCCTCGCAGAGGACGATGTAGCTACTTCCGGTGTTTTGCTTCCCATGTGGAAAAAAGTGATGTTCCTGATCGGCGGAATGATTGCCTTGACAATAGGTGCAAAACTGATGGTCGATGGCGCTGTGAACATCGCGGCGGAATTGGGCATCAGCTCGGTCGTAGTCGGACTGACCGTTGTGGCTATCGGCACATCGTTGCCGGAACTGGCAGCTTCCGTCGTCTGTGCTATCAAGCAGGAGGCGGACATGTCCGTCGGCAATGTCCTCGGGAGTAATTTGTTGAACGTTTTGTTCGTAGTGGGATTGGTGGCGTTGATACGACCACTGTCTGTCGAAGCAGAGGCGATCCAAATACACTTTCCGGTGATGATCGGTTTTTCACTACTTCTGCTTCCGATTGCCTGGACCAAGTACCAGATCTCGAGGTTCGAAGGGGGCGTTCTCCTGGTCGGTTTCCTGGCTTACCTATCATATTTAGTTCTACCCCAGATTTGAGCATGGCAAGACTTTTTCCCGTTGTTGGATTACTAGTTGCAGTACTTACTGTTTTTCTCGCCGACGTTGCAGTCGGCCAGCAGTCCGCAGAAATCAAGTACTGGGTCTTTTTTACGGATAAGCCTGAATCGGCTACCCTGTCGAAGCATTCTTCCGACGCGGTCCTGACTGATCGTGCTGTCGAAAGGCGAGGTCGTCGAATGCATAGCACAGAATCCAGCTTTCTCGATCGGGCGGTTTCAGGCGATTATCTGCGGGCCGTCGAACAATCTGGTGCAAAAATACTGATCGCGTCGAGATGGCTGAACGCCGTGTCAGTAGTACTGAGTCCGGAGTCGCTTGCGAAAGTGCAAACACTTCCGTTTGTCAGTCATGTGCGAGTGGTCGGGAAGAGTTCTCCCCTTGTGAAAAGTGCAACTCCGACTGTAGTTGCACCCCAAAACGCTCCGCTCGGACGCCGGCTGAATCTTGACTACGGTGCTTCGTTTACCCAGCTCGACCTCATCAATGCAGTGGAGCCGCTTGAGCGTGGAATCAACGGAACGGGTGTGCGATTAGGTATCCTGGATACCGAATACGGTGACTTTCAGCACGATGCCTTTTCCGAGCTGGTTAGTGATGGCAGACTGATCAACACAGCAAATCTCTCCCAGGGCTCGCAGACAAGTCGGCACGGTCAGTTTGTGGCCTCAATAATGGTTGGATTTGACGAAGGTGTATTGATTGGTCCCGCGTATGGCGCCGAACTCGTTGCAGCGACCACTGAATATGCTCCCACGGAGACCAACCAGGAAGAAGATGCGTGGGTCGCTGGCATCGAATGGCTGGAGAGCCAGGGGGTCGACGTCGTAAACTCTTCTCTCGGCTATACGGAATTCGATGCTGGTGAGAACAGCTATACCATCGCCGACCTCGACGGGGATACTGGAATCACAACGCGGGCAGCAGACATCGCGGCATCGCTTGGAATTGTTGTTGTGAACTCCGCAGGCAACTCGGGCTGCACCAGTCCTGCCCAATGCTGGTACTTCATTCTTACCCCGGCCGACGGGGATTCGGTAGTCGCAGTCGGCGCTGTTGATGCGGCCGGCACTAAAGCCGGGTTTAGCTCCTTCGGACCGACGTCAGACGGACGAATAAAGCCGGACGTTGCCGCAATGGGTGTCTCGGTTGTGTTTGCTAGTTCGTCCTCCAATTCCGCTTATGCATCCGGTAACGGTACGTCATTCTCATCACCGGCAGTGGCTGGGGTTGTTGCTCAAATGCTGCAGGTCAATCCGAACCTGACTCCGGCCGAGGTGCTGCAGATCCTGAAGAGCACGGCCAGCCAGGCGTCCAACCCTGACAACGAATTGGGGTGGGGAATTATAGACGCCGATCTGGCGATTCTGCAAGCCCAGGCGGTTGGTGTGGACGACTCCACACCGGATGATAATTTCAGTGTCGAGGTCTATCCTAATCCCGCTACTGACAGGATCACGTTTCAGGTTTTGACGACTCGGGCACTTGGCGATTCACGTATCGAGTTGTTTGACGTCCTCGGGCGTAGGGTTAAAACGCTATGGACAGGTCGCATCGACGCCTCCAGCTCGGTACAAATCACTGGCCTGAATCTACCTGCTGGTTTGTACGTCTACAAAATTCAATCCGGTGCCGGGATTACGACCGGTACGCTTGTAACACTGAATCCTTCGCTATAGTCAATGGGATTGTCGCTCGGTTCGAGCCTTCTTCTATTAATTCTGACCCTTGTGGTCCTGGCAATCCTGTCGGTATTCGTATACCGCAAAACGACCCCTGAACTGGCAACGCCCAGGAAGGTGTTCCTGGTGATTGTCAGATTCGCAGCCGTGGCACTCGTCGCGTTTCTGCTTTTCAGGCCCGAGTATAGACTGACGAGCGATGACCGGCAGGAGCCAGTCGTCGCCATCTTGATTGACGGGTCAGAGAGCTCGAAAACAGCTGCGACCGATTCGAACGGTACATCAACAACGAACGCACTGCGCGATTTGGTTGCTGGAGTCGAGCGAATCGCCGACGTTCGGACGTATGTCTTTGATCGTGATGCTCGTTCTGTTGACGCCGCTTTGGACTCGCTTTCGTTCAATGGCCAACGGACGGATATTTCGCGAGCAATCGAGTTCGTAGGAACGGACCTCGAGCGCGAAAATCTGTCAAGCATTGTCCTGGTTTCAGACGGCAGGTACAACACCGGTCCCAATCCGGTTTACGCATCGGAAAAACTGGCAGTGCCTGTCATTTCAGTGATCGTGGGTGATACTACCGCCCTGCGAGACATCAAGATAGCGCGAGTTGAGACCAACGAGCTGGCATATGTTGGCGTTTCACTACCGGTGGACGTTGTAGTCCAATCAGACGGATTCGAAGGAGCATCTGTCTCTGTTGCGATCGTAACCGAGTCGGGCGAAACGCTGGATGCGGCAGATGTAACCTTGCCTCCCTCGGGCAGTGAGCTGATAGTACCGCTCGAAATTGTCCCACGGGACGACGGTGTGATGTCACTGCGAGGAGTTGTTACCCGTGTCCGCGGGGAGCAAACATTTCGAAACAATTCCGAACCCTTTCGGGTCCGGGTTCTGGAATCGAAAAAGCGCGTGTTGTTAATTGCGTCCAGACCTGGACCCGACGTCGCGACCATTCAGAAACTACTGCGAACTAATGCCGACCTCACCGTATCACCGTACATCCAGAAAACCGCGTCGCGATTTTACACAGGTGATTTTACCGCGCGACCCGACACCTTTGATCTGGCAATTCTAATCGGATATCCATCGCGGAGTGCCAATTCAAATATATTAGCTCGGCTATCGGACGCTGTGTCAGAGGGCTTGCCGCTGCTGTACGTGTATCAACGCAATTCGGATGTTTCGACCCTGGCAAGAGCAATGCCGGGCATGCTGCCGGTTATTCTGGAATCGGCAAGGCAAGGGAATACCCCGGCCAGCATTGTACCCACAAGTCGGGTCGAACAACATGCTGTCACAAAGGATCTTGACTTCGATGTACAAGATATCCGGTCACTGCCCCCGCTCACCGTTTCCAATTCGCGGTGGGTACTTGCTCCCGGCTCTACGAAACTTTTCACTAACTCAATTCGGGGCGTTGACCTTGAAGATCCAATGATCGCAGTTCTAAGAAGGCCCGGATTCAGAACGGCAGTCGTACTTGGCGAAGGTCTTTTTCTGTGGCAAAACCTTCCTGAAGATTCATCGGATTCAGACGGCTTTCTTGACGGGCTGTTTACCAATCTGGTAACATGGCTGACTGCTGGTACGGACGAACGACTGGTTCGCGTAGCTCCGGTAGAACAACTATTTGGAGGCGGTGAACAAATTCGAATTACGGGCCAGATATACGATGAAAGCCTGTCGCCTGTCCTTGACGCATCAGTTGAACTGCAAATAACCGGTCCGGATGGACGAGTGCTTCCGTATATGATGGATAACGACGGAGGCGGTCGCTACAGTCTCGAGATCATCAGCCTGCCGGAAGGGCAGTACTCGTTCGGTGCCACAGCAAGTGCCGATGATCAAATAATTGGGTCAGACGAGGGTGGCTTTGGTGTAGGCGACCTGACTCTGGAATTTCGAGACACTACTGCAGACCCGTTTCTCATGCGACAGATTGCTGCCCGAACCGGCGGTTTTTCAAGATTCCTCTCCGAAGCAGACTCTGTCGTTCAGCTAATAAGTACTTCTGAAATGCTCCAGGAACGTGTTGTGACTTCGGAGTCAAGGATCAGACTGTGGCAAAGATATCCATTTCTTATAGTAATCACTCTTCTGTTGACTGCCGAATGGTTCGTTCGCAAAAGGACCGGGCTCGTGTAGCTTTCTGGATCATTACGGATGTTTGTGCATAGACAGCGATTGTTTTTAATCATGCCCGTACAGCCGCGAATCGCGCTGACCGAACCGAAGGACGACTCGACCCATTGACAAACGCTGACCAGTTTCAACAATTCACGGAATCCGTAAGACAAGCGTGCGGTATTTCAGACGACATCCAATCAGACTCCGACCTGGGTAAAGAGCTGGCACGCGTGTCAGAGATTCTCTGGTACTATTTCCAGCTTCCGGATGATGGACGATCCAGGTTCGAGAGCCTTATCCTCCATCTGTTTGATTCCGGGGATGAAGCGGAACCGCAGGACATCTTGACTGAAATGGAACTTATATATCGGGCTTCCGGGCATTTGCCGACTTCAAAAAGTTCGCAAGAGGCCGAATCGTTGCTGGAATCGATGATTGAACCGTCCTCATCAGATGACGACCATATTGATGGTCTGGAGTTCGAATCGCTCGCCGAGTTTGCCGAACCCCTGATCTGCTGCAAAAAGGTCGAGCAAAATCCGGATCTCATAGATGAAATGATGATGAGAGCTCATGACTACTGGTATCTTGCAACCGGGACCAAAAGCGGTCGTGATGCGAAACTTGCGACGATTGTCACGAAATACTCTCAAAATGGTGAATCTCCAGCCGATATTCGTACTGAAGCTATGATGATGATCGAAAGATTCGATCAGCTCTATCGGAGCGCTGGCACTCGACACTAACGAACAGGGTTATCAAATGTCTACAGAGGTTGTCGATACAGTATTCTCTAGTGAACCGCTGCAAGATTTTCAACCCCGGGAAGACGCCCGCCGTGTTTGCGACGAACTTCAACCTCTCCTCATTGAGGTCCGCCGCCATCTTAGAATGCATCCTGAAGTAGGATTTCAGGAATTCGAAACCAGCAAATATATACGCAGTGTTCTGGAGGCCCATGGCTTCGAACCTGTAACAATCGCTGAAACTGGCCTCTACGTTGATATTAAAGGCGATCAACCGGGACCAACCGTGGCCTACAGAGCGGATATTGATGCTCTCCCCTCACAGGATGAAATTCTAGCGCCATACGCATCGAGAACTCCCGGTGTAGGACATTTGTGCGGTCATGATGCTCACACCAGCATGGGTATCGGTGTCGCACTTCTGCTTAATCGCCTGCGGAGTTACATCAAGGGTACCGTTCGTGTCTTCTTTCAACCAAACGAAGAAGGAATGCCGAGTGGAGCACCCGAACTGATGAAGGAAGGAATTCTTGATAATGTCTCTGCGGCTTACGCAGTCCACGTTGATCCGACCGTTGATTCCGGCTCATATGGGCTCATCGCCGGAGCAGCGACAGCTGCGGCTGATCGGTTCGATGTCATCGTCGATTCGAAAACGACAGGACACAGTGCTCGCCCGCACAATACTGTCGACACAGTCTGGGTCGCGACACAAATCGCTAATACCCTGTACCAGTTGTCGGGTCGTGTCACCGACCCGCGCCATCCTTCGATCTTGACGGTTTGCAGATTTCAAGCTGGTCGGGCCTACAATGTAATTCCGTCTTCCGTTACTCTCGGAGGTACTCTGCGATGCACAGACCACAATGTCCGGAAGCAGCTCAAGGATCGGCTTATCCACACTGCGGTCGACATTGGTGAGACTGCCGGTGTCGAGGTTCGTGTCGAATATCACGATGGGGCGCCGCCCGTCATCAACGATCCGTCACTTATCTCAAGAATCGGAGCCACGATTCGAAATATTGGTAACGCTGATAACGCAGAATATCTTGAACTGCCGAGTATGGGTGCGGAAGACTTCGCACACTACCTTGTATATGTTCCAGGTGCCATGGTCCGCGTAGGCACGCGGCGCGACCAGACTACATCATTCCCGCTGCACGATGCAAATTTCGATATCGACGAAAGTGTACTTGCGCCTGCTGCCTATCTGATGACTAACGTGTTACTCGATTACCTGTCGCCTCAGTAGGTGAGTTGATTTTTGTACGTGTCCAATCGCCCGATCCAGAACATCCATTTCTTTCTGCTGGGGGGCGTCTTAGTTACATGCCTGGCTTTCCCAAACCCCGGAGTAGCACAGGTCGCAGAGACCTTTGCGGATGGAGACTTCAGGTCGAACCCCGCCTGGACAGGCGACGTCCTTGAGTTCGTAACCGTACCCCACGGCGCTGACTTTGCACTGCAAACAAACGGGCTTGCAGTCTCTGATACTCTACAGCTACGCACTCAGAATTCAATCAATACCGGCTCGTGGCGATTCCGGTTTGGCTATAGAAACGGTACCCTGACGAATTTTAATCAGGTTCGCTTTTTCCTGACCTCTGATTCTGAGGATCTCGAGAGTATACTCGACGGCTACCACCTGCAGATAGGGACAAACAACCGAAACGTTCGGCTATATCGAAGCGACCCTGACGTTTCTGACGGGCGGCTGCTGCTCGGTGAAAGCGCTGATCAGATATTTCCGAATACGGAGGATACGCTGAATGTTGTCGTGGCACGGGACATGGACAATACCTGGTTCGTCACGGTCGACGACGAACTTCTTTTCGCCGCGACAGAATCTGCAACTCCAGCCACTGGAGCATCATTCTCCGGTGTGTGGATCAAACACTCGGCAACCCGGACATCAGATTACTTTTTCGATGACATTGAAATAACTTCGGAGCTGCCGCCTGACGTGTTCCCTCCACGAGTTGTTGACCAGTCGTTCGAAAAAGATGTCCCGGGCTTCATTCTCGATTTTTCGGAACCGCTATCCGCCAGCTCGCTACAGGCAACGGGTGCGTTTTCTATATCGACACTTGGCCAACCGGATGCTGTATCAGCCATCAACATTCCCGACCGTCCGGATGGCTCAGGTGTTCAACTCGGTCTCGGCACGTATCCGCCCGCCGGAGATTACGAAATAACGGTCTCTTCGCTGACCGACCTTGCTGGAAATGCAGTCGCTGATACAACTGTATCTGTAACTGTTCATGCAGATACGATTGCACCAAGAATCACCGGGTTGGATGTCCTTTCGGCGGAGAACTTGCGTATCACGTTCTCAGAAAATGTTACCCGCGAATCAACGTGTGTTGTCGGGGCATACTCAATCGAACCTGGAGTTGGTACCCCTGCGAGCGTTACATGCGTACAGCCAGTTGTTGAAGCATCGATTGTACTGGAATATCCGCTTGCGCCGGGAGCGTATGAGCTGTTCGTTTCAGCGGTCGAGGATCTTTCAGGTAATGCACTGGCGGACACATCCATTCTATTTACAATAGACTTTGACGGTGGAACACCCATCCAGGGTGATATCGTCGTCAATGAAATCTTTTTCGACCCGCCGGACACTGAACTCGAGTTCATCGAGTTGTTTAATCGATCCAGCAAGTCGTTCGATCTGTCCGAATTTGAGTTCGCAGACAATCGAGCCGTATTCGAACCCGTTTCGAACGTACCACTCGCTTTCGGGCCGCTTGAATATGCCGTCCTTGTTCGAGGCGGCAGCGACTTTGCGACAACGTTTCCGGGTGTCAGATTCATCGAGCCAAATGTGTGGCCTGCTCTGAATAACAGCAGCGACGATGTAATTCTAAAGTTCGGTACAACAACCGTTGACTCCGTCTCCTACGACCCCTCGTGGGGCGGTAAAGATGTCAGCCTGGAGCGAATAGATCCAGACGGTCCGGGCAACAGGTATTCGAACTGGGGATCTTCGATCCACCCTTCAGGAGCCACACCGGGATCTGAAAACAGCATATTCTCACCCGATAATGCGGGGCCGGAAATCACATTCGCGGATCAGATAAGTACGACCCGGCTGCGTTTGTACTTCTCGGAGCCTGTAGATCCCGCCGGACTTGTACCGTCGAATTTTTCGGCCGGTGGCCTGTCGCCCGTCGCGGTGTATGCCGTAAACCGGAGTGCCGGTGCGACACTCGATTTTGATTCCGAAATCGACAGTGATGTCCTGTCGGCGAATGCCCTTGTTGACCTAACTGGCAACCCGGGGCTGGATTTGAATATCGACATTGCAGGACTTCCACTCGTCGGTGACCTGGCAATCAACGAGATCATGTTTGACCCGCGATCAAATGACGATGACGGCCTTGCCAATCAACCTGAGTACATTGAGCTGTATAACCAGACCCTGAAGCTACTTTCGCTTACAAGCCTATTCTGGACCGACTCACCTGACGAAAACGAAGAGGCTGATACTATCCGTGTCAGTGGTCAGCCACTTGCGGTCCTGCCGGAAAACTACGCGGTTATTTTCGCGCAGAAAGCATCGCTCTCACCGGACGAAGTCTACTCGAACAGCTCGCTGGTTGACGCATTTCCAATTCCCTTTCAGTCTTCCGGTGTCCGACTGATACACATCGGTGCAACTTCTCTCGGACTCGTAAATGATGGCGGCCTGATACGACTCCAGCGTGATGATCTTGCCGTAGTCGATGAAGTTGACTATGACCCCGACTGGCACAATCCGAATCTTCGCGATTCGAAAGGGGTTTCGCTGGAACGCGTGGACCCGCGGGCACCGTCTAACGGTCGGTTTATCTGGACAAGTTCAGTTGCTCCGGCCGGAGGAACACCCGGGGAACAAAATTCGGTGTTCTTGTCTCCAGATGTGAAGATCGCAGATGCAGGGATTGAGGCGGCTCCCTCACCTTTTTCTCCTGACCGGGACGGCCAGGATGATCTGGTCGCAATTCAGTACAGCCTTGAAGCGGCTCCATCCCTGGTCCGCGTGCGTATTTTCGACGCAATGGGGCGACTTGTTCGCACACTTGAAGATGCTGTGCTTTCTTCACTGACGGCCTCTCTCTTCTGGAACGGCTATGATGACAACGGCAACGATTTACCGGTCGGCATTTACGTCATACTGCTCGAATCCATCAGCAGCGATTCTGGCGTGTCGGAAAAGCACAAAACCGCAGTAGTGCTTGCCCGGCAGCTTGACTAGGTGTCGGACAACACTTTATCGGCACAGCTTTTGCGTCTAATTGAAGTGAGATCTGTGAGCGATCTTTGCCAGCGGAACAGCGCTTTGTAACTATCGTTGACAGCAATCGACCAATGTATGGTACATGAGTACTTACAGAGAGAGCATAATGAGTGAGAATGTAGCTAACAGAGCAAGCGTGGCACCTGTTGAACTATCATCTCGAGCCGCCGACGAGATCAGAAAACTGATTAGCGAAAAGAATTTGCCGGATGGATTCGGTCTTAGGGTTGGTGTCAAGGGTGGTGGTTGCTCGGGTATGAGCTATCTACTGGGGTTTGACCGCAAGCGCGATCAGGACCTGTCGTTTGAGGTAAACGCAATCAACGTCTACATGGACAAGCGCCATGGACTGTACCTGATGGGTACCATGATCGATTACCACGACGGATTGGATGCACGCGGTTTCACATTTGAGAACCCCAACGCTGCAAGCACCTGTGGTTGCGGCCGCAGCTTCGGTTAACACGGTGCTTCGTAAAACGGACATACTCCGAGTTGCGAAAGGAAAATCCCGGCCGATACCGAATTTACTGTTCACAGCTGTTTCGCTCTTGGCAAATACAACGAATGGAAGGCAATTTTTCAAATAGAGTCCGCGACGTTATCTCGTTCAGTCGTGAAGAAGCAATAAGGCTTGGTCACGACTATATCGGGACCGAACATCTCCTCCTCGGCATTATTCGTGAAGGAGAGGGAATTGCGGTCAAGATCCTCCGAAATCTTGGATGCGATCTCTTCAAATTGAAGAAGGCAGTTGAGGATACCGTACGCAGTACAGGCGGGACGCTAACCGTCGGCAACATCCCACTCACAAAGCAGGCGGAGAAGGTTCTTAAAATAACTTATCTCGAGGCCAAACTTTACAAGAGTGACGTGATTGGCACCGAGCACCTGCTCCTCAGCTTGCTTCGTGATGACGAAAACATTGCTGCCCAGATCCTGCAACAAGGTTTCTCTATCACGTACGATGCGGTCAGGTCAGAACTCGACTCGATCATCAGTGGAAAAGCCTCCCCACGAAGCGGAGGCGGTTCATCAAGCGGCCGTTCCTCGTCAGGTTTTAAAGAGCGTGGTAAAATGGAAAAGAGCAAAACACCAGTACTTGATAATTTCGGTCGGGACCTTACCAAACTTGCTGAGGATAGCAAGCTTGATCCGGTTGTCGGACGTGAGCGTGAAATAGAACGCGTCGCGCAGGTCCTTAGTCGGCGAAAGAAGAATAATCCTGTACTGATTGGTGAACCGGGTGTGGGAAAAACGGCGATAGCCGAAGGACTCGCCATGCGCATCGTTCAGCGCAAGGTCAGTCGGGTTCTCTACGACAAACGAATTGTCACACTGGACCTCGCAGCGCTTGTTGCAGGCACAAAGTATCGCGGGCAGTTCGAAGAGCGAATGAAAGCCGTCATGAACGAGCTTGAAAAAAGCCCGGATGTCATTCTGTTTATTGACGAATTGCACACCATCGTCGGAGCGGGTGGCGCTTCGGGAAGTCTCGATGCATCAAATATGTTCAAACCGGCTCTTGCACGTGGCGAGATACAGTGCATCGGCGCTACTACCCTCGATGAGTACCGGCAGTACATTGAGAAAGATGGAGCACTCGACAGACGCTTCCAGAAAATCCTGGTAGATCCCTCTACCCCGGAAGAGACAGTCGAAATCCTAAAAAACATCCGGGACAAGTACGAAGAACATCATAACGTCCGCTACTCCGATGAAGCTATCGAATTAGCTGTCAATCTCTCCGAGAGATATATCACAGAACGCTATCTGCCGGACAAGGCGATTGACGTGATGGATGAGGCTGGCGCGCGGGTACATCTCGGCAACATCCGGGTACCCGAAGAAATCGTCAAACTCGAAGAAGAAATTGAAGCCGTTCGGGAAAACAAGAATCGCGTTGTAAAGAGTCAGCGATTCGAAGAAGCTGCCCGACTGCGTGATACTGAAAAGAAACTGCAGGAGCAGCTCGAAGAAGCCAAGCGCGACTGGGAGCGCAAGGCAGAAACGGAAATTCATGATGTAACTACAAAGGATATCTCTCAGGTCGTCGCAATGATGACCAGCATACCTGTCGATAAGATCTCTGAACCGGAAAGCAAGAAACTCCTCCGCATGGAAGAGGAGCTCAAAGAGCAGGTGATCGGGCAGGATGAGGCCATTGCAAAACTCGCTCGCGCCATCAGACGGACACGGGCAGGACTAAAGGATCCTAAACGACCAATCGGTTCATTCATCTTCCTTGGACCCACAGGAGTTGGAAAAACCGAACTTGCAAAGGTGCTGACCGAATACCTCTTCGAATCACAGGAGTCGCTCATTCGGATCGACATGAGTGAGTACATGGAGAAGTTTGCAGTCAGCAGGCTGGTTGGTGCACCTCCCGGATACGTTGGTTACGAAGAAGGTGGCCAGCTCACCGAAAAGGTTCGCCGTAAACCATACTCGGTCGTTCTTCTCGACGAGATTGAGAAAGCACACCCCGATGTATTCAACATCCTGCTGCAGGTCCTCGACGATGGTATCCTGACCGATGGACTCGGCCGCAAGATAGATTTTCGGAATACGATTATCATCATGACGTCCAACATCGGCGCTCGCGATATCAAGAATCTCGGCAAGGGTATTGGATTTGCTCAGGGCTCTGTAGACTTTGACTACAAAACGCTCAAGAGTACCGTTGAAGATGCGTTGAAACGCGTATTCAACCCGGAGTTTCTAAACCGTATTGACGACGTCATTGTCTTCCATCCTCTTGAGAAGTCTCACATTTATGAGATCATCGACATTATGGCAGGCGAGTTATTCTCGAGGGCAGAAGGTATCGGAATTTCGATCGAACTCAAGCCGGAGGCAAAAGACTTCCTGGTGGAAAAAGGATACGATGCCAAATTCGGTGCTCGACCGCTTCGAAGGGCGATCCAGAAATATGTCGAGGATCCGATGGCAGAGGCGATCCTTGCAACAGATCTCGGCTCCGGTGATGCGATGACAATCGGTGTCAACGAGGACAAGTCGGAACTCAAGTTTGTTACCGAAAAGGGAAAAAATCCGCAGGAACCTGAAGTGACGACAAGGCCGGAAGATGAACCGGCCTCCAATGCCGCAGACCCGGAAGAATCAGAATTATCCGAGCCGGAGCAGGAAGAGTCGACCGAAGAAAGCGATCAGTAGACCTCTGACGCCCGGGCGCAAGCTCGCAGCATGATAGACTTCCGGTCCAGGTTCGAGTCGATTGACACGCACCTCGCTTCGAACATGGGGCGCTGGGGGATTCCAGCACTCCGGATATCAATCGCCATTATTTTTATCTGGTTTGGAATACTCAAGCCAATTGGCATTTCGCCCGCGGCTGATCTCGTGCGGGAGACTGTTTCTTGGATGCCAGTGTTCGATCCGGATCAATGGCTGATCATCATCGGCTGGTGGGAAGTTCTTATTGGCCTCAGTTTCTTGCATCCGCGGACAATCCGCTTCGCCATCCTTCTACTTGCACTACAGATGGTTGGCACCTTCCTCCCTCTCATCGTACTGCCAGATATCGTCTTTCAACCGGAAAGAATTCCATTCGGGCCGACTTTGGAAGGCCAATACATCATCAAGAATCTTGTGATTATTGCGGCTGCTATCGCTGTTGGCGGAACGGTCAGGGATCAGAGCAAGCCGGCACGTAGCGAAGGATAACAGACCTGTATATACACGGCGCGCTACCGTACTCGTCGCGACCTATCCGATCGTGTCGCTCGCGAAAAGACCGTGCTCTGTTTCTCCGAGATAAACTGTCGCAGAATCATCGCCAGTACCAGGCCTGCAATAAAACCTCCAATGTGGGCCCCGTAGGCAATTCCTCCGATCTGCTGTCCTGAAAGCGCACCAAATCCGTCAATAACCTGGAAGAAAATCCACGCACCGAGCACGACTACCGCCGGCACGGTAACGATTACAAAGAAGAAAACCGCGTACACACGATTCCGGGGAAACAGAACCAGATAGGCTCCCATTACTCCCGAGATTGCACCGGAAGCGCCGAGATTGGGGACGACGGACGATGGATCAAGGAGTACCTGGCCGACCATCGCGGCCAGACCTGATACGAGGTACAGGGCGAAGAAAGGTACATGGCCGAATCGGTGCTCTATGTTGTCGCCAAATATCCAGAGGAACAGAATATTACCGGCGAGGTGCATTATTCCCCCATGCATGAACATGGAGGTGAGTAGCGTGAGGTGAATCGGGACCGGACCGGGTGTATGCTGTATTTGCACACTTTCAGCTCCGGCACGGACAACCCTCGTGCCAACCAGATCCACACCTTGTGTCAACTCGAACGGAATTGCACTGTATCCGGCATTGAAAGCATCGTTTCCGCCAGCCTGTTGGAAAATCAGAAACACCAGTATATTGGCAATGATTATCGCCACGCAGACATATGCAGGACCTGACAAATCACGGTCGTCATCACCAATAGGTAGCAGCATTGTTTATCGTCCGTCGAACTCGTTTGTTGGCAGTTAATATAGTCACATGAATCAATACCTATTTCGTCTGTGAATCAGATTCGATCAGTCGCAATCATCGGCCTTGGTGTAATCGGAGGCTCAATGGCCGTGACCTGGAAACGAACTCGACCCGACCTGAACATCACAGGAATTGATGATCGGGTTACCCTGGATGCTGCACTCGGTGCTGGAGCGATTGACCGGGCGGCTCTGACGATTCAGGAAGGTGTTGAATCCTCAGATCTGGTAGTCATTGCCACTCCACTATCAGCTATTCCTGACGCGTTGCGGTCCGTCGGGAAATATGCCAGAGAAGATGCCGTAGTTACAGACACTGCATCCGTCAAAAATGCAATAAGCGACCTTGCCGCCGATTATATCCCCCCTTCGATGAAATTCGTTGGTGGTCACCCGATGACCGGATCCGAAAAATCCGGATTTTCAGCAGCTGACGACTTTCTCTTCGAGAATTCAGTCTACGTTCTCTGCCCCGAACCCGACAGCATCGAACAGACGAAAGAAGGTAGTGCACTGGTAGACTGCATTCGCTCACTCGGTGCCAGAATACTGGTGATGGATCCCGTCGAGCACGACCGCGCCGCGGCGGCCATCAGTCACGTACCGCAGTTACTCTCGGTGGCACTCGTTAACTCGGCTGAGTTGCCAACCGATGACAAGGCACGTTTGCTTGCTGCCGGAGGTTTCAGGGATATGACACGAATTGCTTCATCGTCTTTCGACATGTGGCGAGGGATAATTGCTGCTAATCACGGGCAAGTACTCGACAAACTGGGTGCAATCACAGCACGTATTCAGCAAATGCGAAATCGAATTATCGAGGAGGACTATGACGATCTTGCGCGACTTTTTGCCGAGGCGGAAGCCTCCAGAGCAATGATTTCGACAGATACAAAAGGCTTCCTTGCACCTCTGGCAGACTTGCTGGTTCGCGTACATGACCGACCGGGCGAGTTAAAAACAATAACCGCTCTCCTTTCTGACGCGGATATTAACATTAAGGACCTTGAACTTCTTAAATTGCGCGAAGGGACAGGCGGGACGTTCCGCATTTCTTTTGCAAGCGATAAAGAAGCTGCGAGCGCTGCCAGACTCCTCCAGGAACAAGGCTATCAGACTAGAAAACCATAACAACTCTCGCTGCCAATGACCGTAGACTCCGCGATGAAACGCACGCCACTACACAGCCGCCACGTTCAGCTCGGCGCCCGAATGATGCCTTTTGCAGGATTCGATATGCCCGTTCAGTACTCCGGCATCATTGATGAACATTTTGCTGTCCGGGAGCATGCCGGTATTTTTGATGTCAGCCACATGGGCGAGGTCGAAGTGACCGGTCCCCATGCGTTTGAGTTTGTCCAGAACCTTGTGTCGAATGATGCAGCCAAACTGTACGACGGCAAAGCTATGTACACGGTTATGTGCACACCCGAAGGTGGAATCGTCGATGACCTGCTTGTGTATCGTCGATCTGTTGACTCCTACCTGCTGGTTATCAATGCGTCAAACATTGAATCAGATTATGCATGGATGGTTAGCAACAATGCGGCGAAGGCTGGATTGAGGAATGTATCTGATGGTGTTGGCCTGATAGCAGTTCAGGGGCCCGCCGCTATGTCAATTGTCCAGAAGATCACCGATGTACCACTGGACGATCTCAAGTTTTATCACTTCGTTGAACTGCCACCTGATACATTCTTCGGGTCGGAAAATGCAATCATTTCGGCTACCGGCTATACCGGAGAACCTGGCGTTGAAATCTACTGTGATGCGGATGCAACGGGTGCTGTCTGGGATGCCTTGATGGATGCCGGTAACGACAAAGGTCTCAAACCGGCAGGACTCGGCGCTCGAGATACCCTTCGATTGGAGTCGGGATTCTGCCTGTATGGAAACGATATCACGACCGGCACAAACCCCATTGAAGCAGGGCTCGGATGGGTGACCAAGATAGACAAGGGTGATTTCATCGGCCGGGATGCCCTCGCCAAAGTGAAGGAAGCAGGTCCTGATCGGAAACTCGTCGGTTTCAAGCTAACCGAGAAAGGGATTCCTCGACCAGGCTACGCCATCGTCGATAAAGCCGGCAACGAAATCGGGACCGTCACCAGCGGATCCCAGTCGCCGCTTCTCGAATGTGGGATAGGACTTGGTTATGTCGACGCGGACTCGAGCCTGTTGCAGCCAGGATCAGAAATCGCGATCCGGATTCGCAAGAACGACGTCCAGGCAGTCGTTGCCAAACCACCGTTTCATAAGGAGAAATAACGTGTTGATTGAATCCAATGTGTTTTAAGCGCGTTTTGTAGTTTATTAAGCCACTGCACGCAGCGAAATGCCGGCTTCCCACCCACCCGGTACTCACTAATTTTGCTAGGTACACCATGGCCTCGAAATCACGAACAACCAGGTCGAAGAATGACAGTCTGCCTCTGTCTGAACGACGCAAGCGAGAAGTTCTTGGCCTTATTCTAATCGTCGTCGGCTTTCTTTTATGTCTATCAATCCTGACATACAGTTCAGCGGACGATGGCCTCGCCCGCAACTTTTCCCTCAGGGATGCCCTTAATCCTGGCGAGAATCGGGCAAATAACGCGCTTGGACTGGTTGGCGCCTACCTTTCAAATCTGCTTGTGAATGGTTTCCTCGGCTACCTTTCGCTGGTCCTGCCTGCCATCGGCCTTGCCTGGGGCTACGCTCTATTCCGAGATAGACGGTATACAAACTTGCGGACCGTGTCGCTGTTGGTGATAGCTGCCGCGTTCGTTACAGCAACCCTGTTTGGCTGGTTCAGTCACACCCTCGGCGTCGAGCTCAGCAGCTTCTCCGGTGCATGGGGAGATGGCACAGCCGCCTGGATGGAACGCGTCTTCGGCACCATTGGCTCGATCACACTACTCGCAGTAGGTGCGGTCATAGTTAGTCTTCTTCTTGTCGATCGTGATATTCAGAAATCGATTGACAGAATCGAAGAGATTCTCTTTGAAGCAAAAGAGTCGATCAAGGACTGGTCGGTCAAGATGCGCGCTCACAGATCAGAAAGAAGATCAGAGTTCAAGAACAAGAAACAGGAACGCAGGAAGGAGCGAGAAGATATTCTTCGTCAGACTACGCCGGCAGCAGATGCAAAGGCGGTGGCGATTCGCCCGGAGCCGATAGCATCGAAAGGTGTTTCTGCGGCCCGCGTGTATCAGCCCGAACCGCCGCTTCAGTCGTTGTCTCGTCAAGAGCGACCTCGGCCACAACAAGTAACTCGCGACACCCAAGCCGCACCTGAGCCGGAGTATCCTGCTGAACTACAAATCCGTGTTGTTGATCGTGTTGAAGAGGAGCGCACCGATCGTCTTGATCGAAGCGACGACGAAGACGCGATCATACGCTTCACCATGCCGGATCTCGACCTGCTCGACAACGCAGACGACAATGCCCTGCAGATAGACTATGACGAGCTTGAGGAGAACAAGCAGATACTTCTTGACAAGCTTGCGACGTACAACATCGAAATCATTGACATCAATGCGATTGTTGGCCCGACCGTTACGTTATATGAGCTGACGCCCGCCCCCGGCGTGAAGATTAGCCGCATCACTGCGCTCGAAGACGACCTTGCCATGGCAATGGCAGCTAGAGGCATCCGGATGATTGCCCCCATTCCCGGAAAGTCAGCCGTAGGTGTAGAGATTCCGAATCGTCACCGGGAGCTGGTTCGAGTAAGGGACGTCATTGGAACAGCGAAGTTTGATTCAACCGATTATCAACTCCCCCTGGTGATTGGCAAGACGATCGAAGGCGAGATTTTTCTTAAGGATCTTGTTTCAATGCCCCACCTGTTGATCGCTGGATCCACCGGGTCAGGTAAGTCTGTCGGACTGAACACGATTATCACGGGACTCCTGTATTCGTGCCCGCCAAGTTCACTGAAGTTCGTAATGATTGATCCGAAGAAGATTGAACTTCAACAGTATGCGAGAATATCGGATCATTATATCGCAATGCCTGAAGGATCCGAAGATCCTATCATTACCGATGTTACCCAGGCCCTTTACACATTGAAAAGCTGTGAGAAGGAAATGGAAGATCGATACGATCTGCTTTCCGGTGCAAAGGTTCGCAACATCAAGGACTATAACAGTCGCTATATATCAGGCAAGGTGTCCGGCCCCAACGCACGGTATCTCCCCTATATTCTTGTGGTGATTGACGAGCTGGCTGACCTGATGATGACGGCCGGCAAAGACATTGAAGGTCCCATCGCCCGGCTCGCCCAAATGGCGCGAGCGGTTGGCATACATCTAATCCTTGCAACGCAGCGACCCTCTGTCGACGTTATTACGGGACTGATTAAAGCGAACTTCCCTGCACGAATTGCCTATCAGGTAGCAACAAAGATTGACTCGAGAACCATTCTTGATCAGAACGGAGCACAGGGACTGGTGGGCAACGGTGATCTCTTGTATCAACTTGGAAGTCACATCATACGAATCCAGGGCCCGTTCGTATCGATGGAAGAAATTGACCGGTTGACCGAGTTCATACAGGATCAACCTGGACCCGGACCGTATCGTCTTCCGTCGATCGAAGAAGACAATACAATCACCCTTGGATCCTACGCATCAGGTGATCGCGATGACCTGTTTAGAGATGCAGCAAGAATTATCGTGAGAAGTCAGCAGGGTTCAGTTTCACTTCTGCAGCGAAAGCTGTCAGTCGGTTATTCGCGCGCAGCCCGCATCGTGGATCAACTCGAGGATGCCGGCATTGTTGGACCGTTTGAAGGATCCAAAGCGAGGCAGGTCCTTGTCGCAGATGAAATTGAGCTTGACTCGTTATTCAATAACAGGAATTGAGCCATCTCTGTACCGAATAGCTCCTATCGAAGAGACGTTGCCGGGGCTGTCATCTGCTGCCATATTGCACTCGAATACTTCACCCGGAAATTCGCACGACCGTGTTTATCAGCGTCCAACAAATATTGCAGTTGACATGAACACGAGTCAATTCCGATCAAATATTAATCTTGGGATCCTTGGCGGCGGGCAACTGGGGAAAATGTTGCTTGTCGAAGCGGGCAAGCTCGGCATGCAGGTTGCTGTGATGGATCCCTCTCCGAATGCTCCCTGCGCAAGTTCATCAGGCCGGTTCATAGTTGGCGACATTCAGGATTACGAGGCGGTTATTGAGTTCGGACGTGACCTTGACGTTTTGACGGTTGAGATCGAACATGTTAACGTCGACGCGCTCGAGTCACTGCAGGCCGATGGCGTCGCCGTACATCCGGACCCCGCTATCTTGAGGGTCATTCAGAATAAGGCCGGACAAAAAGATTTCTA
>JABDKO010000052.1 GCA_013002165.1 Rhodothermales bacterium | reverse complement strand
GTGGTGACCTCCTCTACCAAATCGGTCAAGTCGATATATTAGAATCGGGTCGAGATTTACGAAATAATCTTCTGTTATTCTGGCGATGTATCGTGCCAGTTGTCTGGACGGGCCGTCGACTTCACCGCCATAAAATCTTCGCCGGCGAATCTCGTCTTCCGTGTCGGTTACCGGTGTCGCTTCTGAAAAGATTCTAAACGTCGTATTGTCGATAACACCGTCAATGCCCTCGATATTACCAATCATGTCGTTGTTCAAGACGGCGGCAATGTTCCAGTTGTCTTCGACGGCATCCTCGGCAAAGAAGCGACCCCCGAAGAGGCCTTGCTCTTCGCCCGACAGGCCGCTGTAAATTATCGAAGACGCAAAAGAGTATTGAGACAGGACTCGTGCTGCTTCGATCGTTCCCGCCATACCGGATGCATTGTCGTTCGCCCCGGGGGCATCGGTGACACCGTCGGAGCCACTTGATGCTCGTGAATCGATATCGCCAGTCATCATAACGTAGCGATTCGGATGCTCTGTGCCTCGCTGAATAGCGATGACATTGACGATCCATACATCATTCGGAATTCGACGAGATTCTCCACCTTTCAGCAAGGTCCGATGATAGTACACCTCGAGGCATCCACCGCATGCTTCTGAAATCTGATCGAACTCGTCTTTTATCCAGCGTCGCGCCGCTCCGATACCTCTCGTTGCTGACACCGTATCCGACAACGTGTTTCGCGTACCGAATGACGCGAGTGTGCGGATGTCTGCCTCTATACGTGCAGGAGAAACATTTTCGATGATATCATACAGCCGCAGCTCTGCAGAAGGAGGTGCCTGGCCGGTCTGACCCTTCACTGCGCCTGTCGATAGAGACAGTACAACAATCAGGATCAGTGGTACTCGTTTAGTAATCGAAAGACTGTATTTCATGGACGATGGCAATCGGGTCTGTTGATGAAACATGAACTTGTGTTGGCACACATTAAGATATCAAGCGTAGTAGGAATCCTTGCACCTGCACTAACCAATTCTGTCTTTTCGGGAATGCCTACCAAAGTCGTTAAAGACCCAGTATCTCCGGCCAGAACAAATGGCTCAGCGGGCGGGGCGGATCGGAAGCTGACAATCCGTGGTGCTCGGCAGCACAATCTACAAAACATCGATCTGGAGTTGCCGCGTAATTCGCTTGTAGTTTTCACGGGACCATCGGGATCCGGCAAGTCGTCGCTGGCTTTTGATACAATTTACGCCGAAGGCCAACGGCGCTATGTTGAGAGTCTCAGCGCATACGCCAGGCAGTTTCTGGAGCGAATGGACAAGCCGGATGTTGACTTCATCTCCGGACTTGCACCGGCCATCGCCATCGAACAAAAAACCGTGTCGCGTAATCCGCGATCGACTGTGGCAACGCAAACGGAGATTTACGACCATCTCCGATTGCTGTTTGCCCGAATTGGCAAAACGTACTCCCCTGTCAGCGGTGAACTGGTCACAAAAGACTCTCCTCGATCCGTTGCCAGAACCATTGAGGATTCTTTCGAGGACAAACAACGGTTTTATGTGTGCTTCCCGATTCAGGAACACAAGAAACGGAAAACTGCCGACGAGTTGCGAGCTCTCAAAAGTCGTGGCTTTTTTCGCATTGTAATCCTCCCGACCGAGAAGCAAGCTCTATCAGGCAAGCAAGAGAAGATCCTGGATCTGAACGAAACCGAACCATCCAGTGTCAGGGCATCTCGTTCGCGGATGGCAGTTCTGGTAGACAGGCTGGTAATCAAGAAAGGAGATGAAGCTGCACAGTCTCGACTGGCTGACTCGGTAGAACAGGCATTTCGGGAAGGACTTGGACGTTGTGTAATTATCAGAACGGGCGGAGAGACGGTCGAATTCTCCCAGTTTTTTGAACGGGACGGCATCCGGTTCCCAGAGCCGACACCTCACTTGTTTTCATTCAACAGTCCACTGGGAGCGTGCGAGGAGTGTCAGGGATTCGGAAGCGTTCCCGGTCTTGATGAAAACCTGATTATCCCGGACCCCGACATGAGTATTCGGGGAGGCGCAATCGCTCCCTTCCGGTCGGATCAATGGAGCAAGCACTTTCACAGCCTCATCCGCGTGGCGGCAGATGAAAAAATTGACATAGACGCTCCGTTTTCGTCTCTCGCCCAGAAAGATCTGGATATTGTCTGGAACGGAAAAGACAAGTACATCGGCATTGAAGGGTTCTTCAAGTACCTCAAGAGTAAATCATACAAGATGCACTATCGCATCTTTCTGGCAAGATATCGGGGTTACACTCGATGCCCGTCGTGTGGAGGTTCGCGACTACGTCCGGAGTCTCTTTACGTCAGGATCGCTGGTGAGCACATCGGGAGTTTGTGCGAACTAACTGTGGGAGAGGCGCACAAGTTTTTCAGTAAGCTCGAACTGTCCGATCATGACGCGGCAATCGCCGGCCGTGTTCTAGAAGAAATTCATAAACGACTCAAGTATCTGGTCGAAGTTGGTCTTGAATATTTAACACTGGAACGACTCGCACACACCCTGTCCGGTGGTGAGAGCCAGCGAATTAATCTTGCTACATCTCTTGGTTCTTCCCTCGTTGGCTCGTTGTATGTTCTGGACGAACCATCAATCGGGCTTCATCCGAGAGATTCGGAAAGGTTGATCTCGATTCTGGAAAACCTCCGGGATATTGGCAATACGGTACTTGTAGTTGAACACGATTCGGACACCATTCAACGAGCCGATCATGTGGTCGACCTTGGACCCGGAGCCGGAATACATGGTGGGAAGGTCATGTTTACCGGTACACCGAAAGAGCTTGTCAAGTCCACGAATTCGCTGACGGGTGCGTATCTGAGCGGGACGAAACAAATCGAGGTACCTGCAGAGAGGCGACCGATCGATCCGGAAAGGATGCTAACCGTGGAGAACGCCCGCGAGCACAACTTGAAGCGTCTTAATGTTTCTTTTCCCCTCAACGCTGTCGTGTGCGTCACCGGGGTGAGCGGATCGGGAAAATCGACACTTGTCAACTCAACACTCTATCGGGGACTGCGGCGAATAAAGGGAATCCACGATGACTCACAATCGGTCGGCGCGCACAGCACTATTCGTGGACACGTGCTCATTGACCAGGTAGAGATGGTGGATCAAAGCCCTATCGGCAAGACTCCCCGTTCGAATCCCATCAGCTACATCAAGGCATACTCGGCTATTCGCGACTTGCTTGCCGGTACTCACCAGGCTAAAGTGCGCGGATACCGGCCGGGGTATTTCTCATTCAATGTGCCGGGTGGACGGTGCGAGACATGCCAGGGAGAAGGCGTTGTCAAAATCGAGATGCAGTTCCTCGCTGACCTGTACCTCGAGTGCGAAGACTGTAAGGGCAGTCGATTTAAAAGGGAAGCACTCGAAATACACTACAAGGGAAAAAACATTGATGACATTCTCCACATGACGGTTGAAGAGGCGGTCGAGTTTTTTGCGGATGTCAGACCCGTTGCAAGGAAACTGCGAGTGCTGGGTGAGATCGGAATGGGATATTTGCAGCTCGGTCAGCCTTCGAACACGCTTTCTGGCGGCGAGGCGCAGCGAATCAAGCTCGCATCCTACCTGGCCAAGACCGTACGACAGCATACGTTGTATATCTTCGACGAACCAACCACGGGGCTTCACTTTGATGACATCAAGAAATTGCTTGCCGCTTTCGAGAAACTGGTTGAACAGGGTCACTCGGTAATCATCATTGAACACAACCTCGATGTGATCAAGTGCGCAGACTGGGTCATCGACCTGGGGCCTGAAGGCGGAATTCGGGGAGGGTTCCTCGTAGGCGCCGGTACACCCGAACAGATCGCCAAACTTGAGAATAGTCACACAGGCTTGTTTCTGGATCCTCTCCTGTCAGTTTAGGGTCTATTCTGTCATCTGAGGACAGGAATTTGTACTATTTCCATCTGCAATGAGGCCGGCAAGCGTGAAACCGTATAAACCGAGTAACCGTTCAGGGTTCTGGTCAACCAAGCCATAGTAAATGAATCCATCCAAGCATCTTCTCGAGGGTACATCCTGACCATTATGGAATCGGAGAACAGAATACCGATTCGTGTAGCCCTCTTTACGGGCGCATACAACCATATTGCAGATGGTGTATCGCTTACGTTGAACAGACTCGTAGATTACCTGACAAAGCATGGCGTCGAGGTTCTTGTTTTCGCGCCTTCAGCTGACAACCCGGCACTGGATCATGCAGGTACTCTCATTGAGATCCCGTCGATTACAGCTCCCGGCCGGCCGGACTACCGTGTTTCAAAAGGCCTCTCGCGACGGATACGTAGTCAGATTGCTGCATTTCAACCATCCCTCATTCACATTGCAACACCCGACTTTCTGGGGCTTTCCGCACTTCGGTACGCAAGGAGACACAATATCCCTGCTGTTGCATCGTACCACACCCATTTTAGCTCATATCTCAAATACTATCGGCTCGGGATGCTCGAAGGAGGTTTGTGGCGATACTTAAGATGGTTTTACGGTAACTGCGAGCAAGTTTATGTACCGACATCATCGATGGCGGATGTCCTGCGGTCTCATGGGATCTCCAGCGGGCTTCTCGACTGGCCGCGGGGAGTTGAGACGCACAGGTTCTCGCCCAAGAATTCTGATCCGGAGTGGCGCGTACGGCAGGGGTTCATGGAGAACGATGTGGTCGTGGCATTTGTTGGTCGGCTTGTATGGGAGAAGGGCCTCGATGTATTTGCCAGTGCGATTGAGTTGCTGAAGACTCGCGGTGTTCCAGTTAAAAGTCTCGTTGTGGGCGACGGCCCGGCCAGGGCAGAACTCATCCACAGAATTCCAAACGGCGTTTTTGCAGGACATCTGGAAGGGACAGACCTGACACGAGCATATGCCTCCGCGGATATCTTTCTTTTTCCAAGTGAGACAGAAACGTTTGGCAACGTTACTCTTGAGGCAATGGCCTCCGGCCTACCTGCCGTTTGTGCCAATGCGACCGGAAGCAGCACCTTGGTGGTTCATGGCGAAACCGGGTTCCTCGTCGATCCAAAAGATGTAGCCGGCTTTGCTGATCGCCTGGAGGAGCTTACGCGAGACGTAGAACTTCGAAACACAATGAGTGTCAAGTCGCGAGCACGGGCAATGGAATTTGACTGGGATGCCGTTCTGTCACGAATACCTCGTTATTACAACGACCTGCTTGCTGCAAGGGCAGACAGCAATGACGACCACGCGACGATAGCTTCAGAAGCAGTGTCGACTGGTTCGGCCGTTGTCGCTCACTAGCGGAGACATCGTGCGGCTCCTTTTCGTTTCACACTCTTTCCCACCACCTGACGAGCCCTCGTCCAATCTGGGCGGAATGCAGCGTGTCGCGACAGACTTGCATGCCGCGCTCTTGAGGTCAGATTCTGTTTCCCTGAGCTCGCAGCTCCTTGAAACGACGTGGGCATCTACCCACAGACGAATACCTCGTTTCCTCTTCTCCACTTTTCTTCGCCTTCGCAGGGATATCAAGTCCGGGACTGTAGATGCTGTTCTCTTTTCATCGATGGTCACGGCTATGCTTACGCTGTTAACAAGTCGCAGGGCCCGGCGTGACGGAGTACTGCTGGCCGCAATTGTTCATGGCCTTGACGTAACAACACCCGTCTCGCCTTATCAGTGGTTGGTTCGGAAAGTATTCAAAAGAATAGACCTCGTGTTTCCAGTCAGCTCGGCAACTGCCAGGGCCTGTGTTGATCGCGGACTTGATCCTGATAGGTGCAGCGTTGTGCCAAACGGTATTTCGGAAGATCGTTTTGGTAGCCAGATTGAGAGGGCCGCCGCCCGACAGATCCTGCTGGAAAAACTGGATACAATAAAGTCACCGGACCCGATTGTGCTCTGCAGTGTCGGGCGGCAGGTCCGCCGGAAGGGATTTGACTGGTTTATACGAAATGTGATGCCGTTGCTGCCGGAGCATGTACATTATGTTCTTGCCGGTGACGGACCCGAAGCCGCGACAATTGCTGACGCCGCGACAGAGGCAGGTATCGAGCATCGCACGCATATGCTTGGCAGAGTCTCCGAGGATGACTTGCAGGTATTGTATGCAGCTTCGGACTTGTTCATAATGCCGAACATTCACGTACCGGGAGACATGGAGGGTTTCGGGGTCGTCATGCTGGAAGCTGCACTTGCGAACCTGCCGGTTATTGCAGCGAACATCGAGGGCATCGCAGACGTCATCGATCATGGCCAGAACGGCCTCTTGATAGAAAGCCAGAATGTGGAAGCATTCGCGAACGCAATCACGAGTCTCCTGTTACAACCCGACGAACTTGCTTCCCTGTCGTCCCGGTCCAAAACATCTGTTCTGGAGCGCTTTTCGTGGAGTAACGTCGCCGGTCAATACGTTGAGATAATTTCGGAACGGATCAACTCACTCCGCTAGATAACGAATCGCGCGCAAGGAGCAGATTCCTGCCTGATTGTTCTAGAGACTGAATCAATGCCGGAAGGAAAACAAGCGTCGACAGTAGCGTCATCATGATACCAACTACTGCGAGCGACCCGATTGAATTTAATCCCGGGTGAAAGCTAAGCAGAGGACCGGCGAAGCCAATTGTCGTCGTGAATGAACCCATCGCAATGTGCTCACCGGTGGACCGCAGTACTCGTGTAATGCTACCCCTGCCCTCTTCTCGATAACGATGAACAAGGTGTACACCTGCATCATTTCCGATACCCAGTATTGCGGGTAGGACAATCAGATTGTAAAAGTTGAAGCGAAGATCGAACAACTCCATCAGGAGGATCATCCACAAGACGCCCACGACGAGAGGCACCAGCGCCAACATTCCCCATTTGATCGAACCGAAGTTGATCCACATTAAAAGGGCAACTACAGCAAATGTTATCAGGACCATAAAGGGTGCTTCCCTTTGCATCAACTTGAGCATGTCTGCTGCTACGAGGGAGGTTGAGCCTGCATAATACTCCTGACCGTCACTTGTCGTTACTGTTCCTACATCTTCCGAAAACGCAATCGACATTCGACCATCAGAGAGACCGACAGATGGATAGATTATTACGAAGTTTCCTAATGAACCGTCCCTCGATGTAAACTGGTCGCGAAGAAATTTAGGGACCTGATCCAGCTGCAGAGCCTCTGTCGTCGATGACGCTTTCCGCAGCCGTTCGATATCGTGCGATTCGTCAGCAGTCAGAATCGGGTCACTAAGTATTTCGCGTATTTCTGCGAGTCGATCCAGCCGCTGTTGAATCGCCCCGGCATGCATAGGAAAACGCTCTTGCAGATTTTCTATGGTTGATATGGTAGGTGAAAGTGTGTCCGACTCTATTTTTGTCCGCAGAGCAGCTACGACTGCCTCCGCCTCGTCGGATGTATCGAGAACGATGTACGCAGGATTTCTTCTTGATCCGTTACTATGAACACGCCGTATGACGTCGTTCTTTTCATTGTAGGAGACATACTCCGGTTCCAGCTCACCAAATCGATACTCAAATTGAGGTGGAAAAAAGACGATCGCCCCGACAACGAGAAGCATGCTTACGACAACGACTCCTCGCGCTGCGGGAATACGCCCGGACGGCCGTGTCATCTGAGCAGAACCAATCCTTTCAAGGTTCAGGATGCCGATACGTTCAAGAATCGAGATGAGCGCTGGCATTACAACAAGCATCGCAATTACAGCGAACAAGATTCCGGTTCCTGCGATAAAACCGAACTCACTAAATCCCTTGAAGTCAGCGATGGTCAAGGTATATAGCGCCAGGGCCGTCGTTAGTGCGCCAACCGTAATGGCCTGGCCGGTGCTGATGAATGTGGTGGCTGTTGCATCCTCGACGGACTCACCTTGCGCCCGTTCTTCAGAGTAGCGTGCGTAGAAGTGAATTCCGTAGTCGATTCCAAGACCGAACAAAACCAATCCGAGAGTTGATGTCATCAGATTCAGCGATCCTACTATCAGATAGGTCGAACCGAACGTCCAGCATAAACTCATGATTAGAGGTACGCCAATAAGAAGAGCCATGAACGGCATTCGAGCTACTTCAGATACAAGTATGCGCGCGTCAAACCTCCAACCGACTCGCGCAGTGTACGACTTGTATGCGAAATAGAAAGTAACAAGAAACAGAACTGCCAGAATCCCCACACCGAACGAGCCCGCGATATCTGAACGTATCGCTTCTACCTCGACTTTCTGCCGCAAGAGTCGGCCTGCAATGACGATCTCCATATCAGGATTGTAAGAGACAGGGTCAATCTCTTCGACGAGCGCATCGAGTCCATCATACAGCGCTGTGATAAAACCAAGATTGGTCTGCGACCCGCTTGGATATAACCGAAGTACTAAAGTTGTGCTGTCATCAGATATCGGATACTCCTTGCCGACAATTCGATCATATACAGCCTCTAGATCTTCCTCTTCACTTTCGGAATCTTCATCATCATCATCTTCCTCGTCGAGATCGAAATAGAAGGGATTTGCTTCGAGTTTTGCTTCCTCTATGCGGTCCGTGAGCTCCGTTTCAACCCTGTCGATCTCTTCAGGCGTAGCGAAGTACAGTGCGTTGTTTTCGAGAAATGCAGTATCCCGCCGATAATCAACACGAGTAATAAATTGCTCTCCGTTTTCCTGGACGAAGTCTGGAATACGGTCGATAACGGCGTCGGCGAATCGGGTATTGTCCTCAAACGATGGACTTACGATTGCGATCGCCGCCTCACTTTCGCTGCCCACCGACGCCCTGAGTTTTTCTAAAGCCTGTACACTTTTGTATGACTCTGGAATCAGATTCGCAAAATCTGTATCAATCGTCAGCTTGCTGGAACCAAACGCGCCAGCGATTGCCAGGACGCTGGCACATACAAGCACAAGCACCGGTTTTCGACTGACCCGTCGAATGACGGGCTCCAGCGTAAGAAACATCTTGTGTGCGAACCCTTGGTGATCCGTCATCAATTTCTTTCATCTATTGTCGACAGCAACTCAATGTTGTCGAAGTCGACCATAGCCACATCCTCCGTGTTGTCGCTGTCAGACCAGAGGGCTATGGCTAATGGCTCGTCAGGTGGTCGTTTGCCAAACACTCGAATGTAGTCCTCGACCACGTCTCTTTCAACGTGAACCCAGGAGCCCATCGCTTCCGACGCTGAAGACGCGACGATGACAACCAGCCTTCCAAATCGCACTACGGAATCAACAGGAAGAGTTGAGCTGTAGCTGTACTTGATGATTCGCGGCCGGCCGATAAAGTCTTTCGAAAACGTGACGTACAGTGCCCCTCCTGTATCGTTTGTCGACGAATTTCTCTCATTTGCACCGTCGGGAAGAGCCACCGCCCTCCAATCCCATTGTAAAATCCGATGCGTCTTAAGATTCCATTTGTATCCGTCATCTCGCGGTCGAACAACCTGTGTGCTTTCATTATCGACGTAGGCACGGATGAACTTGTTGTTGCTCTCGTCCATTATCACGAAATAGTCGTCGTCGACGATAAGCTCCTTCTCTGAGTCAATCAGCTTGTTACCGGAAACCTTTTTCCAATTGTATGGAGCATCGCCTGCTCTGTATCTCTCAAAATCATCGATGATAATTGTTGCAGCATCAGTTGACGTTTGCCCGTAGCTGACCATATTGCTGGCCAATGGAGCAAACAAAAGCATACAAACCAGTGATCTTCGGACCATTTCCTGTATTGGGAGTCTTCATGTGACGGACCGCTTTGACTAGCAAAAGTCAGACCGGATCCAGCTGTCGCTCAACAGCTTCCTCCTCATTCTCCGTTGCTAGTGATTCTTCGTATTGTGCGATCTCGGCGGTTTTTTGTGAGGCCTCAGGTCCGTCCTTACGGTCAATGAAGGACACGAGAACGAACCAGAACAGGTTTGAGATCTTTCCCAGAACACTTAACGTTACGAAAAGTCCGGTAATGCTGGCCGTCGACAGCTCAAGCATCTCAGCCAGTTCGATTCCTGCACCGAGCATTATCAGGTCCCGGTTTGGCACAAACGGAATTCTACTGACTACTATGGATGTCGCGGCAAAAGTCAACCAGACAGAAATATCGATCTCGGGAATTGCTGCTTCCCACATTAGAATCTGGAGCCCATTTCCGATGAGTAACCGGACTGCATGAGTCGCAAGAATAATGAGCGCAATTCGGGGTGCAAGCGAGAACAGCCGTCTCCGGAATCTCATGCCCAGAATAACCAGGACTACCACAAGCAAAACACCGGTGATGATGTTGGCCGTACTCTGCTGACCAATGAGGTCTGATACCCTGATACTCCCTACTGAGACAAAAATCAGAAGGAGTGCCGCTGCTATTGCTGTCGAGGCAACTGAGGAAAGGATATTGTTATCACGGATGGTTTTGAGAATGTCCCAGTCGCGTATCTGAAGATTATTTCTGGCCCATGAGTAGAGATATACCTCTCCCGAGTAGCCGAGGACGTCCTTGTTATAAACCCTCTTTTTGATAAACACATGCAAGTGCCTGATGGCGGAGAAATTCCACGTCAGCCTATAAATCAGGGCTTCAGCGACTGGCAGCGAAAAAAAGAGAACTACAAATAGTATGTAGAACAGCGGGCTGGTCGGAAGTGAGTCGAGAATCTGGACCCATCCGATGTCGGACATCTTGTACAGCAGATATCCAGCAATGGCTACAAGAAAGGCGTAATGTGCCACCTTTCGCACAATCCGTCCGGGTCCCTCTGTATCTGTCAGAAGTGTGACGAAGAATGGCCTTTTCGAGTCTGATCCCACGTTGCTAAATATCCCGATCTGTTTCTTTACTCGGAGTCATCATCGTATTAGCTTGCATCGCGCTTGTCTACTCGATGCACGATTGAACGTTTCTGAGAAGCCTAATGTACGTTTCAGTCGAATCTGCATTCGCCGTTCCGGCAACAAAGTGGCCCGGCAAAGCGTTTTGCATGGCCTTCGTCACCCGTCCGTGAGGACGCAAGTGTCCGACCCAAACAATATCTTGGCAGCGGTTCCACTTACTTTGAACTCAACGAACCACCCTCTTGAACTCCCAAACGTGGCAATTCAGCGGTCCATTTGGCACTTATTCGACTATTTCCCAGGGATTAAGCCGTAACACATCAAGAAGCACTTCTAAAACAGTGTTTTAGTCTAGCATGCGCATTCTGCTCGTCTCTCAAGATTTCCCCCCGGGTTTAGGTGGCATCCAGACATATGCGTTTGAACTTGCTAGGAATTTTGAAAAGGACTGCTCGTCTTTTGCCGTAATTGCACCGTGGATAGAGGGATGTGAGGTGTTTGACAGCTCAGTCCCTTTTGAAGTGATAAGGATTCGTGCTTCGTCATTCACGTTCCCATTCAAAACTCAAGGGTACATCCGCCGTTTCAGAAAGCAGAATGGGCTGGACTGGGTAATAAACGTCCAATGGTTTTCGGCTCTGGGAAGTAAGATTGCGCGGTTGACAGGACAACCATTCAAAATCGCCATCGCCGTACACGGTCGAGAGTTGTTGCTTAAACCCTTCAAGGTTAAATGGGCCAACCGATTTCGGTACTGGGCCCAGGGTCGAGTCCTGTCCAGTGTTGACAAAGTTTTGCCAGTCAGCAACTATACGCGGTCTCTTGTCGAGAAGCATGGTGTTCCATCGTCAATAATACGCGTTGTAAATAATGGCGCGAATGTCGAACGCTTTGGTCATATTGGATCTAATGGAACAAATGGTCGCAAAAAGACAGTACTGACGGTCAGTAGGTTGGTAGAACGCAAAGGCATCGACACTGTGCTCAGGTCACTGCCAACTGTTCTGCAAAAAGTACCGGAGTTGTCTTACGTCGTGGTTGGTGACGGTCCAGATCTTGATCGGCTCACGTCTCTGGCGCAAACACTCAACGTGGATTCTCATGTTGAGTTTGTCGGACCAATAGCGCCGAATGAACTGCCTGAACTATATCACCACTGTGACGTGTTTGTAATGCCGTCAAGAAACAGTCCACCGGATGTCGAAGGTTTCGGTATTGTATTTCTCGAAGCTAACGCGTGTGGAAAACCGGTGATCGGGGCGCGGACCGGTGGTATCCCTGATGCAATTCTACACAGGCAAACGGGCCTTCTTGTAGACGCAGACAACGATTCCGAGTT
>JABDKO010000050.1 GCA_013002165.1 Rhodothermales bacterium | reverse complement strand
AGCAACTGTCGGAGGATTCTGCCAAACTCGCGACGTAGCATTTAATTTCGACAAGACAAATTAAGGCGATTAGAGAACGTGATACAGAGATGAAAGCAGCGGCTATTTCACGAGCCGTATGCGATATCATGACGACTGCTATCGTTTCATTGAGTTGAATGGCACTTAGATAAAGCCAAGCATTTGAAATAGTAAAAGAAATTTCTGACTCTAAGCACTACGCTATTGATTGCGGAGTCAAATCCGTAGAATCTGGGAAGCAGCGACCGTAAAGACTAGTCGACTATCAAGGCGCCTGCAACAGAATACGAATCTTGGCTACATGCATGGTTTCGGCCAGTTGACGTACTTCAATCTACTGACAAGCCCTGAAAGGCTCACATCACTTGATTCAAAACTGCCTGAACACGGAGAATTGCTATCAACACCAACCAAAACACTGTTAGTGAGTCAATGGCGGGTTGTTGCATAACACTGGTCACGACTATTTACTCGTGCGAAGAGGCCAGCAGAGAAGCACAAAGTTCCTTGTACAAAGACCGATGTCAGGAAGATCACTGTAATTCAGGGCAAATCAGTTTCAAGTAGACTGTCCAGCTGTGGTTGGCATGAATAGAATACCGGAGAATTGCACCAAGCAACAGTTGCAACAGTTGCAACAAATCATACTCATTGATGACATGCGTTTCTCTACGAGACCCGGAAGAATTGGAAGACAAGCCAACAAACGACGATCAAAACCTTATCTGAAAGTGGATGATTCAGGGGAAATACGCGCGAATATATCTTCACGCACAGTCAACTCTATTCAGCTTATCAAAGTGCCCTTCCAGTCACTGACATTTCAATTTTCGCTTCGACGAGGTAAAGGCGCCTTGAACCAGCAGTTTAGTGAAACGCTTCGACGCGCTACTTCGAACGATGTCGGTGAGTCTGTTCGCAAGTGAATTCGAATACGCTGAAATATCGCCAGAATTTCATTTCGGCGGCAATCCTTATTCTCGGACTTCTTCTGGTACTGGTTATTGTCAAAGTCAGCAATAATAAGGACGATGAAAGAATCCTGTTGGAAACCCGTATTACGGCCGAACAAGTCAAGATTAGGATCGAGTCCTGCGTCGACTCAAGGGCCAGACAGATCAATGCGCTTGCCAGTCTTCCCTGGGAAAGTCGTCAACATGCAATCGACACCTGGACAAACTCAGCCAGTATTCTGTTTCCGATCTATACCGGCGTACTCGCATTCAACTATGTGGATTCTGACTGGGTCATTCGTGTTGTATACCCGCCCAACACTAATCAACGTGCCCTGAACGCCAATTTGCGAGAACACGATAACGCCTCCGTTAGCCGTGCCCTGGCGGCAGCAGAAGGATCGTCTCGGCCCACTCGTACTGACATTGTTGAATTACTCCAGTCCGGCAAAGGATTCGCGCTCTACAAGGAAATTCTGTCACCAGGAGGCCAGCCGATGGGCTTTGTCAATGGTGTCTTTCGATTGCAAGACCTGATGGACTCCTGCTTGTCGGAAAAGCCGCTTCGAAACCACTTCTTCTTTGGTCTTTATGAGAATGATGATCTCATCTTTTCGCAACCCCAATCGAACAAGTCATTGCAGAGCCCTTATTTGGTGACTCTGCCAATTGAATTAATCGGACATCCCTGGCAACTGTCCTTCGCACCATTACCGTCGTATCTGGACGCCACAAACAGCTTAGTGGATGAAGTCGGGATTGGGCTGGGTATTTTAATGGCGTTTCTTCTGGCTATTGGTAGCCGCATCTTGCTGAGACAGCAGAGTTTCCTGTCAGAAAACGAGGATAAGTACCGTCTTCTCGTGGAGAACCAGACTGACATGGTCGTCAAGGTAAATCCAGCGGGTGAATTTCTGTATGTCAGTCCTAGCTATTGCAAAACCTTCGGCAAGCCAGAGAGCGAACTTCTAAACAAGCAGTTTTTACCGCTGGTACACGAAGACGATAGGGAACACACCCAGACATCCCTGGCGAGTCTGAAATATCACCCTCACACTTCATACCACGAGCAACGGGCAATGACGAAGGATGGCTGGCGCTGGCTGGCCTGGTCGAACACGGCTGTACTGGACGAAACGGGCAATATTGAAGCTATAACCGCAGTGGGCCGGGATGTCACCGAGATCAAGAGTCTGGAAGAAAACATCGCCCATTCACAGAAAATGAAAGCTCTCGGAGAAATGGCCGGAGGTATTACTCACGATTTCAACAATATGCTGCAGGTCATCATTGGCAACATCGAGCGCCTGTTACTGGAGGACACTCACAGTAAGGCAACCAAGCAGACTCTGGAACAGATCTGTAACGTAGTCGTTCGCGCTATGAACTTGACAAAAAAGCTTTCCACCTTAAGTCGGCAGGAGAAAACTCATAAGGAAGCTTTCGATGTGAATCGACTGTTAGAGGAACTAACTGTCCTTCTTGAACACACGTTGCCGGCTACTGTTTCACTTTCGGCGAACCTGTCGGACAAGCCCCTGGTAATAGTTGCTGACAGGGCTCGGATTGAACAGGTGCTGCTGAATATTTGTTTCAATGCACGAGACGCGATTGAGTCCAATGGAAACATCAATATCAATTCGTCCAGAAAAACACTTGATCGAAATTTTCTGAAACAAATTCCTGATGTTCTTCCGGGAGAGTACTGCGTCATCACAATTGTGGACGATGGATGCGGCATTGAACCTGACGTTCTTCCTCGAATATTCGATCCATTTTACACAACAAAAGCATCGGGTTCGGGAACCGGCCTTGGGCTGGCCAACTGCTACAGCATCGTCAAACAACACAGAGGCATGATCCTGGTTGACTCCAGACCTGACGAAGGTTCCAGTTTCTCTGTATATCTTCCAATCCTGCAGTCTGAGGATGAACCCCAACGGGAAACCCCGATAACGGCCCATACTCCAGCGAAAAACAGGAACAAGCTGGTCTTGGTCGCTGACGACAACGTGGAAATACTCGATCTTACAGAATTGTGCTTGAAATCCGTAGGATTCGAAACTTTGGGGGCAGAAAGCGGCAAGCAAGCACTTGAATTGTTTCATCTGCACCGCCACGAAATTTCATTGATCGTACTTGACTTTGTAATGCCGGAAATGGGCGGCAAGGAAGTCGCCGAACAAATCCGGCTTGTCGACAAAGACGTAAAGATTCTGTTTGTCACCGGGTACATTCCCGAAGACGTGACCGCAAGCCTCAAGGAACCAATAATCAGAAAGCCTTATAAAAGAACTGAGTTCCTGAAGACTATTGAAAAGCTGATAAACAGCTAATGTGGCTCCCTTTCGGTGCACCTTATTTGCTCACCAAAGAATGTCCGTAACGCGAAACCGCAGAGCATCCTGCCGACCCTGAAGTTGCTACGACTCGAGATTGACGGCTAACAGCGGCTATGCAAACTAAACAACACAATTAGCATCACATTCCAATGGCCCGCCACTGCTACTACAGCAGGATGTCGGAGACCGATATCGATGCGCTTGTCTCCCGGGTAAGCACTGTTCCCACCACTGGAATGAAACATCCAATCAAGGTAAATCAGCACGGCTAACGTTCAAATCGGATTGGTAAAAGTGTCTGGAACTCGCACGCAAAAACCAACCCTCGGAGTACAGCTTAGCGTAACGAAGAGTCGGAATAGCGGAGCAAGACTCCGGCAAGCGGCTCGACGATGTAGCAGCCGGACAGGACTGCAGTCATACGGTCCGTGAACATGGCATTGGTTCACATTTTTCCACTGACTGCGCTGCGACCACTCCAGCACCGAAATAAAAATGTGATAGGGTCAAGATAACGCTTGGCTCTGGCGTGGCACATAAATTCGAACACGGTAATTGCCACGACGCGGACAATCGTTGTCTGGATCCGGGCCCCGTATCCATAGCCCGCCAATGCGGACATTCGCTCATACCAACTGGAGATTGCCCACATGAAACTACCGATCAAAATAGCTAGTGTTCTCCTCGCCCTTTGCACATCCTTTGCCGCACTTGCGGGCGACATTCTCGACATGAAGGGTGTCAGCAGTGGTAAGGCCGTGTCGACCATGTACCAGCTCGCCGAGGGTCACATGGTTCTCGCCAGTATGAACGAGTACACAAAGTTCACGATGGAAGCTGCCGAGCATCCATTCAGCAGCATGCAGGGCAACTGCTTCGGCGCGATCGAGATCCGAGTTCCCGCAGCCGGCGGCTCAGGCAACTGCGCATTCTCCGACGGCGACGGCGACACCTCCTTCAACCGCTGGACGGTGAGCGGGATGTCCGAGGACGGCGCACTGGTTGGAACGTGGACCATCATCGGCGGCACCGGCAAGTTCACCGGATCGTCAGGGG
>JABDKO010000048.1 GCA_013002165.1 Rhodothermales bacterium | reverse complement strand
GTATCGCAGAAATCGAAAGCCAGAAGGACAGGTACTCGACGGACAAATGGGATGAGTACCGAAGGCTTCGTTCCAGGATGTGGGAGGAGCGAAGTGCCGCTACCGAAGGCATGACGCCGGACGAGCGAAGCGCATACAACGACCAGAATCGAGAGGCCTGGGTAGCCGAGGATAACGACAGTCGACAGGCAGTACTCGACGAGATATCTGACTTCGAGCGGCAGTTAAATGAAGACCTTAGAAATCAGAAGGCTCAACAGGAGCGGCTCGCATTCAATCTGTCTCGCGTTTCGCCATCCTCAGCCTACCAGCTGGCAGCTATGAATCTGGCGGGCACGCATACATCGTTGAAGGAGAGGTACGAAGCTTCCATGGAAGCGTACCGGGCAGCGTTTTCGGAGTTTGTCAACGATCAACGCAACAAGGAACGGCTCGAAAGAATGCGCGGTAACGATCGAAATCGCAATCAGGAACCCGAGCGCCTCGACCTCAGCGAACTACCACGGTATGAGGCTCCCGGCCACACGTTTTCCGAAGCTGTTGCGCCATCGATATTTGACTTCGGATTGCTGGGTATCTTTTCGGTAGTCGCCTTTGCGGGAGCCTTTCTGTCATTCCTGCGCTACGACGTCCGGTGATGTCTGCCGACCCTTTTCGGTCGCGAGTCGCTGATCCCATTCTTCCTGGTTCTTCTTGGCATCGGTCACATACGATGTGCGTCTGACTATACCGATGATGCCATCATTCATGAGCCGTGCAGGAAGTCGCAATGGTCTCTTCACATCCACGAAAAGGATGACTCGAGTTCCGTTCGTGTCATTCCAGACTTCATGGTCGAAGGTGTCATCAAAAAACATGCTCTTTCCTTCTTCCCAGTAGCGTATCTCATCTCCTACCCGAATTCGGCACAACTCTTTGGGCTCGGGAACGATCAAGCCAAGGTGATAGCGAACGAATCCCTTGTAGACGCCTCGGTGTGCAGGAATATGCTTCCCGGGAGACAGGATTGAAAAAAATGCCGTCGTCATGTCCGGGATACTTTCAACGAGTCGCGTAGTCTCGGGGCACCGAAGACAGTTTCGTTCGGTCTTATATCCCATTCCGTATAGAAAAAACGTCTTCCAGTTATCGTCGCGCGTAATTGAGACCTGATCGGTCGAGATATCCTGAAAGTTTGGAATGTCGTCGAGCTGGCTGAGGACATTTTCAAGCTCCGATCGAATAAGCTCATGATTCGCTTCGAGACGCGAGGCCCATGGAAAATGTTCTTCCGAGATGAAGGGCGTATCGGGAATCGAGGATCCACGCGCTATTAATCTTTCCAGCGACCAGAGGGCTTTGCCTCCGATATCCTTTACAAGCTTTTGACCGATTGATTTTTTGCTGGTGGTTTCCATTAGTTCTGACGATTTGTCGGTTTGTCGAACTGTACACCTGTCTGGCAAGGCAAGCATGCTTTGCGAAAGAAGGCGCTCCATGAGGCGTATTTACAAAACGAACGTGTTAAGTAATGGTTCAATAAAGAAGAATACTTTGTAACGCTCCGTTCTAGCACTAACTTTCAGCCTCGACACACATGAGGCAGATACAATATGGAGAGGCGGACTAAAATCGTTTGTACGCTGGGGCCTTCGTCTTCAACCAAGGAAACAATTCGGGAAATGATCATTGCCGGGATGGACGTTGTCCGGTTGAACTTTTCCCACGGAACCCACGCCGAGCATCTTCAGCGAATGATCGACGTGCGTGAAGCGGCGGCCGAACTTGGCAAGAACATCCCGATTATGCAGGATCTACAGGGTCCTAAAATCCGTGTAGGATTGGTACGCGAAGATGCAGTCCTTATTCGCAAAGGGCAGATGCTCATTCTGACCTCTGAAGATATCGAGATAGGAGATGAAAAGCGTGTCCAGGTTCATTATGCAAATCTTGAAGAATCGGTATCGATTGGCTCGAGAGTTCTGATCGATGACGGAGCGCTCGAACTCGAAATAGTCGAGGTCAAGGGGAAGGATATATACACAGAGGTTATCGTCGGCGGGCCGTTGCGATCGCGCAAGGGTGTACACTTTCCGAAAATGAAAGCGAGCAGTCCTTCTCTGACTAAGAAGGATATCGATGACCTCAAGTTCGGCCTCGACCACGGTGTCGATATCATCGCGTTGTCGTTTGTGCGTGGAAGCTCAGACGTAACGGACCTCATGAAGAGAATTACCGCGCGTGGTCAGCGGGTTACTGTTGTTGCCAAGATCGAGAAGCCGGAAGCGGTCGAGGATATCGATGAAATACTTCTTTTCGCAGATGGAATAATGGTAGCACGCGGCGATCTGGGAATAGAAATGCCGTTGTCGAAAGTGCCCGGAACGCAGAAGGACATCATCCGTCGCTGTCTGCATGCATCAACGCCTGTAATAACGGCGACGCAGATGCTGGAGAGCATGATTGAAAATCCGCGACCGACGCGTGCTGAAGCCAGCGATGTTGCCAACGCCGTACTGGACGGGAGCGATGCCGTGATGTTGTCGGGAGAAACGGCTGCAGGCAAGTACCCGATACGTGTGGTCGAGGTCATGTCGAAAATAATCCGGGAAGCTGAAGCATACTATCCTGCTCTCGACCGGAATTTTTTTCATTCCGACCGTGTCCCGTCGAACCGCATGGAGTTAATCACGGAGTCAGTGAGCTACAACGCGTTCCACCTGGCGCAGCAGGTCGGAGCTTCCGCGATTGTTTGCCTGACGGCCAGTGGTACTACAGCAAGGTCAATCGCCCGGCACAGGCCCATGATGCCCGTCTATGCATTCACGGATGACCCGCGCGTGGTCATGCAATTAGGCCTGCTGTGGGGAACAAAAGCCATCGAAATTCCTTTTCAGCGAGATACTGACCAGGGCCTTTCGGTCGTCCACGAAGTCCTCAAAAAGCGGGGCCTTGTGGAAGAAGGGGACTACATCGTAATGACTGCCGGGATGCCCCTACCCGCCAAGGGAAGAACGAATATGGTTCATGTCAGTAAAGTCTGACACAAGCACAGCACAATACCTCCATCGAAGCAAGCGTTACTGGTCTTTCCGGATATATCTAAAGAGTGCCCAGCCCGAATGCTGAGAAATGTCTGTATAGTGTGTGCAGCGGTCTTGCTTGCCTCGTGTAATTCCAGTTCGTTTGTCGGACGCAGGGTCGAAAACTTCACGGCGTACTACAACACTTTCTACAACGCCGAACGTGTCTTCGCAGATGCTGAAGAGGCGACCCGAGTCGAGGATCCTCCGGTAAACCGTGACGTGTACATCGATGTCTTTCCGGTGCCTGATCGCGTTGCCAGTCGGCAGAACTTCGAAAACAGCATCAAGAAAAGCGCCGATATTCTCAGAGAACATGAGAATTCAAAGTGGGCTGATGATGCGCTGCTTCTGATCGGCAAGTCGTATTTCTACACGCAAAACTACGTCTCCGCAGAGAGGTATTTTGCCGATGTGATCGAGGTAAGTGAAAAGCTTGACGGCCAGGCCCGGGACTGGCTTGGAAGAACACTCCTTGCGTCTGGAAAAAACGAAGAGGCCGTTCGGCACCTGACTGAAACGCTTGCGCTGGACGATGTTGACAGGAAAACTGCAGCAGTACTCCGACTACAGTTGGGTAGTGCTTACGTCAAGACTGGCGACTACGAGTCTGCCCGAATCGCTCTGGAGGAAGGTATCCAGACAGCAAAAGACAAGGACATGCGTGCACGCGCGTCGTTTCTTCTCGGGCAGGTCCATGAGACACTTGGAAACGAAGATGCCGCGATTGGTGCATACGAGTCCGCTGCTAAACAGGAGGCACTGTACGAATTGTCCTTCGCGTCCCGGTTCAAGTCGATCGAACTGACTGCGTCGAGGGATGTCGACAAGGCGCTCCGTGATCTTCGCAAGATGGAACGCGATGACAAAAACTTTGGCTACCGGGCCAAGCTGGATCTGCTCCGCGGAAGGGTGCTTGCAGCTGCAGGGCAGTACGAAGAGGCAAGAAGACATATCGTGTCTGCATTGAGCGACAATCTTCGGATCGATCCTGAGTCTTTGGGGCAGACGCATTACGATCTGGCTAATCTGTACGAATATCATTTTACCGATTATCCGCGAGCTGCTGCACACTACGATACGGCATCGACCAACCTGCGCAGTACCGTCCAGCAAGCGCAGATCTCGGCTGTTCGTCTGAACGTCGCCCAACCCTTTGCACCGGGGGCAATTATTGACGCAACCGAAAAGGCAGAAGTATTTGGTTCGTTTGCCCGGGCATACTCGGATGTTGAACGTCTTGACTCTCTGCTCGTGCTGGGAAGTCTGGACGAGGAATCGTTTCAGGAAAAGATTCAGGAACTGCGGCGGCTGCGACTCGAAGAAATGGAAGAGCAGCGAAAAGCATCCGAACGCCGAGCCATCGAGCAGCAGTTTCGTAATTCAGGAGTCGCGACCAGCGGAGCTTCTGAGCGTACGGCAGGAAAAGGCGCCGGTGGGGCCGGTGACGCTGTGTCGGTTTCATCTGAATCAGGATTCCTTTCCTACAAGGACCCGATACTGATGCGCTCCGGCGTACAGAATTTTGTGGACCTCTGGGGCACACGGCCGCTTGTTGATAACTGGAGAATCGAAAGTAAGCTCATTCGTGAAGCAGCGGCGAGAGAGGGGGGTAATGAAGAAACACGCGATGGCGGTGAGGGAGTCATCACACTTGACAACATAGAGTTTCTGCCCACAATCGATGTATCTGACGTCCCAAGATCAGAGGCTGCCAGAGAAAACGTCCGACGCGAGCGAGCTGATGCCCGCTATCTTGTCGGGAATGTGTTGTTCCTTGCCATGGAGAAGCCCGACTCAGCGAGGTACTGGTATGACCTGGTTGTAACAGAAGATTCCGAGTTCGATGTATCCGTTCGGGCATTGTTTGCGCTTACCGAAGCATCGCGAGCAGCAGGAGATGAGGCCGCGGCCAAAACCCATGAACAGTCTCTGGTGGCAAAGTATCCTGACAGCGAGTTCGCAAGGCGAGTTCGAGGAGAAGATGCCTCCAGGGACGAGCAGGCGCAAGTTGACTCGATGTACATAGACCTGAGCATAGACTACAGGGAAGCGTTTACTTTGTGGGTGGACAGCTTGCAACATGCGCAGGCCTTTGACCGGATGCTCCAAATTGCCGGGCAATCCTCGGATAGCGTTCTCACTCCACGCGCACTGTTTGCGTCAACGCGAATCTATCACGATTGGGCGAGACTCAATGATGTCAATCCGCTGGGGCCAATTCGATTCGAAATCGCCGACTCGCTCATTGAACTCTCAGGTATTATCGTTGCGGCCGACAGTTCTG
>JABDKO010000024.1 GCA_013002165.1 Rhodothermales bacterium | reverse complement strand
GTATCGGACTGAAGCCCCATTTCTCCAGCCAAAACATCGGAGTCAAACAATTATCGATTTGACGAGCTGGCCCAGGACCATCGGTCGGTGTGAATTGCCAGTAGGCGTTGGAAAGATTCGCAAAAGTGCATTCGCATACCCACCTGAGACCCGGGTCACCGCTGTGAGCTCGAGCCGGCTATTTTAGGATGGTCATCATGGAAGACGTTTCGAATCGCTCACTTTCTGTTTCCGCAATTACGCGATAGACGTAGTTGCCACTGGCGAGTCGTGACCCGTCGAGCTCAATTCTTCGACTCGTACCGGCATTTACGAAAGATTTCGGTGCAGAGAAGACCCGGCGACCTAACATATCGAAAACCTCGACCGAAACGTTGGCATTTTGCTCCAGTGTGAAAGAAATGGTGGTCGACGGATTGAATGGATTCGGGAAATTGCCAAGAAGTGTCAAGGAGCTGGTCTCGTAGGCATCTTGCAGGATCTCCGTCGGTTCGCGGTCCGAGAAGCGCATCGAGATATTTCTGATTTTGAAGCCGGAAGCTATCCCACCGGACTCTCCTGAAAACTCGAGTGTGACTTCGTTGGACCCGGAGTAGACGGCACTTATCGGAACAGCTACAGAATCGGTCTTCCACTCACCGCGTCGGATCACTGACTGAGGAAGCGGCGCGTAGTGACCGTTTATCTTTATTTGAACTTCGCCAATGTCGTTGATATCGAAGGCATCGAAGACCAACAGGGCACTTCGATCTCCTGCAGATATGTCGGATGCTGGAACGGTTAGAGTCAGCCGGGTACCGACGGGTTCTCCGTAGAAACTGAGTTCGCCCTGAAGACCGCCGCCTGAGCCGCCGCCCGAGCCGCTACCGGAGCCATCGCCGGAACCATCGCCGGAGCCGCCCCCGGTACCGGAGCCACCACCGCTGTTGTCGAACTCACAAGATGCAACCGGCGCCTCGGCAGCAAAAGTTGAATTGAGATCCTGCCCGGTGCGCACACGCCATTCGTCGAGAGTCACATCATCGTATGATGGAAATCCAAAGACTGCCTCTCTATCTGGATGAAACCATGTGTTGTAGTTGGACGTCAGCGTTGACGTGAATTCTGCAAAGTCAATATCGTTGAGATCACTGTCAAGCAGCGTCGGCCCGTTTGCATATCGTGCATGAAACACACCCCCGACGAACGTATTGTTCGTAATCTGCCAGTTCCTCACCGTAAGCTGCAATACTTCGTTGGTCTCGAAATCATAAGCTTCGCGTATCCCTCCGCCATCGATGGAAAACTGACTGTCATTCGTCAGGACGTCGGTTCCATGGGCGTTCTTGTAGAACAGGTTGGCATCCAGAATAACGTTTCGTGTATAGGTAGTTCTGAGTCCCGACCTGCCATTCTCACACACCCGACTGTTCTTCAGCGTGATGGGACCCTGGTTGGCTTCGAACCACAAGCCGTCGAGCAGATTTCCAGCGATCAGAACGTTATCGAGCACCGTATTTGTCACATCGAAGTCGAGCCATAGTCCGCGGCTCAGGTTGCCAATCGCCTTGTGATTCCGGATGATCATCCCGTGTGTACTTTCGAGCTTGTTCCCCACATTCCATCCGTGCCATTGACCCCAGTCTCCTCGCCAGTTGTTGTAGGATGTCTCGTTATCCTCGGCCACAAAGTTGCGAACTCGCCAGGTATTCCAACCCTGACCGCCATTGTGATTCATCAACGAATTGTAGATCGCTACGTCGTCTGATTCACCGAAGTAAATTCCCTGCCAGTTGTTGAATCGAAAATCTGCATCTTCGACGATTACATTCTGCGTGCTAACGATGCGAACGGCGGCCTGACCACCTGCCCACTTCGTAACGGCATGTTCGAACGTCAAACCACGAATCGTGACATTGAATTCACCGGCAAGGTCCCACAGAGTCTGCCGGGCACCAACTTCGACAAGGGCGCCGTCAAGATTACCCGACTCCGGGGCGATCAGAAGTCGATCTCCCTGTTGGTCGACGAAGAAAGTGCCGGGTGCAAGTTCAGATTCAGCGACTACCTGACGGAGCAGGCTTCCGTTGATGAAGACCAGCTCGCGTCTATCCTGGACGGGAGTACCGTCAGGTGACCACTCTTCAGTCCACGGAGCTGCATAAACACCTCCGGACTGCTGGGTCCAATCTTCCCAGACATCAGAACCGGAGATTATCGTCCCACCGACTTCCTCAGCTTCGACGAGAATCGGTGTATCGTTGTTGGGGTCGGAGGTACTGTACTCGCCCAACACGACGTTGGACCAGGTTTTCATGTTCACCGATTCCCGATAGATACCGCTGCGAATGACTACATGCGTACTCTTGTATTCTCGCTTGTCGTCGATCGCGCGCCGGATCGCTTCGGACACTGTAAGAAGGGGCGCAGTTGCTGTGCCATCATTTGCGTCGCTTGCTCCAACAGCCTGACCATCTACGATCAGACGCTGGTCATATTGAGCACGCGCAATGTTTGAGGCACAGAAGCAGAGGAGTAAAACGGAGATGGCACTACTATATCGCATCCAATAATTCTGCCTTCGTCAGATACACTCAAGTCAAACTGGAGTAATCCTGCGGGGTGGGACAAGCTGCCGAAGACCGGGCGGTGGTGGGTCGACGGCCATATTAATAGACGTATCGACGTTCCCATAAGGCGCCTTAAATGGTAATAATAGATGCACTTAGACCCCGCGAACTGACGATTCGCCGGTCCCGGAGCTACAGTGTGAAACGGATAGTGACGTGAGCCGATTCAGCTCTACTGCACGAATTTCCGGAAGACATATCGATCAAGATCTTCCACTCCAAGCGCGTTCAAGTCGTCGCTGGAAAGAACGGGCTTCTTCGGCGGGTAGATCGTCGGGTGCGAGCAGTACAGAACCTGCACCATCAAGCGGCCGTGACCCTTTGGCTGGGTTCCTTTATGGACTCCATAGGTATTCTCCAGGAAATGAGTTCCTTTTGGACAGCTGATAAATGTGATATTCTCTTCCCCGAACGAGTCAATAACCTGCTCTTCGGTAAAGAACCCGGGCTTGGTCAGCTTGTTAGCATCGTGAGAGTTCAGCACAAAGCAATGAGGTCCTGAGTCTTCAGTTACATCTGTCAGGAAAATGAACAGTTTGATGAACTGCAGTCCGTCCGTGTCTCTATGGAACAGCTGAGACCGAATCGCTTCTTTCTTGGACGGCGGAGACCAGGATGCCTGAATTACTTCAGCGGATGGCTTGCATCCGAACTGTTTTTCGATTGCCAGCAGGATTGACGGATCATTCGCCAGCCTGAGGAGATGCGGTGCGCGAAGTACATCTTCAAGAGGAAGGTGTGCCAGCTGCGTATCTTCAGGTACTCCGTCCAGTGCAAACTCACCGATATCTTTTCTCTGGCGGTCGACCCACTTTTTTTCCGCCATATACGAGTACATCTCGTCAACGTGTTCAGCGCTAATGAGAGACAATGGACTGGTCTTTCCATGGCGACCCAACTCAGCAGCTATGTCGAGAATTTCTTCAGTGAAGAGATCTGGATCGGAGTTCGCTTTGAAGCTGGCTTCGATCCGCGCCAACTTCTTTCTGACGTTGGGGCTCCGAACCATTTTCTGGAAATTGAAATAGAACCACGTTGCATCGCGGTCGCCGGAAATGCGATTCATTACGCGACTAAATCCTTTGATGAATCCATTGTCGCCTGATGTGGTTTGTGTACTCATTATTCTCTTGATTTCGTAGCAGAAGTTTTAGTTTGAGTGGACGAAGCTCGAATTCGAATCCTGTCCAGTGTGGTCTCGCCAGCCGCGAAAGTCTTCACGAGACCGTGCTTCAATGAATGAAAGTGTCTTATTGAGAACGAGGAAAGCAGCCATTTTGTCGCTGACATACCGATTGTTGTCGGCGGTTAGCGTACTGGTGAATTCTTCCCACTCTTTATACCTGACGTTGCTGGCAACGCCGATCAGGTTTTCACCCCCCGACAGTTCATTACTACGGACGGTCCAGTTTCTGACAGTAAGGTGCAGGCGTTCCTGAGATACAAAGTCGCGTACCCAGCGTTTATCCTTGCCGGCGATCTCGATCTGCCGCAGGGCATTCGATGCCAGAAGATTATTCTCCAGGGTAACATTCTCGGTGAATGTCGTCCTTATTCCGCTTTCGCCGTTGTTCAAAACCTTGCTATTGGTAATTGCGATTGGTCCCGGATTGGCCTCCAGCCAGATGCCATCCCCCTCGTTGTTTTCGATCAGGAGACTGTCAAGTATCGCGTCCTGAATATCATAGTCGAGCCAGAGACCTCGGGAGTGATTACCTCTTGCAATGTGGTTACGAATGCTTACCCCATGCATGCTCTCAAGTTTGTTGCCGACGGACCATCCCTTGAAACCGGACAGTGCACCGCGCCAATTATTGTATGAGGTTTCGGTATCAGTCGACGAGAACGTGCGAACCCGCCACGTATTCCATCCCTGACCCCCATTGTCATTCATCGCAACATTACCAAGAGATACCGTATCTGATTGACCGACATAAAGTCCAGCCCAGTTGTTCTGATGCATCTCTGAATTCAATATTTCAACGTTTCTGGACCACGTAACTCGCACGGCTCCCTGACCGCCTTTCCACGGCGTCGCTGCATGATCAAAACGTATCCCGTCGATCGTCACATTGTTCTCATAACGTTGATCCCACACGACCTCGCGCACGGCTACCTCAATCGTTGGATCTGTCGCCAGAATCTTTGCCGGCAGCTTGAGTCGTATGACGTCATTCATTTCATCGACGAAGAATGTATAGTCCTCAACCAGCACGGGTTCGTCAACCTGCAGCATGCGGTCACCATTAACAAATATCATCTCTCTCCTTGCAGCCAGCCCCTGCAGCTCCCAGCCCGGATCAAACTCGCCCCAATCAAATAGCCATTCGTGCTCGAGTACCCGGGTATCATCCCGGTACGTCCAATCTTCCCAAATGTCTGAACCGGTTAGTCGAACTGTTCCGCTTTCTGAGGCGCGAACCAGAATCGGAGTAGCATTATCCGGTTGGTTTTCCGGACGATTTGTCCATGCCAGTGTAACTGTCTCCCGGTAGACTCCGGGATTGATTATCACGACGGAGGCGACGTTGCGCCGCTTGTTTTCACGAGCGCGCCGAACACCCTCCTGCACGGTCAAGAGGGGCGAATTCACGGTGCCCGCATTCTGGTCCGTGGAGACGGGATTATTCGCGTCAACATATATTTCAACGGGTACGGTATCCAATGCTCCGGGTCGAATTACGCTGCTACTATCCGGTGACGGAACGACTCCGAGAAGCAGGGTTGATATGAGGACAGCTGCTATTGACATTTTAGGCGACATTCCGCACTGAACCTTCGTGTGAATGAGCCGCCGATGTGTGATAGTCACCGGCATAAATTGCCATCAGTTGACGATAGTTAGCCTCCGGCGTGAATCGTGACGTATAGTAGCTCAGTGCGTTGCGTGCCATCTGTTGGGTGTCACCGGCGAACACCTGTTCGACTTTCTTCATCAAGTCGGTCGAATTCCCGGGTTCGAACAGAAGACCGGTATTCCCGTCGTCAACGAGCTCCGCAACGGCGCCAATCCGCGACACAACAACTGGTTTCTGAACGGCATACGCTTCCATGATCACACGGCCGAATGTCTCATAGCACTCCGACGGAACCACGACAAGTCCCGCTGCCTGCATAACTGTGCGTACCTCATCTGCAGATTTCCGGCCAAGCCAGTGTATGCTATCATTCTTCTTGACTGCAGCTTCCACTTCGCTGTGCATAGGTCCATCGCCGACAATGATGAGCTTACGTGTCGAACCAGAATCGATCCAGGAATTCAGAAGTGTGCCGATTCCTTTTTCTTCTGACAACCGACCAACAAAAAGAACAGAATCCTCGGCGGTTGGCGTTTTGACTTCGGGTGCCTCAATGAAATGAGGTTTTACGACAATCTTGCTTGCCGGGAAACCACCTTCGACAAACTTTGACTTTGAAAATTCAGTCAGCGCGACGAACGTGTCTATCTTCTTGAAATAGGTATTCAGGAGCTTGTGGGTTGCGAGCATTGTCGCCACGACTGTCGAGGCCGATCTGCTACCCCGGTAACACCCGTAGCGAATCGCTGGCGTTGCAAGAGTCTTGCCCAGGCACAGCTCACAGACTTTCCCGTCGCGTAAAAATAGAGATGGAGGGCAGAATAGTCGGTAATTGTGAAGCGTTTGAATAATCCGCGCTCCACCTTTTGCAGCTGCATAGTAGGCCGAAGGCGAAATCAGCGGCAGCGTATTGTGGAAGTGTACCACCTCCGGCTTGAATCTCGTTACAACTTCACCCAGTTTGCGGTTTGTTTCCCGACTCCAGATCGTTCGTGCAGCGAGCTGAAGTTTTCCGATCTGCGATACGTCGTTGTTATGTTCGGTATATCGAACTACGTCATGTCCATTGGATTCAAGGAGAGCACCTTCAGCTTCGAAGACGCTGTCCTCGCCGCCGGCCTGTTGGTAGTGGTTGTGAACGAGCAGTATTCGCATGGCGACCTACCAGCCTCCAGCCATTGACCGACGACGGAAGTCGTGAACGTTGTCGTTGTCACCCATTCCAGGTGCGACTACCGTCATGGGTGCTATACGACTTCGTACGTATAACCCAACCAGACACGACGACCAGATCCAGAAGTATACCAGCGACTGATGGAATGGAAACGCCAGATTGGACTCGACAAGTGCCTCGAGGAGTATAGTGTACAGGGCGACACGACAGAGTACAGCTATCGGATCTCTGACCCTCCATCCACGAGACAATATTGCACCTATGAGCATCAGGAATCCAAGTATCGCAGCGAAGCCGGCACCCGACATTATTTCCAGGTAGGCATTGTGTGCTCCGTGAAATGCATCACTGGGCAATTGGTCGACGACAGACGCCATAAACGTACGGGTCCCCGCGATGTAGCCCATTCCGAGTGGTTTCTTGATTGCCTGGGCAAGCAAAACTGACTGTGCTTCCGTCCGGCCATTTAATGTCGCGAGACTGGCGGCTGCAGCCTCCTCATCTTCAATGGCAAACTCGTCACGAAGAACGTATCGATCATACACCTTGTCCAGCCGCCATCTGACTCCGTGAACCGTATCGTAAGCAAAGGTGATAATACAGATGATGGCAACAATCGATGCGACACCGGCTACCAGATGTACCATTTTCTTGCGGAGATCGAACCAGTGCCAGCACATGATACCCAGTCCAAAAAGTACCGTTATGTACGCGGAGCGCGTCTGGGCAAGACTCACCCACCAGAGTCCGTACATGGCGAATACGGCGAACAGCAGGCGACCCCTGCCACGCGTTGTGTATGCAAGGTATATCCCGCAAAAGATGACAACCTGTGCCACCATTGGAGTGTAGGCAATGCCCTCTCCCCTGATCCGATGCCCGCTGTAGGTCCAGCCGCTGCCACCCATCATTTCGGGTATGGTGAGATATATAATGCCCACAAGCGTCAGCATGCCGACTGAGACGTACAGGATAGATCGTACCAGGCTGTCTATTGACAACTGGTTCGTGCTGATCTTTAGAGCAAGGTCCATCCCGGCGAATACCAGCATCAACATCATCGTAACGCTTGCGAGAGTATACTCGGGCGACGGTGATAGCAACGTCGATCCAAACAACGCGGCCAGCCAGATAGCCGTCCATGCCGGAAGGCTTCCCAGAAAGCTCCAGCGCGGTCCAAGTGCTTGTCGGTTCTGGACAAGACTCACAAGTGCGATACCACCCCAAACCAGCCACCACACGAGACGGATGATATTCCAGATATCCTGGTCACCCTCTACCGAAGACAGTGCTGTTCTGGAAGAAGTCAGGCGGAATGCCGGCGGACCAACGACCATCCAGATGAGGGGTTGTAAAAATGGAGTTTGCTTTTTCATCGCTATAACTGATGTTCAACGTTGGCGCCATCCGGTGCCGTCACAAGCTGATCCAGGTTGCCAACAACTCGCATGTATTCACGTGCTATCCGACTTCCTTTCTCCTGCCACGTGAACATACTTCGGGCTCTTTCGCGCGCCTTTCGACCTGCTTCTTCGCGGATCGCAGTGTTACTGAAACGAAGCAAGGCTTCTGACAGATCATCAACGACCTGGTGTTCGGATTCAACGTCAATCCTGGCCCCACATTCATCGGACACCATCAGTGAGGGCCCTCCAAGGTTTAACGCAATTACCGGCCGACCTGCTGCCATGGCCTCTATGCAAACCCAACCCCCGGAATCGTGAAAGCTGGGATGCACAAGGACGTCGACGTTGGCCATGACGTCCATCGTCTCCACCCGTGAAAGCTTGCCGGTAAACTTCACCTTTTCAGCAATATTCAGAGCTGCTGCCAGTTGCCGCAGATGGACCTCAGCCGGGCCGCTACCTACAATCCAATACTCAGCATCGGGAATGTCAGCTTTTGCAAAGGCCTGTAAACCGAGATGAAAACCTTTCCAGTGAAGGAGCCTACCTATACTTGCGAAAATCGGTGCCTGACCATTTGTAAGCGAAACGCCGGCCAAAGCGTCTATTTCGGAGATGTCAAGCGCAGCGTTTCCGAGTATCGCAACGTTTGATGCACCCAGTGCACGAATCCGTTGCTGGCTTTCCAATGTCGTGGCCATGACCAGGCTACTCCCGCGAGCCATGCCCCGAACAAAAGGATCACATTCACCAAGATACCGGACCGCGGACCGAATGCGTTCGTAAAGTTGTCCCCCGACGGGAAGCGTTGCCATCAGTTCGTCTGGTGTCGATTCTCCTCCTCCGACCGGGCCCCATACGACTGGCAGGCCGAGCCGATAAAGAAACGACGGACTCCAGTATCTCCCGAACGTGACGTGATGAACCAGATCGTACTCGTTATTGCTAACCAGCTTCTGCGCCGTTCGATAGGCACCGATCTGCCACCAGTAGTAAAAAGCGAACAAGCCGCGCGTGCCGCGCTTCCAAAACGTGGCCCATCGTGGAGGATCGTAGTAGACAAAACTCAATCCGTCGATAGCTTCTGCGGATACCGCCTCCTCAATTGCCGGTCGGTTATTTGGCCGGGTGATTACGGTCAGATCGTGATGTTTGCAAACCTCACGAACAATATTCCAGCCAATGCCCGGTTCTGATCCTTTTCCAGGCTCACAGGCGTAGGCGGTTACGAGGATTTTCAGTCTTCTCATCCCTGCGCCTCCCAAACTCCTCTATACCAGGCCTGCAAAGCTGCATCCGGATCGTGGCCGTCGCGGATACCCTTGTCAAATGCATCAAAAGCGGCAATGCGAACAATAACGGCCGCATACTCGGGACCAACCTGTGGGTGTTCAGCAAGGATTGTCTTTGCACGCTGAAATGCATCGCCGGGTTGGGCGTGATAAATCTTGACGTCCGTCTGGAGCGAGAAGAATGCCAGGTCGAGATAGGGAAAACCAGTCGTCGTAGCATATTCCCAGTCGAACGCACGTATCTGCGCTCCACATTTCTTCAAGTTCCACGGTGCGAAGTCACCGTGCTGAAGTGCGATGGGCCAGTCCTTACCACACAATGTGGTCACCCAGTTTCTCTTCTCTCCCTGTAGAATTTCCTTCAATGCCGGATGAGAATCTGCTGGTGCGGTTTCTGTCGAGACCAGGCGATCCTGAAAACGAACTACATCTTCTACGGGTGGCAGAGATGCAGGTATTGCTGATCCCTCGATGTTGCTTGTCACCATCGCAAAGCCTTCAGCGAATTCACCGGCATGAAGGAGTTGCGGGCAAAGATCTTCCGGGATAGTGCGCAGTATGTCAACCTCATTACGGATTCCCGCGATCGCGGAAGCGGTTTCTCCGTACTTGACATAACCGATAACATTGTCGTCGCCATCACACAGTTGTAGCGTGGCCTTTTGCGCCGGTCCGTCGGTACCGACAAGAAGTGATACTGACTGGGCCAGGGGAAGCACGTTTCGGACAAATAGTCCCAGACCCCAGTCTTTCTCCGAACCATTCGTTTTTCGCGTTGAAGGTTTAACCGTAACAGCTGTGCGAAGCCCTGCTCGAAAAAGGATCGCGGACTTTCTATAAGCGGGAAAGAAAGCAGATCTACGCCACCGTTGTTTTATTGAGGCAGCGGGAATGTACAGCCGGGGCGAACGCCAGCTCGGCAATGCCTGGACCTCGGTGTCAGCTGGAAAGAAGTCTGACCACGTCATACTTTCCCTCCGATTCGCTGGATCGTCTTGTCTGATAGCATGTCGAGAATCTTCCATGACACGCAAATAGCAACATCTTCCGGTTCAAGACTGGCATCGCACAACTCCGCATTTGGCAGCGCTGAAGCAAGTGTGCGATAAGCATCAACCTGTCGCTCAGTTTCGGCAAACGACACTTCCTGTTTGCGAGATTGGATCACGTTAGCATCACCATCGAGAAAAACATACAGATCCGGGGTTGGAACGAACCATCGGGCCAGGTTGAGTAGAAACCGGGGCCCTCCGTATCGATATCGTCGCTGGTCAATCTGCATATCCTCATAGTATCGGTCGAAAATCACAAGACCGGAGCGAGAAAGGCACGGCCTGATTTTTGTCAGATATCCGAGTGCATAGTCGAAAACATAATATGCCAGTTTCGCGATCGATGACAACGTGCCGCGCGGCGGCTCTGCATGCGGATCCTCAACGATATCGTCGTCATCTCCGGATATGCCGAGGAACGGCCGGAAGTGAAGATAACGCACTCCCCAGAACGCGGTCTCGGTATATTCACGAGACAGGTTGTTAATTGTCGTTTTTCCGCTACCGTCAGGTCCCATCAATACAACAAACAGACCGTTCGGTGATGCAACTCGCCTGATCAGACGTGCAACTTCCCTCAGTCGGTGAACGATTGTTGTTCGGGTGTTTGGTTTGAACGTTGCCCCTGGCTTGGCAGCGTTTTTACTCGATGCAAGATCCTTGATCCAGCTGCCGAACTCTGCCGCGTCCGGAAAGCCAAACCGTGAGGCAACGTCTGCTCTCTGTGGTTCCGTCATCCGGGAGAGCGTGCTTAACAGATATTCATTCTGTTCCACAGATATTGAACCCTTCTCTATCTTCTTAATGAGATAGTATGTTAGTGCCGCCTCTCGTGAGGGCAGGTAGACGTCCGCACCGTGGATTGTATGGTTTTCTCTTTCCCCGATGAATTCATCTGCCGTCATCAACAGAGTTCCAGATCGGAAATAATCGGAGCATACGTCGAGCTGTAAATACTGTGGCCTGCCCGCCGGACCTTTCCAGGCGAGCACATAGAATCTGGATGTTTGCTCGTGTTCGATTACCTGTACCAGCCGAGCAGGCGATTCATCTTGAAGTTGCACCAGGACAGCTTCCAGTTTCGCGAAGTCGTCAGCACCGATTGCAAGATCGACATCTCCGCTGGTAAGGTCAGGAAAACGAGTGGTGTCTCCGAGGATTACATATTCAACGGTGCTGCGGTCGAGAGCAGCGAGAATATCCGTCAATATGTGCCAGCCCGAGACGTCCGTTGCGGAAACATGGTCTGTTTCAGACTTTGTAAGTATTTCGGAAAGATTGGCGCTCATGTACATCCAGTTAGACCTAATCTCACGATGGCCTGTCCGCATAGCAATAGTGTCTCAAAAAGAGAGAAGTGTCTCTCTTAAGGGCGCTATTGACGACTTTTAATATGTGATTTGCGTTCTGTCGGTCCATTGCAACAATTGCACCAAAATGAAAGACAAACACTGAGCGGCTATCTCCGGTGCGACGGTCTACCGCAATAAGCATAAGGCTTTTGCAGATCCAAACGGGCAGACTTTTCAGCGGTTGTTCGTCCTTGTTCCTCATCTGCATCAGCGAAGGAAGTCGACCCACTGACTCTCGACAATCGGGACTGGTTCAAAAATCGAACTGCTTCCACGGTCATTCGGACTGGATGGATGGAACCCGGTCGAACCTGATCTTCAGAAATACAAAAAATATGCAGAGAACTGCCGAGGTGATGAAGTTCATCACGATCGAGCCAACTATTGCACCGACAAGCTGGTGAGTAGACATCAAAAAGATAGTGATCGGCAGACCGATAAGTGTACCAATGAAATATGCCCAGAAGACGAATTTCGGTTTTTCGACTGCACTGAAACCGGCGCTGAGGACACTGACAATTGCCGTGAATACGGGTTGCACGGCTAGATACCAGAGCAGGTGCGAATCTTCCGAGTAATTGCCCGAATACAGCAACGATATTATCTCCCCGTTGAAAATGCCAAGGAGCGCCCAGGATATCCCGGTGATGCCTACAAAAAGAACAAACATACTTGCGGTAATCCTGAAAAACCTGTTGCTCTCGCGCTCGCGGGAGAGTGTTGGAATAAGCAGGAGACTTATCGCTCCGATCACCTGAACGACGGGCATGATCGGGTTTGATAATGCCTGGAGTGTTCCTGTTGCCTCGAGACCGGCCCATATTGGAAGGAAACTCAAGATGATGATGCGTGGTACGCGCATCGGGACTCTTGCCGCGAGAGCCCAGCGTCCGTATACCCAATGTCGCTTTGTAACAGTTCTTGCAAACCGCCCAAACCCTCTACCCGGAAGTCCTACTTTCATCTGGATGAGTAGAAACACTCCGGAGACCAGTCCGCCAGCACCCATCGCGCCAAGGGCAGTGAATGATGAAAGTGCTCCTTGCCAGTCAAGAACTACCAGTACTATCAGGACGACTGCCAACGAAACTGTGCCACCAAACGTCGCGAGGCGAGGATTGTGATTAACGTAGCATGCTCTCCTTGCTAGCCATGCGAGCAGGATGAACGGAGTTGCTATCGCCAGACCGAAAATTGCTGCACCCAGGTCGGCATTTTGCTGATAGAGCACAATTGCGGAAAGGCCGAGTACCGTTGAAGAAAGAATCGAAAACAGGCCATGTCCTTTCAGTAGCGCTTTCAGGTACTGCCTGAATTGAGAGTTGTAGCGACTGGACCCGAACACGAGCATCGGCTCGACAAAAATGGCATTGTAGACGGCGAGCAGCAGAATCAATGCCGAGAAAGCAATCGCAAATGCCCCGTACTCGGCTTTGGAAACCCACGTACCAAGCAGCACATTGATTAAGAACGTTGATAGCCCGTAGATGGCCTGGTCGGCGATAGCCCATGACCCTCTTCCAAGCCACTTCCGAACGAACGGTCCCTTTATGATGGCTAGAATTCCGCCGGGCTCTGAACTATCCGCTCGTGTCGAACTGCTCTCCATTATCGGACACCGGCCGTACTGGTCTGCTCAGAGAATTTCAGGAAAGTATTGTAGACGTTGTACGCCCTGTCGTGTACGTCTTTTATCCGAGGGTCCCTGACAGCCTTTCTCAGTTGCTCTTTGAGGTCCTTGCGAGAGTCTGAGGGTCGAGACACATTCAGTTCACGAATTTCACCTCGCCACTCTCTGTACTCGCGGTCTATAATATCGAAACAGCTGTTTACGTTCTCTTCCGTATGGTCGAACACACTGAATTCGCTTCCGCATCGGTCATTCACAGCTTCGATAGCTGCGCCGAAATTTGCGGTAGTGGTTTCAAACGAGCATGTCACAAATTGTGACTCAAACGGCAGGAGTGCTTCATAGAATCGAATGTAGTACTTGAGGGCTGCCTCGGCCGAAACATTCTGGGCCAGCATGATCATAAATGAAATCGCCGCATCCTCGGGATCCCTGACCAGAACTATTGCAGGGATGTTGCGCTTGACTGCCGTGATGATTTCTATGGGTGCATGGATGTGGCTCGAGACATTTACGTCGCGTCGTTGTGCATATTTGAATGCAGTTACTGCAAATGTGTTACCAGACCTGGGAAACCCATCAATGATAATGTCGGTGCTATCTCCAACACACTTTTCCCCGTGACGCAGTTTCGAGATGACACGGTAAAACCGACGTGTTACCAGGAGGCCACGGATCTGCCAGTGAAACTGGACTACTATTCGTTTGAGCACGGACTTACGTTTCTCGGTGTGCGTTGACAAAATGAAGAGACACCGGGACATGCCCGCGTGCCTCTTCTCGATACGTCTGAAGTTGCGAAGCTCTAATTATTCTGGATCCGGTCATAGATAAGTGCAATAGACACGGCTGCCGTAACGATCTGCAGACCATCTCGCCAACCGAACGTAGTTTTCTCGACAACGTCGACACGAACAATATCGCCTTCCTGCAATCCTGCAAAGTCAACGTAAGGGGTTTCGTCATCTTCCAGGTCCACAGCGTAGACCAGACCACTCGCACGGAGTACTCGTACCTGGACCTTGCGCTTGTTACGTGAAGAACGGGGGCCCATCATAGGACCACCGGAGATTGCCAGTATTTGACCAAGTGTTGTTTCTGAGCCAACCTCGAACAGTCCGGAGTTTTTCACCGATCCAATTACATGGATTTGAATTGTCCGTTCACCCGGTTGAACAAAGTAGTAGTAGTCAGGTGCCGACGATTCAGTTGACTCGACTCTTCCGAGCGTTTGTGCATCAACAGTCATCGTGCTGAAGAGCGCTGCAACGATCAGGGTAGCTGAAAAAATATTTCTTGACATGCGTAGACGATTTAGGATTTATTGGTCAGTCCGGGATGCTATGCGGACGCTTTCTCACCTGTTCTGGGCCTGTAGTACTCATTGTAATACTTGTACCTGTACCCGTACGTATGTTTGTATCCTGATACCTCAGACGGATCGAAGCGGTTTAGCAGCACACCGGTGATGTTAGCTCCAATACTTTCGAGTTCATTCACGGAATGCTCGAGTGCATCGATGTCCGACTGTCCTGCGGCCACAACAACCAGTGCGGCGTCGCACTGTGTCGCCAGAAGCGCCGCATCAGTTGTAAGCAGAACCGGAGGCGTATCGATGACGATTACGTCAAACTCTGACCGGAAATGATCCAGCAGATATCGAAACTCGATCGATCCCAGAAAATCACCGCTATTCTCGATCGCATTTGACGGCGCGAGCACGTAGAGATTTTCAATGTCTGTTTTGAACTGTTCAACCGAAACGTTCAGGCTACGCTTGGACACTACTTCACGGTTGGTGTAATTTCGGTGACCATTGGCTTCGCGTTCTCTACGAACTTCTTTACGAACATCGCGGAGCAGCTTTCGAACATCATTCGTCTTCGTACCACCAAGATATTTGGCGATAGTTGGTCGATGAAAGTCCGCATCTATGACAAGTGTTTTTCGATTAGACCGCGCTGCAGTCAGGGCAAGGTTCAGTGCTGATGTACTCTTACCGACTTCAGCCTCAGGGCTCGTCACCAGAATCGTCTGAACCACCCGATCAGGTACAGAAAACTGCAAGTTGACATAGAGTCGACGATACGATTCGGCCGCCGGCGATACCGGAGCCAGCAGGCCTACCAGGCCTGTGTTATAAATGGCGCCGTCCTTTTCGAACGTCGGTGACCCCTTGAAGTCCTCACGAATCATCTCGGTCAGGTCAGGGATGGCTCCTATCAGTTTAAGTCCCTTGCTCCGAATGTCAGCAGGTCCGTAGATATGTGAATCCATCCAGTGTCGACCCACGGCGGTAATGATGCCGAGCATAAGGCCGAGCATAACTCCCATTATTGCATTACGGGGAAGGCTGGGTGAGACCGGCACAATCGGCGGCAACGCCGGGCGGATGATGCGGGCAAAGCCGGCTTTCGCCTCCTCTGCAATCCGAGCCTCCTGTAGTTTGTCTTCAAGGAACAGTACGCTCCCTTCAGCTGAGAGTCGACGACGCTCAAGCTGCGCAAGCCGGACTGATTGGGCCGGAAGGTTCTGGAGACGCTGGCCCTCAACCCGAAGCGCACGATCAATTGCCGAAATCCGTGCCTGGGCACTCTCAATACCAATCCGCTCTTCAACAATCTGAGACTTCAAAGATGATGCCTGTGCGATACCATCTTCCGTCGTGATTGGACCACTGATGCCCTCGAGTCCGCTGATATACTCCTGGCTCAAGATCTCGACGCGACTCTTCAGCTGGGCGAGCTGGTTGACAAGATTCACCAGATACGGATCGTCAGACGGGTCCGTGCGGAGCTCCGGATTCTTGAGATAAATCGGCTCGACTTTCAATTCAAGTTCGGCAATCTTCATCTGTGTCGACTCGATTTCCGCTTCGACTCCTGAAGATAGACGGGCGAGCAATTGCGGATGAATCTCGGCCAACTGTTCTTCGAGGCTGCGCAATGAAGCCTGTCGCATTCTAACTTCGATTCGAGACTCTTCACGAGAGGCTTCCAATGTCGCAACGTGAGAAACAGCCAGAGCGCTTGTGGCGTCGAGATCAACGGCTCCCTCCTGCTGCTTGAAACGAGTGATGATAGCTTCAAGCGTGTCGAGTTCCGCTTGCTCTTTTTCGAGCTGCTCTTCGAGGAACTTGCGTGAGGTTGATATCCGCTCGCGGGAAGTCTCCTGCGACAGCATTACGTATTCGTCGGCGTAGGTATTTGCAATGAGAGATGCTTCATCTGAATCACCGCTCCGTGCAGTAATGCGGAGAGCACCAACTCGCCAGTCTCCTTCCGTATCGATAGAGATGAACTTCTCCTGAAGGAGGTTAGCCAGTTCGATGTTTGTAAAACCCTCCTGCGATTCATCATTGATGAATTCGATTGGGCGTCCTGTTGCCGGTACAGTCTCCATCGAGTGGAGCCTGTCAATCGTCCGCTCGGCAATCTGTAATGACTGCTGAAGAATCAACGCCTGGGTTGACTTGTTAGCAGCGTCTGACGATGTAGCTTCTACGAAACCGTAGGCCAGAGCATCCTGAGACACGGCAACCCCCGGACTTTCGACGATGAGGAGCGATGACGCCTCATACGATGGCGGTATCAAGAATGTATAGATCATCGCGGCCATGAAGAACAGCCCTGAAATCGCAAGGATTAACCAACGTCCGCGCTTGAGAACCTCTCCTACTTCGAAGAGTGATCGCTTGGTCTCCTCCTTCACCGTTCGCGGATAGTATTCCGGATACTGATCTGCTCTTGCC
>JABDKO010000015.1 GCA_013002165.1 Rhodothermales bacterium | reverse complement strand
GATACGCCATCCAGAACTGCATGCATGATCGGCCACTCATAGTTTGTGGCGCGCCACCGACGTTCCGTCTCTTCCTCCGGGAGTTCGATGACACTTCCCAGCCCAAGGTCTGCGCGGAGTTCATTGTCTTCGACGTAAATTCGGCTCCAGACGATTCTTCCCGGCTTTGATATTCCGCGAAGGGTCCCGCCGCCGAGCCGAAAATACATAGGTGGCTGCCTCATCGAAGACGCGCCCTGGAACCCGTCGATAAAGTGTGCCGGAGGCGCGGCGCCCGATATCTCAAAAACCCAGACAAAATTGTCATCGAACATGTCGCCCCACCTGACGTCATGAAGGGTGTTCTCCGGATCAATACCCAGCTCAGTCCATGCGATATTTGTAACCAGAGCATCTATGGCAGCACATTCGTCTACCTCGTTAAAATGAGGAAGGGCGCGTCCTGCAAATAGCTCCCGGCCACCATCTGCATCAAATACGGGCGGGCGGTCGACGTTGTTAAGCAGTCCCTCAGCAAGGTCTGATGCCGGCAACAGATCTTTGAGTCCCTGCTGATACTGAATCCCGACGGCGCTGCAGCCGAACTTATCCGCGATGCGGACCACGGCTATGTACATCTTTAATTGAGTTAGTACCTGGGCACGAGTAAGGTCAGTCTTGTCATCATCACCAAAATCAAACGTCAGACCCCTCGCCTCCAACCAGTCAAGGCATGCCTCGGCTTCGGAATCGTCTACTTCAGAGGTTGCGTAGTACAGAGCGCTCTGGCTGAGTCGTTCTTTATATAGCCCGGTCGGATTCAACAGGTGATCCGGCACGATGGCATTGTACATGCCCATACAACCCTCGTCGAAAACACCGATGATCGCCTTCTCGGATTGTAGCCGCTTGCCAAGATCTCGCCCGAGTGCGAACGCGCTGCTCTGACGATATTGATCCGGTAGACTCGTTACGTGAGATTCGTCATGAACGATGGTACCGCCGTCGATCCATACATCAAGTTGCTCGCGGAAGAACGAGTCGTCAAATGTTTCACTCCACAGTGTACTGTACTCCTTCCCTGCCTTTGTAAGAGAGGCATTCAGATTCAGCAGCCCGACCAGACCCGGCCATGTACCGCTGAAGTTGGCGACTGTCAGGATCGGCCCTTCATGAGTCATCAGGCCGGCCAGAATATGATGGCTGTATTGCCATGTACTCAATACGACCACCAAAGGCGATTGACTGTCAATATCTCTGAACACGGACATGCCTTGCTTCTGACTGTCGATTAATCCGTGTTCCAGGGTCTCATCAAAGGAATGACCCCGAGTGACGACAACGCCACGATCCTGCAGCGCTGCAGTGATGAGCTGCTCAACGCGCTGCTGCATGGGCCATGCCTTCTGGTTTGCAGCCAGCCGAAGATCACCGTTTGCAATCAGTGTTACGTTTTGAATGCGCACTTTCTATGTTTGTGACAAAAGTGAATCTTACATTTCCAGTTCGTGGTTCGGACTTTAATCTAACACATTTTAGTAGACAAGAGGCTTTATGGGATTATCCTATGCAGTGCATGCGTATGCCTGGACAACCAGTTGGAGCAACGCAACTCTTGATTTAATTGATCACGTCAAAAGCCTGGGTTTCGATCTTATAGAGATTCCACTGATGGAACTTGAGCTGATTGATCCCGACGCAATTCGGCAGCGACTCGAGAGGGTCGGCTTGCGAGTTGTTACATCGACTGCAATAAGCGAATCGACTGACATCACGTCTGGCGACGACGATGTACGACGCAGTGGGATCAAGTACCTGAAGGGATGCGTCGAGGCGACGGCTGCCATGGGCGGCGAATCGTTCTCGGGTGTCATTTACTCGGCGATTGGAAGAAAGATTGATGGCATACCTGGTCCGAAGTACTGGGAGAACTCTGCAACTGCTCTAAAGGAAGTTGCGGCTTACGCCGCTGAACTCGGCATCACGCTGGGAATCGAACCGATAAATCGCTACGAGTCGTTTCTCATCAACACCTGTGAGCAAGGCCTACGACTGATCGATATGATCGGGGCTCCAAACGTCAAACTACACCTGGACGCCTACCACATGAATATCGAAGAGGATGAGTTCTATGCTCCTACAATGCAGGCGGCCGGCAAACTCTGTCATTTTCATTTAAGCGAAAGCCATCGCGGTACGCCCGGTACCGGTACAGTCGACTGGCGAGCTATCTACCAGGCGTTAGCCGATCAAAATTATCATGGAGTTGTCGGACTCGAGTCATTCAATAATGTGTCCGATGCCATGAGAGCAGCTACGTGTGTCTGGCGACTGATGGCACCGTCATCGGACCATTTGCTGAGTCATGGTCTGACGTATTTGCGGGATCTCGAGCGAGAGATTTATTCAGCAACGGATTAGTCGTATTCCGCGCGCGCATACAATTGCGAATCTCACACTTTTACACCAAATTATACTACTTCTCATTTGAACTATCGTTTCACATATGAACTCACCCCTGTTTTCTGACATTAGTAAAGTTTATTACCCGGTAAATGGTGAAACGGTGGAAGCTACTGCTGCTGTTGACCTGGCAGCACAATACGGTTTGGAAGCGACGGCTTCCGATGCTCCCCGCGAAGACGGGATCAACGTATCACTCTCCCGTGGATCGTGGAAAGCCGATGTTTCGGGTAGCGGTGCAACTCCATGGATGTATCTTCGTGTCTCTGACTCGGGAGCCGGACATATCTCTGCGTCCGAGTCCTCCCTTCTGTACGCTGCCACGAATCTCCTGAATGGTGGTCTGACTGACGACCAGGTAGCCTCGTTATCAGACGGTGTTCTTCTGGAGTCATCGTTTTCGATGCACCGTCCACTCTTTGACTATACTCTTACCCAGGTCGGTCGCGCGATTCGCGACTTCGATCCGGAGCAGCACATTGCCGCAATGGCACGCAGCGGGTTTACCCATGTCGAAGTCAACGCCCTGCAGGCACATGTGCCACTCGAGCCGGGCGTACCGCATGAGTACTACGCACAGTTTTACACCTACTGTGCCGGTCTGAACCATTTCGTCGACAGTGACATTAGCCGGGGATTCTATCCGCTCGAGTACCTGACGGCAAACCTGAATAAGCTCAAGCACCTCGCATCTCTGTCCCGGAAGTACGGGATGACGCCCGGTATTCTTTGCTTCGAACCGAGAAGCATGCCTGAAGCATTCTTCAAGCGGTACCCCACTCTCAGAGGCGGACGTATCGATCATCCTTTCCGTTCGCATCTACCTCGATACACACTCGCACAAAGTCATCCTGTTGCACAGGATCATTATCGCCAGATGATTCGAAACTTGATGCAGCATGTGCCGGACCTTGCTTACATGTCTGTCTGGACGAATGACAGCGGTGCCGGATTTGAACACACTTCATCTCTATACGTCGGCAGAAATGGTGGCCCGTATCTGATTCGCGAATGGAGAGACCATGACGCAATCGCAAAGTCTGCAGGCGAAAGTGCACTCGGATGGCTTCGCAACATTCGTGACGAGGCGAGGAAGATCAATCCCGAATTCGAGGTATCGCTGCGACTCGAGCCCTTCAAGGAGGAACATGACATTCTGATCGAAGGGATGGGCGATGGTTTGACAGTAGAAGTCCCGTCACTCCTTGTCCGTGGCTACGAACTTCCGTATTCACACCCGCGCTACCCGGAAGAGACAAGCGTTGGCGGTTCTATCTTTCATGATTCGATGGATGACCAGGAAACTGCAATTATGGCGGAGTACCAGAGCCGAGGGTTCGAGCCCAAAATGACGTACTCCTGCGGCGGGGCGTTCAACACAGAACCACTGCTCGGTATTCCGTTCCCCCGGATGCTGTATCGCAAGCTATCCGCATTCCGTCAAATGGGGACGCTGCACGCCAGCGCCTTCGGTGGTATTCACCACACAGAAAAAACGCCCTACTGGCCTAATATTGAGGTGATGCGACTGGCACAACTCAATCGCGACCTCGACATAGATCAGATGCTGTCGATCATGGCTCGTAACTGGGTCGGCGATGAGTCAGCCCAAACTCTGATAGACTGCTGGGACAAGGTTGAGGAAAGTGTTGCGTATCTGCCCCTCATTCCCCTGTTTTCACATTTTGGATTCGTATGGCTCCGTACGTGGGTACGTCCGCTGCTCGCGAATCTTGAAGCCGTGCCCCGCGCCGAACGTGCATACTTTGAGCGGTACATGGTAACAACGCCTAACAATCCGAGCATAAACGACCTTGGCCAGGATGTACTCTTTCAATTGATCACGGAAGAATCCGGACGTCAAATGACTCAACACTTTGACGAGTATGTCTTCCCGCGTATTGATGCAGCCGTCGCTGCGATTGAAGATGCGATTGAGAAAGCGTCAGATGATTCGAAAGCGGTATTTGTCGATCTGCGAGACCGTACGCGTGCGCTTAAATGCTGGGCAACGACACAGCGGAATACAACAGCCTGGGTTGCCAATGTGTACGGTTATCTGAGAACAGATGACCCCGAAGAGAAGGCCAGATTCAACGACGGTGTGCAGGCCATGATTGATCTGGATCTGGCTAACACTCGCGAGCTTCATGACCTCCTTTCAACGACAGAGTCCGAAGTTGTGATGCTCTCAGAAGTCGGAGAAACCAGCTTTATCTATGGTGAGAATCTCATCGAACTCCTCGAAAGGAAAATAGCCCTGACAGAAAAATACCGATCTGCAGAGCCGTACATTGATCGCGAAATCATGTGGCGTATTGACTTCTGCTAGCATATGGATTCAAGACGGTCTGAAATACGACAAAGATTGCTCGACTCAGGAGCGATTGCAGTCGTACGCGTGACGGATACCAGCGTATTGCTGAATGTGGTCGAGGCACTTATTGCTTCGGGACTCGTGGCCATTGAAATCACAATGACCGTTCCGGGAGCCATTAAACAGATACGCAAGTTGTCAGAGACGTTCGCCGACGATGCCCTTCTTGGCGTCGGCTCAGTGACAGACGAATCTACTGCTGCACAGGCTGTTGATGCCGGAGCCACATACGTCGTATCTCCCGTCCTTATCGACTCTGTCGTCATGCGCACCCTTGAGCTGGATGCCGTGGCGATTCCGGGCACGTTTACGCCGACTGAAGCGCAACAGGCATATTCACTGGGAGCAGATTTCATCAAAGTATTCCCGGCAGACATCGTAGGGATGTCATACTTCAAGTCGGTACTGGCACCACTTCCCCACTTGCCCCTTATCCCTACCGGCGGAGTAACTCCTGACAATGCAGGAGACTGGATACGAGCCGGAGCAAAATGTGTCGGCGTCGGCAGCGCGCTGCTCAAAAAGTCTCTAATCGAATCAGGCGACTTTGACGGAATCGGACGCCTTGCCAAAACGCTGCTTCAGAACGTCCAATCGGCCAGATCGTGAACAGTCGGAAAAAGTAAATGAGCAAAAAGAAAGTAGTTACCTTCGGTGAGATAATGCTCCGGCTGTCCACTCCGGGGTTTTCCCGATTCATTCAGACCGATAGTTTCGATGCAACGTACGGTGGCGGTGAAGCCAACGTCGCGGTCTCTCTGGCAAACTATGGCTTGGAATCACATTTCGTATCTGCTGTACCAGCGAACCCCATAGGCGATAGTGCTATTAATCACTTGCGCCGATTCGGCGTTCGGACGGAAAACGTTCAGCGCTCAGGGAATCGACTCGGGATCTACTTTCTGGAAACAGGCGCCAGTCAGAGACCATCAAAAGTTATATACGACCGGGCCGGTTCCTCCGTAGCTGAACTAAAGACCGGTACCATCGATTGGGCCAATGTTCTCCAGGGTGCCGACTGGTTTCATTGGACTGGAATCACGCCTGCGATCGGTGACCGAACACAACGTGTGCTTGCGGAGGCGCTTGCTGTCGCCGCCGACATGAATATTCGCATCAGCTGCGATTTGAACTTTCGTAAGAAGCTGTGGACAACCGACGAAGCTCAGGCGGTAATGAAACCTCTCATGAAACATGTCGACGTTTGTATTGCCAATGAGGAGGATGCCCAGAAGTGTCTCGGGTTCGAACTGGCGGCATCCGATTTCGAATCGGGGCAACTGGACGAGTCCGACTATCGGGAACTGGCACGCAGGATGATGAAGGAGTTTGCGTTCGACACAGTTGCAATTACACTGCGTGAGAGTCACTCGGCATCGAGGAATGGCTGGAGTGCACTACTTCTCGATGATGGAGCGTGTTCGTCAGGTCGCCGGTCGACCCGCTACGAAATCACACTCGTCGATCGCGTGGGTGGTGGTGATGCTTTTGCATCGGGATTAATCTACGGCTTGCTATCGAAAGACAATTCATTCGACGCTCTAGAATTCGCGGTGGCAGCATCCTGTCTGAAACAAACCATACCCGGCGATTTCAACCTCGTATCCGCTAGCGAAGTCGAACACATTCTAGATTCGGGTGGCTCGGGTCGCGTCCAACGATAAGACATGGAACTATCTTTAATTCGCCAACTCTGGGGCATTGACAAACCCTGGGACGATGTGTTTTCACGCATCGCCAAAGCGGGGTATCAGGGTGTTGAAATTGCACTCCCATTTCTAAGTCCGACTAGTGAATACAAGTCCTTGCTCGAGAAGCATAATCTTCAGATCGTACCGATGATTTTTACCGCGGGCACATCTGTTCGCGAACATGTGTCGTCGTTCCGGGAACAGCTTACCTCGGCAATTCAGTTTGACCCCATTTTAGTAACCTGCCACGACGGAAAGGATGCATTCACTGCCGATGATTCTCGGATGTACTATAGGGAGGTTCTCGCGATTGAAAAAGATCTGGGCTTCCCGGTCGCGCATGAGACACATCGTGGAAGAATCCTGTACAATCCATGGACGACGGCGCACATGCTGGATTCTTTTGCGGATCTGCAGCTGTGCTGCGACTTTAGCCACTGGGTTTGTGTTTGTGAGAGGCTCATCGCTGACCAGGAAGATATCATCCAGGCCTGCGCGGATCGGGCAATTCACGTTCACGGCCGCGTAGGGTACGCGGAAGGCCCACAGGTACCCGATCCCCGATCGGAAATGTACCGCGGCGAGTTGGAGGCCCACGAATTGTGGTGGGACATGATATGGGGCAGCCAGTCAAATCGCGGCTTGAAAGTATCCACATTCACTCCCGAGTTCGGGCCGCCACCATACATGCAGACGAATCCGAATACTGGAGAACCTGCATCTGATTTATGGGAGATTTCCAACTGGATTGCAGACCGGCAACGAGAACGTTTTTCCCGAAGGAGCCACTAGAGGTATGGACATACACTGGGGTCATTACCACAAACTCAGACCGGCACAGATCGACGACATTCGCGCGCGCGTATCGGTTGCGTACGTTCCGTGGGGTGCTCTGGAGTGGCATTCATACCATAACCCCATTGGTCTGGACGGACTGATTGCTGAAGATCTTTGTACCTCTCTGGCAAAGTCGGTAGGAGGTCTCGTCCTCCCTCCGGTCTATGTTGGAACGGACACAATCAAGGTTGGGCTTGGATTCCCACACTCGGTTGAGCATAGCCAACAGACCGTGTCTGACCTGTGCTTCCAGTTCTGCGAACAGCTCGCCGCCGAGGGTTTCGAGGTCGTGATTGTTGTTACCGGACACAGTGGAGCAGGGCATCGCGAGGCTCTGGGCACTGCAGTAGATAAAGCCCGGGTCGCACTTCCAGGGACGGTTTTCAAACTTATCCCGGCGTTTGATCCGATTGAAGATATCTGGCGAGTAAACCATGCCGCAGAGGGGGAAACTTCACTGCAGATCGCTGTGGACAGCACACTCGTCGATTTGTCAAAGCTTCCGCAGGGCCGCACAGCAACGCTGGAAGATGATGGAGTCTGGGGGAACGATCCGGCATCTGCAAATCAAACCAAGGGTGAAGAAATCAGGGCCCTGTTTGTCGAGCGCTGCTCAGGGATCGTTAGAGATATTCTTAAAAATATTGCACTCGGATGAAACAGCGTGAAATAGGTCGGACCGGATTAACATGCTCAGAAGTGGGACTGGGAACGTGGGCGTTCGCCTCACAGATTTATGGTGCGGTTGATCAGTCCGATGCGCTGGACACCATCGCCTACGCTCTTGACAACGGAATTACATTATTCGACACGGCACCTCTCTACGGAGACAAAACTACTGACGGCATTTCGGAGTCGGTACTTGCTAAAGGCCTGGGATCGCAAAGAAACGATGTTCTGATCTCCACAAAATTCGGGCGATATTCCACTGACAGTTCGGGTGGTGAATTCAGTGCCCGTCGAGCCCGTGAGTCCGTTGAAGGAAGCTTGCGGCGCCTCGATCGCAGCCACGTTGATGTTTTGTTCTTTCACTCACCTTTCGGACCGTCGGAAATCCACGACGACGTGTGGACTGAATTGGACAAACTGAAATCAGAAGGAAAGATCCGCGTTGTCGGTCATTCAATTTCCATGTTCGAGGATACGGAACACATGGCCCGGGAGTGGGCACTGGAAAGAAAGATTGATGTCGTTCAGGTTGTTTACAGTCTGATGAATCGACAATCTACCAATCTCATTGACGATCTTGGAACTCAGGGCGTCGCTGTTTTTGCCCGCGAGTCTCTTGCGAACGGATTTCTTATCGATGGTTTGTCTGAAGATGTCAGCTTCGGAGCCCGGAATATTAATTCCAGATATTCGCGCGAAGAAATTGCCGAACGAGTGGAATATGTCGCGTCGCTCCGCTTTCTAGTTCGTGAGGATATCCGCTCAATGCCGCAGGCTGCGGTTCGCTGGGTACTTGACAACAACAACGTTTCTACAGTCCTCAGCGGCGCAAAAAACGCAAACGAGCTCGAAGACTGGATATCGGGATCGGCTGCTCGTCCATATTCCAGTCAGGAATTGTCACAGGCAGACTCGCGTCACTACCGCGACTTTCAGGCAGCTTGAAAACGCTTGCTCTGTATTTGTTGACGAGCATACTTACCGTTTTCACTTCGGGAGGTAGTTTACACGAGTCTATCTGCCGAGGCTGTCTGCCGCTGCAGTCCTGGCGGCTGAACGTGCCGAGTCTCCAGCTGCAAGGTATAGTGCCGCAAGATTCCGGTTGAGACCCTCGTTTGGTTCGGTCATTCGTTCGACTACCAGCAACTGCGCGATCGCCTGGCTGAAGTCTCCCAGCTTACGGTACTCATCGGCTAGGCTGAGTCTATCAGGAATACTCCGTGGATTGAGCCGAACCCTCTCCTCCAGCCGGAATATCTCAGCTTCACGTTCCGACACAATCTGGAATTGCTCCGCAAAATGGTTGGCTTCCTCCTCTCGTCCGAGTTGCCGAAGCGCCCGCGACATCGCAAAAAGTGTCTGCGAACGGACAGGCGGATACTCGAGCAGGGGTTCCAACCAGACCATTGCCTCCGCAGGGCGGTTGCCAATCACGAGGAGTCTGCCGAGCTCTGATCGATAGACTATTGATTCTTCATCGAGTGACTGGGCTTCCCACATACTGGAGATCGCCTTTTCGATTTCACCGCTGCGTTCGTACAACTCTGACAATGCCGCCCGACTGCCCGGATAGCCTGCATCCAGCTCGTTTGCTTTCTCGAGAGCTACGCGAGCACTGTCCGTCTCGCCGATTTCCATATAGGCACGACCGAGTCCATGCCACAACTGAGGACCTGACTGCTGGGACGCACCCCGACGATACGCGGACACCGCATCTCCATAGCGCTGCTCGGCGACTGCAATATTACCTAACTCATGCCAGGACGAAGGCTCGTCAGGATTCAATTCAGCGGCGCGTTCAAACGCCTCACGAGCCGACGACAGGTCTCCGGTATACTGTTGCAGGCGACCATATACCGTCCATGAGTCGATCGTCTCAGGGTAATCGTTAACGAACTCAGTAGCCAGGTCGAGTGCGCGACCGATCTCATCGGAGGCAATTGCGGACTCAATCGCATCGAGGCGGGCGAGTTCATCAGGACCCAGTTCCGTCTGAGACGAACCACTTCTGCACGCCAGCATCGAACATACGCACACGAGCATCATCACAACTGTCAAGCGTCTGTGCATCCGGGGTTTTCTAGCTGGTGATCAGAACGTGGAGGGATCGGGGACCATGAGCACCAATTACAAGCGATTGCTCGATATCTGCGGTCTTGGACGGGCCGGCAACGAATATACCGAATCCTTCGGCATCGATCTGAATCTGTTCATATGCCTCGTGCATTGTTGGTACTATCGATGTCGCCTCGATAACAAGCGCTACGGCCTCGGGCAGAAATAGCGCTGCCCGATGAATGCAGTTGGAGTCAGACAACCATATTGCCCCATTCTCAGCGACACCGACCTGCCCGGTGCAGACAAACAAAGCTGCGCCATCTAGATCTGCGGGTGCGGCTATGGAACCGACGTTAGTAAAATCCCGCAAGGCTATATCACCATGGAACCGTTGTCCGTAAAAATCGGAGAAGTCGTTTACGGTGTCCTCAATTTCATTTTTTCCGATGACGTGTACTTTTGCGCCGGAGTTTTCCAGATTAGTCCTGAACAGAGCGATGCTATCACTCTGTTGAGACACTCGGCCGGATACGTCCGGCAGTATTGTCGAAGTTTGCGGCCTCGCCGAGGAAACCGCAGCCAGTATTTTATCCCTTGCGGTCATCTCTGTCATTCGATTGTGCAGATTCTCTCTCGGCGAGCAGCTCGCCTAAACTCTTTCGGGGGACCGGCGGCAGGTCTCTCGATTCAAGCCACTTCCTGGCAGGACCAGGTGCAATGCGAGCAAGTCGCTTGCCAATGCTTCCGAGAAGTTTGAATAGCCGTGGCCGTTTCATCGTTGCTGCCACCGCCTTGACACCAAGAGGCGCTTGTCCCTCCTTGACGACCTGTCGCCAGTGAAAAAGCTGCTCGTGAATGTCAATCTTCACCGGGCACACATCGTTGCAGGAACCACAAAGCGTTGATGCGAAGGGTAAATCACCGTAGCCCTTCAAGTCAAAACCCGGATTCAGGATCGCTCCAATCGGCCCGGGCAACGTAGCGTGGTAGCTGTGCCCTCCACTGCGCCTGTAGACCGGGCATGTGTTCATGCACGCCCCGCAGCGTATGCATTTCAAACCACTGCGAAACTTTTCTCGAGCCAGATGCTCAGATCTTCCATTGTCTACAAGGATCAGGTGAATTCTGGCACCGGGTCGTGGTGCGTGAATATGACTCGAGTAGATTGTCACAGGTTGTCCTGTGGCGCTTCGCGCAAGCAGTCGCATGAACACGGACAGATCAGCCGCTCTCGGGATAATCTTTTCGATGCCCATGCACGCAATGTGCAGCGGTGCCAGATGCATTCCGAGATCAGCATTGCCCTCGTTGGTGCATACGACAAAACCGCCGGTCTCGGCTATTCCAAAGTTAACTCCAGTAATAGCAGCATCTGCGGAAAGGAACGCCTTCCGTAAATCCTGTCGGGCCGCTTCGGTAAGGATCTGCGGATCGGACTCACCCGCCGGCGTGCCCATCTTTTCATGAAACAGACTACCTATCTCCGACTTCTTTTTGTGTATGGCGGGCATGACAATATGAGATGGAGGTTCATCTAATAACTGAACTATCCGTTCCCCAAGGTCAGTGTCGAATATCTCATAGCCCTTCTCTTCCAGAAATGGATTGAGGCCGCACTCCTCTGTGAGCATTGACTTGCTCTTGACGACCTTTCGTGCATTGTTTTTCGCCAGAATGTCGGCCACGATGGAGTTGTGTTCTTCAGCGTCCGCAGCCCAGTGTACCTCGATACCATTCGCCAGCGCTGCCTTCTCCAGCTGGATCAGGTAGGTATCCAGGTTAGCCAGAACATTGTCCTTGATGTCTGAGGCCATCTGACGTAGTTCCTCCCAGTCGTCTACCGCTCGCGCCGCTGTATCGCGCTTGGATCGCACTTGCCATAACGATTCATCATGCCAGTCGGTACGAGCTGCGTCGGATACAAAAGTCGAGGCTGCCTGTGCGTGATCAGACACGTTTTTCATGTGACAGCCCCGCTCAATATCTGAGTAACGTGGCAGAACCTTACCGTTGATCCGGACCGCCGTGCCAGACCCTGCATGTGCATCAGGCACGACATATCCGTGCTCGTGATTATCTCAGCGCCCGCGCTCACGTGATCGGCAAGCCTGTCTCTACCCATTCGAACAGAGACAGCCTCCTCGGAAATCGAGAACGTCCCGCCAAACCCGCAGCACTCATCGGCACGAGCCAATTCTACTAGATCGATGCCGTGAACGGTCTCCAGCAATGAGCGGACTATATCGGTACCATCCTGCATAAGCTCTGAGGAGACTCCCAGCCTCATTCCCCTCAACCCGTGACAACCTGGGTGAATTCCAATCCGCCGTTGCAACGTGACATCTATCGACCGCACCCCGACTACGTTGTAAAGAAACTCGCACACTTCGTATGTCTTTGAACCGACGGTCCGGAGTTTCTTTTCTAACGAATTTGAGATATCAGAGAAATGCCTGTAGTGATCACGAACATGCAGTGCACACGATGCAGACGGCGCGACAACGTACTCAAACGTTTCGAAAAGATCAGCGAACCTGCCTGCTACGTCAACGGTTGATGATTCAAAGCCGGCATTTGCGAGCGGTTGACCGCAGCATGTCTGCCCGTCGGGAATGGTAACCTTGCACCCGTGTTTCTCAAGCAGATCCAGTGTCGCGATCGCTACCTCTGGATAGTACTGCTCTATGAAGCACGGGACGAAGAGGCCAACGTTCATCGCAGAAATGCCTCGACAAGTCCGCCATCGACAGTTAACACCTGTCCTGTTGTTTTGGACAGACGGTCACTAATCAGCAGGAAGACTGCCTCAGCCTGGTCAGCCGTCGATATTGGACGTTGCGTTAACGTACGGCTCGCATAGAAACGAGCGAGCTTCGCTCGCAAATCTTCGGTTGATTCACTTTCATCGAATTCGATACTGTATTTCCGCAGTGACGACATCACTCTGTCTCTGGGAAACATTGAACTCCCGCCAACGACAGTAGCCGGAGCCAATCCGTTAACGCGTACGCCGGGTGCAAGCTCGATTGCCAGTTCTCGTATCAGATGGTTGGCGGCAGCTTTGCTGGTATCGTAGGCCAGGCTGCCTTTCTTTGCCACAGCTGCGTTGACGCTCGTGGTAAGAACAAGTGATCCCTGCAAGCCCTGTTCGTCCCAGATTGACGAGAACGCCTCAGCAATATTCTGTGAACCGGTAACATTTACCGCGAACGTGCGGGCCCACATTTCCTGAGATACGTTACCCGAAGCGTCCGGCGTCGGATAGTAACCCGCGGTTACCACGACGTCGTCTATCCCGCCATATGCGAGAAGTATTTGTCTGATGGCCGTGCTGACGGATTCCGGGTTGGTAATGTCAATCTGGAGGCCTATTACATCGCCTGATCCCGAAATACCCGACCCGGCGACACCGATCCCCATTCCGATCTTGTCCATGGCTTCGCCCGCGACTTTCGACGCGGCTTCGTCATGGACATCCAGAGCAACGACTGTGGCACCTTCGGGAAGTATCCTCGATACGACTTCACGACCTATTCCACTGCCTGCACCAACCACGGCAACAATATGCCTGGCCAGTTCCTTCTCCGGCGGCTGCCGTTTTAGTTTGGCCTCTTCAAGGAGCCAGTACTCGATATCAAAGGCTTCCTGCCGGGGCAGCGCCGTGTAGTCCGATATTGCCTCTGCACCCCGCATTACCTCAACTGCGGCGTTATAGAATTCTGCCGTTACCCTAGACTCGCTTTTCGTTTTGCCCCAGGTGATCATCCCGACGCCAGGGATCAGTACAACCGTCGGACTGGCCGGTCGGATCGCCGGCGAATTCGGATGTTTGTGCTCCTCATAATATGCACGGTAGTCAGCCTGATACTGCTCGAGGCCGTCACTCAGTTTGGACCTGAGAGCAGCGACATCTTCCGAGTGAGGGTCCCAGTCGACAAAGAGCGGTTTTATTTTTGTCCTGAGGAAATGATCGGGGCACGAAGTACCCATCTCAGCCAGACGGCTGGCATCGTGGGAGTTGACGAACTCAAGAATCCGATCGTTCGTCTCCACGGTGCCGATAAATCGTTTTTCCTGGCTCACTTTACCACGCAGCCATGGCAAGATTTCAACGAGGACATTTTCGCGCGCAGCTGCGTCGAGTGTCTTGATCTTCTGGCCACCGAACGTAGCATCGCCCCTGTCTCTCCGGGCAATGAACTCGGCGGCTCGCTCTATAAGCTCCAGAGAAAGAAGGTAACAGGCTTTATCATCGTCGGCCCAGTTGATGAGGCCATGACCACCAAGGATGATTCCCTTTGCATTGGGATTCTCACGACAGATACGCTGCATTTCCAGACCCAGTTCGAATCCCGGCCTCATCCAGTCGACCCATTCGACATCGTCTCCGTAGACCTCCTTCGTAAGTTCCTGTCCGTTGCTTGCCGTAGCTATTGCAATGCACGAAGTCGGATGTGTGTGGTCTACTATTGGATGCGGAATAAACGAATGAAGCGGAGTGTCAATCGACGACGCCCGTGGATTCAGATTAAAGGTGCAATGCCGATACATCGCAACCATCTCATCTTCAGCCTGTGATTTCAGTCCTTTGTCGTCTCGACGGGCATAGACATCTTGTAGTGCAACCAGTCGACCCTGATACAGCGATGAAAAATTCTCACGCTTCGCAGTGCGGAGGTCACCTCCCGATCCCTTAACCCACAACACCTCGACGGTCTCACCTGTCAGCGGGTCTGTCTCACTCAATTTAGACGATGTATTGCCACCACCTGTGTTGGTGATTCTCCAATCTGTGCCAAGAAGATTTGATCGGTATACAAGCCGATCAACTCCATCCATCTCTGCGACACGTGAATCGTCCCACAGATTTTCTACATGCTTGAACTTCACGCTTTCGTCTGTTAATTGCATTTCCGTCGTGCCTCACACACGCTTATTGCGGACTGAATCGGGTCAGGTCCGTGCTGTTTCTCGCGATGCCGCGTATAGTTTCGTCTTGCTGCAAATCGCCCATACTTCGTGCCTGTACGAGCAAGTTACCAAGAGCCGATGACTCGGCGGGTCCAGCAACAACCTCCAATCCACACGAATTGGCAGTGAGCTGGTTAAGTAGCGCATTCTTCGATCCGCCACCGACAATGTGCAGGATAGTATCCGTAGGAACGGGCACGAATCGTTTCAGAATCTGGACTTTTTCCGCATAATTCTGTGCGAGACTTTCCAAAATCAGTCGAACGAGGCTCGCGCGATCTGTAAGCGGGCCAATACCCTGCCGGTCTGCTGCAGCTCTTATTTTTGCTTCCATATCTCCTCGTTCCCCAAACTCAGGAGCATCGAGATCGACTACGCCGTCGCAAGGACCGGCAGCCTCCGCCTGATCCATCAACTCCGTGTATCCGATGTCATGACCCTCCTCTCTCCAAACGCGGATGCATTCCTCAAGTGCCCACATACCCGTCATGTTTTTCAAGAAACGCACAGTTTGGTTGAGTCCAAGCTCATTAGTGTAGCTTTCCTCGAACGCCTCGGCCGTTAGTATCGGAGAGTGGATCTCGGCGCCCAGAAGGGACCACGTCCCGGAACTCAGGAATAACCACGGCTTCGAATCATCCGCTGGAATCGCCGCTATCGCCGCCGCCGTATCGTGAGACAGCCCGGATACGACACTCACCCCGCCACTGGATTCCGTCGGCGGAAAAACAGTTCCGGAGTCCACAATTATCGGAAAGCGAGACATCGAAAACCCGAGGTCGCGAATTAGATCCTCAGACCAATTACGAATGACTGGATTGACGAGTTGCGTGGTGCTCGCGTTCGATACCTCTATAACGGGCTGACCGCTAAACCGGTAGTTGAAATAGTCAGCTATGAGCAGCCTCGTACTCGTCTTTCCTACTTCATCCGGCCTGGCAAGCTGATCTTCATAGATCTGAAAAATTGAATTAAACGGGAGAAACTGTATTCCTGTGTTACGGTAGATTTCTGCCGCTGAAACTCTGGCATAGACGGCCTCGATGCTGTCCTTTGTTCGTGGATCACGATAGCAGAACGGATTCCGAAGTGCTGAACCAGTGGCATCCAATGGCACGTAATCTACAGCCCACGAATCGACAGACAGGCTGCGAAGGTTCGGCGCACGTTTCAACGCGTGTTCAAGACCGACTTCCATATCCTGCCACAGACTGTCTATATCCCAGAACAGCGAACCATGATCTTCCACAATCTTCGTTTCAAACCGATGCAGCTCATCCATGTGCATGGTGCCACCATTCAGTGTACCAAGGATTGCGCGACCCGATGAAGCTCCAAGATCAAATGCGAGATACGAAGTTGACATAAACCAGGTTTGATCTGACAATCAAAGACTTTGGGGAGGAACATACTCGCCCGAGTCACGCGCACTGCTCACCGTTGATCGATACCCCGATGCCCGGAACGCATGAATCGGATCAATGGCCCCTCCCTTCATTCTCCTCAGTTCGGCAACTAGAGGTCGCACATCGGTTTCGTAGGCAGTCTGCAGAGTTTTCTCGGCCATTATGACGTCATTATTCTCCTGCCCCGAAGCAAGTAATGCACGATCCACAAGCAAAGCCTTAGCATACGACTGCTGCAACGCCTCAACGGTTTGCAGAAGAGCCTCAATCGGGTCCTTGATGTTGTGACTCTGATCGATCATATAGGCGGGATTAAAATCAACCGCATCGTCCAACGCTGCGTCGACGAGCTCGTTGAAGACGAGAAACAATTGATACGGCTTGATAGACCCTGTCGTTAAATCATCATCGCCGTACTTGCTGTCATTGAAATGAAAGCCACCGAGCTTACCGGCATCGACCAGGCGTGCTACCACAAGCTCAATATTCGTATTTGGAAGATGATGCCCCAGATCGACAAGACATTTTGCTCGATCTCCTATCTGTTGAGCGAGTAGCAGCGACGACCCCCAGTCCTGTACGACGGTAGAATAGAATGCCGGCTCGTACGGTTTGTGCTCAGTGAACAAGTGCCAGTCGGAAGGCAGGTGCTCGTAGATCTGTTGAAGAGCTTCGAGTGTTCGCTGGAATGCCTTGCGCAGGTGCATTTGACCAGGATAGTTGCTTCCATCCGCAAGCCAGACCGTAATCGCCTTGGAGTCTAACGTCTTGCCGACGTCTATCGTGTGCCGGACATGGTCAATGGCAAACTGCCGGACTTTTGGATCAGTGTGACACAGCGAACCAAAACGGTAGCTTACGGGCTGGCCCGCCTGATCCTGAAATGTGTTGGAATTGACTGCATCGAATCCAAGATTCAACGACGCAGCATGTTTCTTCAGGACTTCAGGGTCTTCAGGTTCGTCCCAGGGAATGTGCAGCGACACCAGCGGTGTACTGGTCACCAGCTGTTGAATGACACCAATGTCGTCGAATTTCTCGAACACATTGCGTGGTTGACCGGCAACAGGATATTTCCCAAACCGGGTCCCTCCCGTTCCAAGAGCCCACGATGGAACAGCAACAGAGAATTCGCTCAACCTGTCGAGAACCATGTCAACATCGATTCTGCGGTAGTGCAGTTGCGACCTCAGATACTGATAGTCTTGTTCATGGCGCCTGATCAACTGATCATTGGAAACATCTTTAGCGCTTTCGACAGACATAGTTACCTCGTGATTCTACCGACCTTCGAACAAGTCGCGACCCTTTACAATTGCTTCCATCTTGGCGTCCGCAATGGACCGCTTCAGCATCCAGAAACCGCAATCCGGATGGACGTATTTGATTCGATCTGCTCCAACATGCTTTGCGGCAGCCTCGATACGTTCGGCAACCAGTTCAGGTGACTCGACTACCGTTGTTTTAATATCTATGACCCCAATACCAAATCCGATATCGTCCCGAAGGTCCTTAAGCCTGGCGAGTTCGTCATAGCCGCGGAACGCAAACTCCATCACCATGTGGTCCGTATGCAGGCTATTGATATAGTTCAACAACGCATCCCAGGTTCCTTTCTGAATCGACTGACCTCCATAGTTGCCAAAACACAGGTGAACAGCAGGCGTGTTTGGTACGGAATCCAGAATAATGTTGATGGCATCCGCTGCCCAATCAGCCTCGTCAGGATGTCCGGGAAGATTCGCTTCGTCCAGCTGTACGATATCGGCATCAATCTCCTTCACCTGGTTCGCAATTACCTGACCAATCGCACGGGCCAGCATTCCCCGATCACCGTAGTGTCGATCAAGAAGGGTTTTCGTAAGCATATGCGGACCGGTGATTGTAAACTTCAGCGGCGCATTTGTAAGCTTGCGCACTCTCTTGTATGCCGAAACCAGATCAAGACGCCCCTCCCCTATTGGACCGTCTACTGATGCGGCAGGATGCTTTCGAAATCCCATTCCAGATACCGCTTGAAAATCGGCGACATCTTTGCGTGTGATATCTGCGCGCACATTCTCGAGAGGCCGAACGAAATACTCAATCATCCCGTTCGTCTCCGGGTGATTGATGTCAAACCTGTATAATTCACCATCGGCCACAACGTCAAGGCCAGCCAATTCCTGGGTCTTCAAAACAACCGACGTTGCATCGTCAAGGGCTTGACGCGTCGGCGATGCAACCAGCCAGTCAATCATCGGGTACGATCCGACTACAGTACTCTTTATTCGGGGACCACTCATACAATTCCTCTGCCATTTTGATGAACCGAAAGTACGACAATCGGGAGCTAACTGCCTAGCCAGACTGTCTTCTTTACGTTGATCTAATGCTGCAATCCAAATGTGGAATTTGGAGGCAAATAACTGACAGTCCACCGGTCAACACATATCTTGTTCACCAGGCAGAGACATCAGATCCCGCGTAGCATTATTTTACCCGTAGTTGGGCGATAGTATGAAAGTGTCCCGTAGAACAAAAGGAATCAATCGCCGCGAGTTTATAATCTATTCCGGCGGAGCCATTGCTGCCGTTGCATCGATGTCGGCCTGCACAAACCCCGGCTCTAGTCCCGGACACCCGCGAATCTATCTCAGCGATTCCGGACGGTCCGGTTTACGGACGATTGAAGATGTCAGGCGTGCATCGCGCGACGGGCATGGTGCCCTCCTCTGGGAAGGAATCTTAAGCAACGCAGGCGCCGATGCTGATTCGCCCCCGCTTCAGCCCTCAACGATGGTCCCGGGCAGGGATGCCATACAGGCAGAAACAAATAACCTGGATTTTGTCATCTGCGATGCAGCGGGCAAACGTATCACAAGAAATGCTCTCGCGTATCTGATTACGGACGATGAAGGATACCGGTCGACAGCCCTTGCGCAGATGATGACGGTCCTGAACGAGTGGCCAGACTGGATTGATCAGGCACATTTGAGATTCGAACATCCCGCGGGACTACGAACAGGAATGCTCGCCTTCGATACTTCTATCGGTTTTGACTGGCTGTACAACAGCCTTTCTGAAGCGGAACGAAAGGAAATTATTGAAGGCTTAAACCGAAAGGCCGTTCAGCCTTTTCTGATTTCTATTGGACAGGATCCATGGTGGATGCACGACCTGAACAACTGGACCACGACAATCTGTGGAGGACTCGGGGTTTGCGGAATGGTGCTGCATGGTCATCACGATGAAAGTCAGCGACTCATTCAGATCGGCGATGAAGTCATGGAGAGATATCTCACCCAGTACGGCCCGGAAGGAGAGTTCAACGAAAACCCTTCATACGCAAACGCTACACTTCGACCTGTTGAGTATTTCATGGCGCACCGGTACTACTCCGGCGGTACCGTCTCACGTCTTGAAGAACATCCGTTCCCGCACACGTGCTACTGGCTCAAGTATTTGACGCTGCCGCCGGGAAGAACAACTGCATTCGGAGATGCGAAGGTTGATGCAGCCCCCTGGACCAAATACGTTGCAGCGATAGCTGCTGCTACAAATGACGCGACATTGCAGCAGTACTACCTGGACCATCACCGCGGCCAGACGGGAGACCCGGTCGAATTACTCTGGTACGATTCCCGTCTCGAAGGTTCTCACAACCCGGCGATGCCTCTGGGCCGTGTTTTCCCTGCCTTCGGTGGATGCATTTCGAGCCGAACGTCGTGGGATTCCACGATTACCGATTGTGTCGTATATGGGAAAGCATCTCGAGAGGACAATCACGAGCACCACGATGCGGGAACGGTCTGCATCGATGGTTTTGGAGAGCGCCTCATTGTTGATCTCGGCAGCCCCTCAGCTTACCCCGCAGATTTCTTTGAAGATGCCCGATGGGAGTACTACAATGCCGGTATTGTCGGGCACAATGTGATAATGGTGAACCAGCAGGAAATGAAACTGCCAGACTGGGAGCGAGGTAACGGACCCAAAAAGGATCTTGACAAGATCACAGGACGGGTTGTCGACTCGGCATTCGACAAACAGAACGGTGCTTTCTGGAGCATGGACCTGACAAATGCCTACAGGGATGTCGCAAAAGTCACCCGGACCGTAGTTCATCTGCTGCCCGGATACGTTGCGGTATTCGATACAGTCCAGCTGCAGGGTCCCGGTGAAATATCACTGCGGTGGCATACAATAAACAGGGCCCGGCCTGATGCCGATGGCAACTTCAGTGTCATTGGAGAAGTCTGCCGTTTGGATTGTCAGATTAGTAGAATTGATGCCGGCAGCATAGAGCACACCGGGAAAGAGCATTCATATCGGGAGCCCTTTGACCGTGAGAGGACCGGGCAACTGCTTGAGCAACGCAACGAAAGTTATGTCGAGACGATCGTCAATGACTCTAGCTGTAAACTACTAACTCTTTTTGCCCTTTCATCAGGCAGGGACCAACCACAACGATGGAATCGACGCACGGACGGTTCATATGCATTGGGTAGCGTTGCGTGCACAATAGACGATGAATCGATCGCACTCTCTGATGCTTCTACGGGTCAATTGATGAAAGGCCTGCTCGTGTAGCAGCGTGATGCATCATTGGGGCAGAGCAGCAAGGGCGACAGCTCCATGAACGACCACTTCTTCACCCAGTTGCGCGCGACGCACCTGATATGTTCCAGCCAGCAGTGTCATGACGTATCGATCTACATACTTTCTGAGTGGATGCATGAATACGCTGTTTGAGGCCATACTGACACCTCCACCGACGACAACAATTTCAGGAGCGGTCATGGTGATTGCTTGAGCGATCGCCCATCCAAGAACCTGGACAGCCTCTTCCATTATTTGCCGTGACAGAGCGTCGCCATGTCGTGCTGCGCTTGCTATTTCTTTCGCAGTGATCGACTCTATTGCGGGATCTTCGTTGCTTTGCGCTTTGAGTTTGTCGAGATATTGCTTTGCGATTCCGAGGCCGGAGCAATAGTCTTCAACGATAGCCAGCGGATCCTCTACAGGTGCAGGCCGAAGATGACCGATCTCAACAATAGCTGGCCGGTCTGCTCCGAAGATGTTACCATTCACGTATAGGCCACCGCCGATTCCAGTTCCGACGGTTACATAGAAAACGGAGTTCAGTCCTTTGCCGGCACCGTACTTAGCTTCGGCTAGTGCGCAGACATTGCAGTCGTTGTCAACTACTCCATCATGCCCTAACTCACTGCGACACCATTTCGCCAGATTGAAGTTTTCCCAGCCCTTCACGTGGTGGCTTTTGCGGACGACACCGTTGATCGAGTCAACTGGACCTCCAAACCCGATTCCGATTCGCGTCACCGGATGTTTGGAAATAATGGGCTTACAAACCTCAGCTAGCGTGGTTAAAATTCCCTGTGCACCATCATCACGATTTACCGGCTGCCGAACGAAAGCCTTGAAAGACTCGCCGGGTTGATCTGCCAGACCAACCTGCAGCTTGGTTCCACCGATTTCAATTCCGAGGATCATCTCTTATCATTTTGCGAGGTATCCGCCGTCAACGAGCATGTCGCTCCCGGTCATGAACGAGGACTCGTCGCTTGCAAGAAATGCAACGGCGGAAGCGACTTCCTCGGGCCTTCCCTGGCGTCCAAGCAAGTGCATATCTGCAGCTCGTTTATCTTCTTCATCTATGTCGAGACCTAACTGCTTGCATGAATTCACGAATGCAGATGTGTAGATATACCCGGGACACAGACTATTGACACGAATGCCATCGGGTGCGAGATCCTGCGCCCAGCACTTGGTCAATCCCCGGATGGCAAATTTGGTCGCGTTATACGTTGCAAAGTCACGCTGGCCAACGAAACCACTGACTGAAGATATATTGATGATACTTCCACCACCTGCTGTTCGCATCTGAGGCACAACATGTTTCGCGACCAGAGAGGTACCCATGATATTTACATCCAGAATCGAACGCCACTGTTCCGGAGTAGCGTCTACGCCACTAAAGACAAAGCAGGCAGCCGAGTTTACCAGTATTGTTGCCGGACCGGATGCGTCCATTACTTTTGCACATGCGCCTCTCACGCTGTCCTCGTCGCTAATATCGACATGGTGATACGAACATCCGATTTTCTCCGCATTTCCCTCCTCGTCCTTAATGTCAAACAAGGCGACGTGACAGCCTTCCTCGACCAACCGTATAGCTGCCGCATATCCGAGGTCGCCGAGCCCGCCCGTGACAATAGCGGTTCTTCCTTGAAGTCCTTTCATACAAAAAACCTAATCGACAATTGCGACGGCACGAATGGGCGATCCATCTCTGCCTTTGATGTTCAATGGAAACCCGCAAAACACAAATTCAGGAGGCAGCTTCTCAAGATTAGTCAAACCTTCCACTATTACAATTTCGACTCCCTTTTTTAAAAGAATGTGGTGACACTCCTTCCAGTCGGTACTCGGAGTTGGAGTATCCATTCCCAGTAGGCCGATCTGGCGATCTGCAATCCATTGTGCAGCTTCCAGAGTCAGCGTAGGAAAGTCACTGAAGAATTCTGGTTTCCCGAACATTCGATCCCAGCCGGTCCGGTAGATAATCCGGGCCCCGGCCACAAACAGGTCCTCGTGCGGCTCGAACATTTCGATAGTCAATTCTTGTTTCGCCTGAACGAAAGCGCCGGGAGCGAGGTCTATAATCGAACATGCACCGTAAAACTGTTCCAGTTGCATCTGGTCCAGTGTCTTTCCATCATCATAAAAATGAAAAGGCGCGTCCAGGTGTGTACCCTGATGGGTCGACATGCTCAATTGTGTGATGTTGTAACCGATGGATGAGACGGTGTTGTGCACGAGGACACTCAACTTCGGGTCGAACGGAAAGTTAAGCTGCCCGTGTTCGAGGGGGTGTGATAGATCTATCAGTTTCATGCAATCATCGGTGTGTGATTTATTTCTTCTTCCAGAACAGGGTTAGTCAATCTTCCTATTCCATCAATCTCGATGTGGACGACGTCGCCGGCTTGCAAGTACCGAGGCGGTGACTGCGCCATTCCAACTCCATGTGGTGTGCCAGTGAGGATAACTGTTCCCGGAAGAAGAGTTGTGCTGCCGCTTAGAAAAGCGATGATCTCCCGTGTACTGAAAATCATATCGCTGGTAGTCCATTGCTGCATGGTCTCATCATTTAGAACAGTTCGTATCTCGACGCTGTCGGCGTCAATATCGTCCGGGGTTACGAGGCATGGTCCGAGGGGAGCAAATGTATCAAACGTTTTACCTCTACTCCATTGGCTACCTCCTTTTTTGATCTGCCAATCCCGTGCGCTGACATCATTGGCACATGTGAAACCAGCGACGTAGTCCAGCGCGGTCTCGATTGTTGCGTTCTTGCAGGCCTTACCGATGACGATCGCCAGTTCACATTCGTAGTCAACACAGTCACTGGGAAGATATCTCGGCAGGATAATGGGATCATTCGGATTCTGAATGGCACCGGGACTCTTGAAGAAGACTACAGGATATTCCGGAGTTGCGAAAGGTCCATTGCCAACGCCCTCCTCTGCATGTTTACGATAGTTCAGCCCAATGCCAATAATGCAGCGGGGGTCCACAGGTGCGAGAAGTTTTGTGATACTGGCGCGCCGACCTGACCGTATCCAGTTGTAGTCTACTCCTTCGAGAATTTCTGCATCATCTGCCGTCCAGTTCGTCCCAAACCGCACAGCTCCTGCATCGTCAAGAAAGCGAATAATCTTCACAGCTGCACCAGCTAATTCAGGGGAGAAACAAGAGGGTCACCAAGCAGACCGCGGACGATCTCTTCTGCGGCCTTTCTCTGTAATTCAGGAATACTGGAGTTACTGAACCATGAGATATGGGAGGTCAGTATTGCGCTGTCGCATTTACAAATTGGGTGATCAGCCCCTAGAGGTTCTGTCTCAAAAACGTCCAGACCGGCGCTTGAGATTTGCCCGGTCTTGAGCGCAGCCGCCAGTGCTTTGAGATCTATCAGACCACCTCGTGCAGTATTTATTACGATCGCATTACTTTTCATCTTAAAAAGAACCGACTCGTCAATCATGTGACGCGTCTCGTCTGTCAGCGGACAATGTAATGACAGAATATCGGACCCGATCAGGAGATCTTCCAAACTTACTCGCTCTACTCCACGGTTTTTGAAATCAACCTCGTTTGCGAACGGATCATACCCGCTGACTCTAAACCCGAAGGCACGGGCGCGACGAGCAACTCCTCTTGCGATCCTTCCGAAGCCTGCAAGTCCGAAAGTCATTGAACTGAATGACGGTAAGGGAGCTGGCGGTATTATTGCCCAATTCCCGTTGCGAACGCGCCGGTCGACGGGTATCAGTTGGCGTGCCAGTGCAAGAGCAAGGGCCATGGCATGATCTGCAACCTCGTCGATGCAGTAGTCTGGTACATTGCACACTCGAACACCGTGGTCGGAAGCGGCACTTACGTCCACGTTATCGACTCCGATTCCCAGGCGGACAACAATTTTGCAATTGGGTAATGACTCGAGGACTTTCCGCGTAATGGGTGCCCATTGTACGAGTAGTCCATCTGCGGAAGCGGCCTGCTCAATGATGTCATCTTCCGTGCGGGCCTGAATGACTTCCAACGTCCCTCCTGCCGCTTCAATAATACTCCTTTCGACATCCGATTCAGGAAAGCCGTGATCCGTATACACAACGTGGAAGCTCATCTAGTCAGACCCCGGATTAATGACAACCTTCGTCGCTGCATGTGTACCGTCGACCAGCTCCATGAACGCATTGGCGCTATTCTCGAAGTCGACGGTTGCCACCCATGTCGATGCGTCAATATCACCGGATACCATCAGGTCGAGAGCTTGCTTCATGTCATCTGCGGAGGCTCCGTATGTTCCGACAACCCGCAGCTCTTTTAACGTGATGAGATAGGAAGAGATTGCCACCTGATCCGAGTGAAGTCCTATCCATACTATTGCACCGCCAACCGATGCAATCGCAAGCGATTGTTGCTTTGTAGCTGCTGTTCCGACAGCATCAATAACAACATCAGGTCCATTACCGGACCATACATCTTGACACGCTCTTACAAGATCGGTCTCCATTGGGTTAACAGCCAAACGTGCACCGAGACGTGACGCAACGTCGCGCCTGCCGCTTTGAGGATCGGTAACTACAACATCAGATCCTCCAAGTGCCTGACAAACCTGTTGACAGAAAAGTCCGATCGGCCCGGCGCCTAGCACGAGAACCCTTTTGTGATCGAATTCATTGATCGCCCTGAAAACATGTACGGCATTCCCTGCGGGCTCGGCAAGGCTCGCTTCCGTTGCAGATAGCGACGATGGCCAGTGTAGTATGGCGCGCTCCGGTACTCGAACGTATTCCGCAAACGCCCCGTCCATGTTCATCCCGAAGACACGGCGCCGGGTACACAGGTAGTCGTTCCCGCTTTCGCAGTCAGAACAAGTCCCGCAACCAACCACCGCATTTGCAATTACTTTTGCACCGGATGTGAATCCGGATTCAGAACCACCCTCAACGACATGACCGCAGAATTCATGTCCCATGATCAATGGAGGTGTTCGGCGGGGGCTTTCACTCCTGAACGACTCCAATTCGCTGCCACATATACCACAAGCAGCAACCCGAACAAGTACTTCACCGGAAGCAGCTTGCGGTTCAGTAACATCCACAAGACCGATCTTCTTCCAGTCGGAGTAGTGAAGCGCTTTCATCGGGAAGTGTTTTCAGTATTCGAGGTCGATCCGATCTGAGCAATCACGTCATCCATCGCGGCCACTGATGCGATATAACCATCCATCTCGGACATCGCAAATTCGTGAGCCGTCTGAACAAAGCCGGAAATACACTCGTCGATTAGTGTAACATGAAAGCCATATTGATAGGCATCGACAGCCGTTGATCTTAAACACCACGATGACGTTATTCCCGCCAGATAAATTGATGAGATTGATTGTGATGTCAGAAAGGATTTGAGATCCGTCTCGAAGAATGCCGAAAATCGCTTCTTGACAAAAACGGGATCGGTCGATTTGTGTTCGAGTTCTGTTAGCAGCCTGGAACCGGGCGTGTCCCGAATTGTGTAGCTCATACCTTTGCGAATCATGTGTGGAAATGCGTCGCTGAGGTCAGGCTCGAATTCCTGTCGTATCCATATGACAGGAAGGTTCACGCTCCGGAAGGCAGATACCATTCGATTAGTATTTTCAACGAGCGCATGCCGTTGATCTGGTATCTGACTTTGCGGCCAGAGTTGCCTGTCGAAGTAGTCTTCCAGAAGGTCTACGACAATGAGACAGCTGCTATCAGGTTGTTCACCCATGGGTCGATCGCGGCTTTAGAAGGCAGGAACGGTTTTCTGTACGTCATCCCTGAATACCCATGTTCCTTCAGGCACATAGTGGGTCGCGATTGCGCGACGGTAGCGATCAATCGATCGATTGGCAAACGATCCATGAATCGTTTTTCCTCCGAAGAAGACGCCTCCACCTTTGGGTACTGTCAATCGTACAACATCTTCCTTGCGCAGGCCGTCGATTTCGAATGAGTACATCTTTTCGGTCCACTCTTTTCCATCCCGGTCTCGCATCAGGTATTCAATTTCCCATGAGTCATGATCGGCGGTGTTTCTGTTCCGATGCGTCGTGTGGAGTTTATCCACGTCGTGGCTGCCAGGTACGACGCACAGTCCTCCATTTTCTGCATCAGTGTCTGTGAGAGCAATCCAGCACGCGATGAGGTTTGGAGGATCGCATGGCAGGTAGTGTAGATCTTGATGCAGGGCTACACCGGCTCCGCCGACATTGGAATTTCCTGCTGGCGGCTTTTCCATGTACATCGTCTGCACGATGTGCGGGCGGCCACCGGAAAGCTGCTCTACGATTGCAGTTACCTGAGGGTTGTTGGAAACCTGCCGCCACATATCGTCGGACGCATGATTTCGCAGGTTCTGTCTCCATCCGTCTGGCTTCGGCTGCGCCTCGTACTCAACGAACCGATCGACAAACTCTGCATCCAGGAGTCCTTCTACGACGAGGTAACCATTCTCGTTATACGATTGAACGTCGGACTGGGAAAGGGTCAAAGTATCCATGTTTTAAAAACTGTGATTTATTAAATAGCCTCCGGCGCAGGTAGCATCGGAGTGCCTCATAATATTTGAAAATCCGCGGGGGCCTCCAATCCTCCTCCCCGGTTTCAACTTAATACATTAGTGGCACCCCGCGCCAATGATCTTTTGCTAGAATGTATCTAGTAAATAATCTAGAAATGTATTCAGGAAAACATCTAGAACATTACCAGGATAAAACTCCCCGATCAGAGACTTTATAGTCGATCAACAAGCATCCCACCGTCAACGAGAATCTCAACACCTGTCGAATACGGAAAATCGCCGCGAACAAAACTTGCTACAGCCTTTCCAACATCATCCGGTGTTCCCCATCTCGGCTGCAGCGCGAGTCCTTCATCAAAGAGAGTATCGTACTTCTCCCGGGCACCACTCGTCATGTCTGTCGCTATCACTCCGGGACGAACTTCATATACCGGAATACCATACTCGGCCAGGCGTACTGCAAACAACCGGGTTGCCATCGACTGCCCCGCCTTTGACACACAGTACTCCCCGCGAGTCGGTGACGCCACGGTCGTCGAAATCGACGTAATGTTAACAATACACCGGCCTTCGTTGCTGAACTCATCTTCTATCATGGCATTCGCAACGACCTGCGTCAAGAAGTAGGGGCCCTTGAGATTCACATTCAATACGTGGTCAAAACTTTCCTCCGTCGCCTCAAGTATGTCTTTTCTTTCCGATGGAGCAATTCCGGCATTGTTGACAAGAACATCAATTCTTCCAAACCGATTAATGACTTGCCCGGCCAGCGATTCCCGATCGCCGGAGATGGAAATGTCTGACTTGAAGTACTCAACATCGACTCCGTGTTCGCCCAATGATGCCAGAACCTCAGCCACTTCCTCGCGATCCTTTCGTCCAGTCAACGCAAGAGAACAGCCCTCCGCTGCCAGGGACTGTGCAATTCCCAGCCCAATACCTCGACACCCACCGGTTATTATGACAACTTTTCCCATGTGATTACCCGGCCACAACTGATTCCAGGGAAGGAACTTCCAGCCATTGCCCCTCGGCCCATGATTGCAGCCCCAGCTCGGCGAGCTGAACTCCTTTTGCACCCTCCAAGAGACCCCATCGGAATGGTGTGTCGGTGACCACATGCTTCAGGAAAAGCTCCCACTGTGCCTTGAATGCGTTGTCGTATTGCTTGCCATCCTCGACCTTCTCCCAGTTATCAAAGAACGCGATGGGCTGAGGTACGTCAGGATTCCAGACAGGCTTGGGTGTCTGTTCATACGATTGCGTATAACACTCCCGCAGACCCGCAACAGCTGATCCCTCCGTTCCGTCAATCTGCATGGTCAACAGGTCATCTCTCCTGACACGCACTGTCCAGGAAGAGTTAAAGTGTGCGACAACTTCGTCCTCGAGCTGGAACGTTGCGTATGCGGCATCGTCAGCTGTACACTCATACGGTTCGTTATTCTCATCCCATCTCTTCTTGATATGTGTCGCGCCGACACACGTAAGTGACCTGACATTCCCGAACAGGTTGTCCAGAACGTATCTCCAATGACAAAGCATGTCAAGCATGATACCACCGCCGTCTTCTTTCCTGTAATTCCATGAAGGTCGCTGTGCTTCAATCCTGTCACCCTCAAATACCCAGTATCCAAACTCACCCCTGACGGATAGAATTCTACCGAAGAAACCGTTGTCGATTAACTCCTGCACTTTCATCAATCCTGGTAGCCAGAGTTTGTCCTGAACAACTCCATGCTTTACACCTGCCTTTCTGGCGAGGTCATATAAATGATATGCTTCACTGGTGGTCAATGCCGTCGGCTTCTCGCAATAGATGTGCTTGCCAGCAGCAATAGCTCTGGCGCACGAAGGAACTCGTAACGAGGTTGCCTGCGCATCAAAATACACCTCGCAGTCATCCGCCGCGAGTGCCTCATCAAGGTCTGTGGTCCATCGAGACACGCCGGAGCGTTGAGCAAGTTTTTCCAGTTTCTCCGCGTTACGTCCCACCAGAATTGGCTCAGGAATAATTCTTCTTCCATCCTCGGTTGCGACTCCCCCCTGCTCGCGGATGGCGACGATAGACCTCATCAAATGCTGGTTCGTCCCCATACGTCCGGTCACGCCATTCATCGCGATTCCAACATGCACTTCGTTACTCATATCTCTTTCATTTAGTGTTGTTTATACATGTTGAGGATATGCTCCGTCCGGTAGTGGCGGCGCCTCCTCACCGGCCCGCGGAAGCGTGCCGTCTAATTCTTGACGCCAGTGGGCAACATCACCCGCCGGGCCGTAACAATAAATCATTTTGAGAACCTCACTGCCAGTATTGGTTAACTGGTGAAACTCTCCGGACGGAATCAATATGGTCTGACCTCCGCGAACGGATTGCCGCTCTGATCCGACACACATTTCTCCACTACCCTCAAGGATGACATATATCTCTTCCTGGTCCTGGTTGTGCCACGGCACCTGTCCTCCGCGCGGCTCAAGAACGACATATCCCAGACTGAAATTTTCGCACTGGATCGGCGATAATCCACCGGCAATGTTCTTGGTCAGTCGTCGTGCCGGATATTCGCGGCCTGTGATTTCTTGCAGATCAGCGATGGTCATAGCTTCGTTTGTTTTTGTGGCATCACCTCATCGGAAGAGGCAATGTTGAAAAAAGTCAAATATTCCTCCGATCGAGCCACGCGAGAAACATATAGTGCCAGCTCGCGAAGATGATAGTCGCCCCACATCACAGATTCTCCGCATGCGATCTTCTTGCCGGAGGGTACGTGGTCCCAATGGTTCGGCCAGTGATATACACCATGAAGTAGAAGGCCCTGGTGCTGTGGATCTGTCGACAAATACAGATCGCCCAAAAGCGTATCCACGACTTTTAAGCCTGCCTGCCAGTATTTTGCACCTTCAGTCGCGGCGTCAAGGTAATGGCCCAATCGGAGCAATCCCTGCGCGGCAATAGCTGCAGCAGAACTGTCTACCGGTTCGTAATCGTTGAATGGATCCGCCCTTCGGTTCGTCCAATCTTTCAGGTACACGAGACCGGGCGCCCCGGTGTCCCAGTACGGTATTCCGCAAGCAGCGGCTGCCGACTCGATATAGAAATCGCACGTAACCCGGGCGGCTCGTAGCAACATGGCCTCCACTGAAGCTCGTCCACCAAGCTGGTCAAGTTCATCATCACCAATTATCTGCAGATACTCCAACTGCTCGGCACAACCACACATCACCCAGGCTAACCCGCGTGTCCATGTCGAGAATGGTGAATAACCCTGCTGCGTACTTGGACATCGATAGTCGCCATTGTTCGGATTAAAGATGCTCTCGTGTACGACGCGACCCGCTACGTCATATCCGTCGCGATTTTCACCGTAGTACACATTGTACTGTAATGTTGCCTCGATATGCGCAATCATTCGAGCGAGCAATGACACTTTCTGGTCCTGTTCACCTCGAAGAGTGTGCCCGAGCATGTGTGCAACGGCAAGCGCTCGCATCGAACGAATAGTATCGGAGAATAGCGAGTGAGGTCCATTAAAAGAATACACATAGCCGCCATCAGGGATGCTCGTCCACCTGGTGGCCTGTACTGCTCCTGAGGTCATGAGCGCAAGTTCGTTGTAGTTGCGCTGCCAGACATCCTCTGGAATTTTACCCTCCTTCATCAGCCGAAGCAGGTTACCAAACGTACTCACATTGTTAAAGCCGTGATCATGAACACCGACATGGGTCACATGCGCCGGCATACGCTCGACCGTATGTTTCCGTCCGAGGTCTAGAAAGGAGCTTTCACCGGTCGCGTCGAACTGCAGAATTGAGGACCCATAGATGAATCCCTCCGTCCAATCGGTCCAACCGCGCGCAGTGTATTTTCCCTCGACGGTAAATACCGGAGCACCAGATGAGCCATCGTACACAGATTCGATTGACCGAATCTTGGAAGCAGAGTGCTCCCACATTCGGTCGATCTTCGGCAACAGATCGGCAGCCGTGATTGGGTGTGTCAGGTCTATCACGGTGCGCTATACCAGTTTTATGAACTTTGAGCCCCTCAATGGTTCGCCTTTCTCACTCGAAATAGTCGGCGAGAACGGACCGTCCATTTTTTCGTCCCCGGCGTAATTGACTCCATCGGGAATAAATATCGCTACCAGCGCGCGACGAACGTGGTCCGTCGTATTCGCATTCGTGTAATGGAAGGTCAAGCCGTGATGAAACGTACAACTCCCGGGCTGCAGTTCGACAGGGATCGGATTCCATGCCTTTCGCTGTTCATCATTCAGTAAATCCTTGAGAGCAGGTCCTTCCCCCTCAAACGAGATCGGCGAGAATTCGCCCCACTCATGAGAGCCCGCAATGAACTGCATGCACCCCCTTTCAACTGTTACGTGATCCAGCGCCATCCAGCACGACAACATTCCCGGCTCCTTTGACGGCCAGTACGGCTGATCCTGATGCCATGGCGATGGAGCACTCGGTCCCGGTTCTTTAACCAGTGCCTGGTCGTGATAAATACGAATGGAATCACTCCCGGTAAGTGCAGCAGCCATTCTGGCAATTCGGCCTCCGGTGATGTACTGCTTCACTTCATCATGATATTCCCAGAGATTAAGCATCTGGAGAATCTTCTGATTACCGCCCCCGTCACCACCTGCAAGGTCACGAACAAAACCCTTTTTGTCATCAATTGCGCGGGCAAGGCCCGTCCTCAATTTGTTGACTTCATCACTGTTCAGGACATCGTTGAACTGGACGTATCCGTTTTTCTGATAGAAGTCGATCTTATCCCGGGTGACAGGATAGGTTGACTTGAATTGTCCTTCTATCGTTGCTTCACTCATTGTAAATACCTGATAATTAATTCGACGAGTATCAATCTCGATTGCTACTCTATTACCGTGTCTGTTATTGTTAACGTTTTGAAATCAAGCTTGCGCTGCAGTTTTCCGTAGGTCATCGTCAATTCCTGGCTTCCTTTGTCAGCGTTCAGGAAGGGTCCGCCGTACAGCGGCCAAGAATCATAGTCAACCTCATAATCATCTACGATCGGGGTCGCTCCATAGGTTGCTTTGATCGAATGTCCGCGAAGGGTCTCAAACTCGACCATCGGAACCGGATCCGTTGATGTCGATATCGCCAGGCCGAGAACAGCAGCCTTGAAAGTGTCGAAGCTGCCATCCTGCTCCTCCGTACCAACCTGCAACACGCCGCCATTCTTCAAATGAGGACTGAACATTCGCTTGCTTCCGTCTTCCTCATCCATCCATTCGTAATCGGCGATAGGATAATACGCCAGATACGCATCGCCTCCCTGTGCAAACACCCATCCCGACGGATCCTCTTCAATGCTCTTGAGATTCCTTGAAAAGAAGGCACTGATGTGCTCAAAACGGGTTCCCTTTTCGATATTGTACAGGGCAACTACAACATCTTCGACCTGCATTACCTGCTCGTAGTCGGAACCTCCTGTCCACTTATCCCAGGAATCGTACTCCGTCTTTGATCTTGCGATAAGCTCGGTAACCATATCCCAGATCGCTGCGAAATACATCGTGCCCTCTTTGGGATCAGAGTATGGATGTGTTGTAAAAAACATGTTGTACCCTTCAGTCGGATCGTCGATCGCCCACTGCAGCTCCCACGTATGTTGCTGAATAGGCTGGAGAAGTCCTCCCTGTGAAGATCCCAAAGCATACTGCTCCCGCATGTACGTGTACTTGTACACCGGATGATTCTTGACATCAGAGTTCCGGATTCTATGTCTCGTTCTCTTGAGTTCCTTATGGATGTACGGCTGTGAACGGTCAGTCGCTATGTGATGCAATATCTCCGGTGGCTCGTAGCCGGACAGCGCCAGAATGAAAGCACCGGAACGCGCTTGAAATGGATTGTTGCCAAAAAGAAGCCAGGCAAGATTGGAGCTGTTTTCGCGCCACCGCTCCATCAAGGGCCGGGGATAAATTCGACTTGACGCTCCGGTGTGTACTCCGTTCAGACTTTCCACAGCAAAGTCAGCCAGCAAATAGTCAAGCATCATGTGCGCTCGCTGCTTCATCGCCGGGTCCTCGGCGTAGGCGTAAAGCTGTGCCATCGGAATAACATAAAAGTTTAGATACCCCGGAGAATCGTACTCACCTTGACCGATCGTCGTTGTCAACTCTATCCAGGATTTCAGGTAATCTTCAGCCTCGTCAAAATTTTCCTGAGACGATTTTCCGTTGTACCATGTGGATCCCGGTTCGTCCGGGTACATTTGCGTGACGAGGTACAACGCTGAGTAGTACATGGCCCAGTGATTCTCAGTATCGCCCCGGTAAGGCATATAGGTTCGCCACAGATCGCGCATACGTTGCCTGTACTCCGGCGACAGGCTATGGCGCCCCTCGTACTGAACCTGTACAAATGGATACATCCAGAACATGTCCCCTCTGACACTCGACATCAGCGTGTCAAGCCTGCTCTCTATCCAATCCATGTGGATTCCTCGTTCAAGCTTAGCCATAATATCGATGTAGCCGCCTCGCGAGACGTCAGTAGAGTCGAACCGATATGCAAAATGGTCGACCACATAATCAACCCGGTCGCGATACCCTTCAAGCTGATCATCGCGACTCATAGTCGCTTGACCAGCGGCTTCTTGAAGACTTCCGACCAGTAAAAGGCAAACGACGAAATAAAAACCAGAACGCTGCTTTCTCATTGAGTCGCCTCCATATCTACAAACTGCATGTCGAAAAACAGTGTCCCGTGCATTCCTGCTGATTCCCAGCTTCGACCATCATTGTCCGTGAAGACAACACCTTCCTCTATCGTCGCCACATACAGGCGGCCGGGATTGTCAGGATCGAATACCATCTCATAGATATTGGTTGATGGGAGGTTCTTGGTGACCCGTTTCCAACTCATGCCTCCGTCGTTGGAGATTAGCACGCCGGTTTGCCATCCGCCTGCGGCCATCTTTTTTTCATTCGTCGGATCCAGCGCAACCGCATGGATGTGCGCACCACGAACCCGCCGCGACCGCACTTCAAGCCACGAATCAGCACCATCGCGAGAGATCCAGACGCCGCGGCCACGTGTAGCTGCTGCCCACAAATTCGGACTCGCATTACTCTGATGTATGTCCATAATTGGAACGTCGTCGGTTACACGCCTCCACGCCTCCGCCCTTTCTGAAATGTAAATTCCAGCATCAGTGGCCGCGACAAGACGACCGGCACGTATCCGATCAACCGCAATATTCTGCGTGTAGGTCTTCGAGAAACCCCTGTTCGTTTCTTCCCAGGTTTCGCCTCCATCAAAAGAGCTCCATACTCCGTAGGCAGTCGCCACGTAGACATGATTGGGATTAGCCGGGTCTATGGCGATCCCCTGACCCTCAGTCACTTCCCAGCCAGTTACAATTTTCCAACTCTCACCGCCATCCAAACTTCGAAACACCCCATTACCACCAGCCAGAAAGATGCGATCCTTATTGCCCGGATCGATGGCAAAGGCAGCAATTCCGAATACATTCCATCCAATGTGCGACCAGGTTGTATCCTCACGACTATCGAGTCGGTGAAAACCACTGCGCGACAGGGGCGACCCGACGACGTATCCTTTGGACTTGACCAGACTCGCATGCAACTGATGTTGTTGCGCAACGGAATCCATAGGTGTGCCTGACAAGGCAAGGATAACCAGACAGGACAAGACCGTTTTAAGTATCAATTTCATTCAATCGTGTTATCTATACATGGACAAAGTCCGCAACTTGTACTCGTGATCCTGACGCTATACTTCTGCGAAGGGCCGCGTCGACAGCGAGTGCCTGAAGCCCATCCCTTCCATTGGCTTCAACATCAACGTTCGAAGCAGCAAGTGCATCTCGAAATACTTCAATCTCCGCCTCATACCCATCGAACGTGTTGTCAGAATAATCGAATCGAGTCCACTCGTCAGCATCCCCCTCCATCCCGAGTTTCGGTGTCAGTTCAACGAGATGTGGTCTATAGATCAGGTTTCGAGTGGTAGTCGCAATGCGTATCTCAAACAAGACTGGCGAGCAGTAGTTGCTCGTCAGGGTCACCGCGATGCCGCTTCGAGTCTGCATGAGTGCGCTTACGGAATCATATACAGGTGCGTCAACGGTTACAGACCGAGCTGTTGCTGTGACAGTCTCGATCTGGCTGAACAGATAGTGAATGACATCTATGCCGTGAATTGCGAGCTGCGTGACTGGAAGCAGTGGACAGTACTCCGGTTGCAGCCGCCAGGAATACTTACTGTAGTGCGGAGTATTGTTTGCCGAATAGTGCAACTCAATACTTACAATCTCACCGAGGGTACCTCCATCCAACAGTTCTTTTGCTTTTCGACTCGCTCGATTGAAGCGCATGTGATGACCGACCATTAAAACCTTGCCTCGGCTTTCTGCTGCATCAATCATCTTGATACCGTCATCAACCTGATTCGCAATCGGCTTCTCCACAAAGACGTGGAGACCGTGGTCAAGAGCTGCCGTGACCTGGCTGAGATGGAGATGGTTTGGTGTTGCAATGGCGATGGCGTCGATCATGCCGTGATCCAGGAGATCCTCGAAAGACGATGCCTCATAGCAACCAAATCGATCGACGGATCGACGCCGCTCCTCTGCCGATAGGTCGAACACCGAACCGATGCTTAGACCATCGGCTTTGTCTATCGCGTTCTGGATAGTCTGCCCGTGACCGCCAAGGCCTACAACTCCCAATTTGAAGTCACTACTCATCAACTACCCTGATCTCTTTTAGAAATGTGCTATTCACTTTGCGTTCGTGGTCCCCACGAATGTTTTGATTCCGATTTCAGAAAACAACTCCAATAAACGCTCGAGGCTCCTTCTTGAACCATCTATCAGCGGCTCCCAGTGTGTTTCGATCGTGTATTGACCAAGTTTTAGAATTCCGCTGTCCGTCACCTCATTCAAAGCTGCCAGCAACTCACTCCAGGGTGTTTCACCCTCGCCAAGAGGACGCCACGGAATTTGAACATCAGTTGGTGTAAAATCCTTTACGTGCAGGTTTCTGATGTAGGGAGCAAGCATTTCAACGTGATCGGGCGTCGGGCGTGTTCCTCCCCAATGAAGGTTTGCGGGATCCCAGTTTAGCTTTAACGATGGATGATCAATCTCCTCGATCATGCCGACAGAATCCGACGGCTTGTCTATCCAGAATGCAGGTTCGTTCTCGATCGCAAGAACGATACCTGCCTGCTCGGCAAGCGATGCAGCCTGCTCGAATACACGCTGGACACCAAGCCTCGATGCCCGGTCGTTTTTCAATTTCTCGAAACCAAAGATGATCACAGTAGAGCAATCGAATCGGTCTGCCAGTTCAAGCGTTGCGGGTAGCTTTCGCTCCAGATCGTTACGTATTTCTGCTTCGTTCTCGACGGGCTGTTTGAAAACGCCGGGCGACAACGCTGTTATGATAGCGCCCTCACGGAGACGTTCTTCGACAAGACCAATTTCATCGTTGGTCAAATATGGTGTTCTGCTTTCAGAACCTTCACGCAATTCATAGTGGCTGATACCCCACTCACGCGTTATGTCCAACGCTTCCCGTAGGTTGCGTGATACTTCGTCGGTAACAATTCCTATGTTCACTAGTCTTTCGCTCACGTTACTGCCAGCAATGCGTTGATTTCTTTCTCAGCCCTTTCGAGTGTCTCCTCGACGGACAGTCGTCCGTAGCAAAACCGCTCGATGTAAGCTCCCAGAATGTCCATGACCTGGTAAAACCTTGGAAACGGCTGTACCGTTTCCATCTCCTGACTTACAAATGTTTTCAGGAACTCGTCATTCCGGTATACCTCTTCGTCGGCCACACTTTTGACCGTCGGTATGACGCCTCCGATCGAAGCGTACCTGCTGTACACGCTGTCCGACATCATGTAGTCAATCAGGTCCCAGGCTTCATTCTCAACCTTCGTGTCAACAGGCACAAC
>JABDKO010000006.1 GCA_013002165.1 Rhodothermales bacterium | reverse complement strand
CCGAACAAGGATTCATCCCGGTAACGGATGCGCAGATAGATTTGTATCCCTATATGGATATGGGAGCCGGTGAAGGGCATAGTACTCCTTTCGAGAAACCCGTTCACATCGGAGACGGGGAATACCGCGGGATGGTCAATTTCATTATGGCCGGCGGCTGGGACATGACCGTCTATGTACAGCGACCGTTATCCGCACCAGACACGGTGCTCTTTCAGGGATTCATTGTAAATCAGGGAGGCTGATATGTTTAGCACACTGAAACGAGCGGCGCTGATTTTTCTGTTTGGCGTGGTCGCAATCTCCCAACAAACTTCTGCGCAAAGCGCACTGGTGGGCCACGTTGTGGACGCGTCTTCGGGTGAAGGTGTTGTCATGGCATCCGTAATTATTGTCAACACCCAAGTTGGTGTAGCTACTGACAGGGATGGTCACTTCTCCCTGATCCTGCCGGACGGGAAATCCGTTTTGAGAGTATCAGCGATAGGGTACGATTCCAAGTTGGTAGAGGTGGACGATCCCTCGAAGCACCTGCATATCACGCTACAGCCGTCAATTATCCAATTTGACGAAGTTGTCGTAAGTACCGTGGGCCCGCGAGTGAACGACCCGGCTGCTTCACCGCATAATATGAGAGGCGTGGAGGACCTGATGGACCGTATTCCCGGTGCTGATTTTCTCCAGCGGGCAAATTTCGCATGGGAGCCCGTTGTCAGGGGCATGAGCGGCGGCCAGGTAGGACTCGTTATCGACGGCATGAAAGTAACTGGCGCCTGCGTGGACCGTATGGATCCAACATCGGCCTATGTCGAGGTTGAGAATCTTGAAAAGCTGGAACTCACCAAGGGTGGCTTTGACCTCACCAAGGCATCGCAGATTGGTGGGACGATTAATCTCACTACTCAAAAACCACGGTTCGACCGCCCGTTTTATGGAGATGCAGAGTTCGGGTTTGAATCGGCAGCGTCGCTGCGCCGCGGGCGGTTGGTTGCTGGAGCTGCGAAAGGCAATACCAGTGTCCGCGGGAGCTACTCGTACAAAATGGCAAACGATTTTCGGGTTGGCGGGCCGGGAGAGATAACGAACTCAGGTTACAGGAAGAATAACTACAAGCTGGATCTGTCGCAGAGAATTGGAAGCTCGCACGAAGTCGCGGCGTCGTTCCTTGGAGACAATGCATGGGATGTCGGATACCCCGTTCTACTTATGGACGCGACCCTCGCACAGGCCCGGATATACAGTCTGACGCACTCGTGGATTCCCAAGTCTTCCGCTGCCGTACAGAGCCTTGAAACGAGGGCCTACTACAACACGGTAGACCATTACATGGATGACTTCGAACGCGACGTACTGGATCGACCAGTTATGCGCGGGATGAACATGCCGATGTACGGGTATACTCGAACCGCAGGATCCATCAGTACACTGGATCTGGGTCTCGGAACGCGTCAGCTTCGGCTAACTCTGGATGCATACCAGACCAAGAGTTTCGGTGACATGTGGATGTTCAGCGTTTTCGAAAACATTCCGGACATGTACCTGCTCAATCTTGGTGATGTCGTGGTGCAGCATGGAGCCCTGTCTGCCGACTTCGCCTCGCCCGTCACCTCACGGCTCAATGCGAGAGTGAATGCAAGAGTTGACCTGTCTCCGCGGGATGTAAAGAAGGAAGAGGCGATTGCGATCCTCGAGGGAAAATGGGAGACCACCGACCTGTCTAATCGCTACCTGCTGGGAAGTGCAAGTGCGAGTTTCGAGTTTGCACTGAGCAAGACAACGCGAACGAGGTTGTCACTGGCTCATGTCGGAAGACTGCCTACCCACGTCGAGAACTACGGACACTACATCTATAATTATGTGGACGGGTACTTCTATTCGGGGAATCCACGCATAAAACCAGAACGGAGCAGTCAGGTCGAGCTCGGCCTCGAACGCTGGACGCAGAGGTTTGGAATTCGAGCCGCCGCGTACACCAACTACGTTCGCAACTATATTTACGGCGTGAACGATGAGGGGCTGGTAAACACTTCTGAAACTCTACGCTTCCGCGTGTTCACAAATGCGGATGCAGCAGTTCTTGCGGGCGGTGAGTTGAGCGCAGTGGTTCGACTGGCTGAAGGCCTTGAAGTAGCTGGTACGACATCCTACACATACGGACAGAATCTGGATGCAGGTGAACCGATGTACCTCATTCCGCCACTGACGAGCCTACTGAGTGTCCGTCTGGATCGTGGAAGATGGTGGGGAGAAGCAGAGGCCAGGATGGCACTGCCGCAGAATCGTGTCGCCAGAATCACTGCCGACGAGCTTGGAACAGATGGTTATCTCGTCGCCAACTTGAGAGGAAGTTTCAAACCAAGAACCGGCGTCGAGGTGAAGGTGGGTGTTGAGAACCTGTTCGATACGTTATACCACGAGCACCTGAGTTTCGGTGATCTCCCCTCACTTGGTCGCAACATCTACGGAGCGTTGGCACTGTCGCTGTAGCGGAGAGTTTCGGAGATTTGATACCGTGTGGTCTCGTCGTCAAGTAGACAGAGGAGTAGCCACTAGACTACTGCTTATTATTGGTGGTAAGGATGCGCCCCGGCAGAGTTTTATTTCAGACACGTCCAGCAATCTCCGGGTACTGGTCGTGAAACGGCAGCCACAAATCATTCTCATGAATCGGGTCGTTCGAGCGAACGATGTTCAGACTGATCTGCAGTTTCTTGAGAGCCGTGTCAAACCTGCTTTTTGTACAGCCTAAATCTATCATTGCAGTTCGACGAAGGTCGCCAGTGTACCAGGGATCTGTCAGAATATATTCATAGAGCTGTTGAGGTAACTCGTCAAGACCGGAAACTGGTTTGTGGTGGCGCGGATAGTGTTCTGATCGGAAGTATTCCATCTCCATAAGTACGGCGTCGCCGCCCGGTACTTTACCGTAAAAAAACTCGTCGGGAAACGTTTGCGGAATTTCTGTTTTCCATCTCCAGATTGCCATCACCCTCGGGCTCCAGCCACCCTCATCGGGCTTTTTGTCCGAAAGGTCTGTGTTGTCCCACAGAGACGGATAGGGCGAGTTCTTGCTGCCGAAGATGGTGCAAACCTTGTTTTCAAGGATAAATTCGCACGCGTCTTCCAATGTTGTTATCGTTGGCTTCATAACACAGATTTATCAGCTCCGGTTTTTCAAGATCCGAATCATCTTAAGAAAGAGAAAAACGGATGATTTAGTTTGTAAAATAGCAATTGGCCCGCCGCGTATTCCTGATGCTGAACGAACTATTTACGACAAGAAGAGAGAAACGACTCTGGGTTCTGGTTCTCATTGTCGTCCTGGGGATATATGCTACGCTGGCTTTCACACCCAGGTTAGTCGAGGGAATAACGGATCAGCAGGCAGCAGTTGTATTTCTGTTCAGCATGTTCCTGATCGCTGTAATGGTCCTCTTTCAAGGACTGCGAAAAAAACGAGGTGGTCTGGAAATCGGCGTTATCCTTGGTGTCGTTGCAGTTACGCCATGGTACTCCTTCGGCTGGGCCTTGCAGAGCGAACCCACTTGATTGAATACAGCGTTGTGGCTGTCCTGATTCTGGAGGCGTTGAACGAACGGATGAGTTCGCAGGGGAGAGTTGCGTTGCCGGCGCTGCTGGCCATTGCCGTTTCCATTGCGATTGGCGTAGTCGACGAGGGCATCCAGCTGATGTTGCCGAATCGTGTCTTCGACGTGATTGACATCCTGTTTAATTCTCTCGCTGCGACTGTAGCAGTAATCGGAATGGTACTTCTGCGCTGGATGCGCCGGCGAGCATCCCGGTCAAAGCAATCGTAAGATGCGTGCGATCGAAGCAGGCAGGCCCAGCATATTTTCATTGAGTGCATCCTGCGGGTGGAGGTGGAGAGAACATGCCGCTTGTCTAAAAAGATAAACTTGTGGGCAAGTACGCTTTGCGTGGCCGATACAGCGGCACGCGTTGAGCCATTGATCCAAACATCGCCACGGTCGGGGAGTTCGACGATGATGCTCCTGAGATTTAATAACTACAGGAGGCGAGAGACTCCGATTCTCTTTTTCCCTCACTGATTAAAGACTGTTTATTTAATGGAAAGTCGTTCGTTGCCTGGCCAGCCCTGGTCGATGCCAGAGGAAGAGGTTGCTGCCGCATTTGCCGTGCAAACGGACGGCGGTCTATCTCCTGTTGAAGTACAGTCGCGGCAAAAGCGCCATGGCCCGAACAAACTTCGCGAGCACAAGGCCCGGAGCGCCTGGAGTATTCTTGTCGCGCAGTTCAGAAGCCTGATCATTCTCCTGCTAGCCCTTGCGGTCGTCGCCGCGTTTTTGTTTGGGGAGTTTCTGGAGGGGGGTGCGATTCTGGTCGTGATTATTCTCAACTCAGCCCTTGGTTTTGCCGCCGAGTTGAGAGCCGCACGGTCGATGGAGGCCCTCTTCAGGCTTGGTAACGTCGAGACCCGCGTACGCAGGGCCGGAAACATCCAGCAGATATTAGCGAGCGAACTTGTCCCGGGTGATGTCGTGATTCTGGAGGGAGGCGATATAGTGACGGCCGACATTCGAATTACGCAATCCTCAAAACTGCAGGCGGACGAATCAGCGCTCACGGGCGAGAGCGTTCCCGTAGGTAAACAGACTGCCCCCGTCGATGCTAAAACACCTCTTGCAGAACGAAGCTCCATGCTGTTCAAAGGGACGGCTATTACAAGTGGTGCCGGAGAAGGGATCGTCGTAGCTACGGGATTGGCAACCCAGTTGGGTCAGATTTCTTCTCTCATTGAAGAAACCGAAGACGAAACGACCCCGCTTGAAAAACGACTTGACCAACTCGCGCACAAGCTTATTGGCGTCACGATTTTTATAGCGGCCCTTGTCACCCTAAGCGGCGTGCTTGGCGGCAAACCTGTATTTCTCATGATCGAGACCGGGCTTGCCCTGGCTGTGGCTGCGATTCCAGAAGGCTTGCCGATAGTTGCAACCCTGGCACTGGCTCGGGGACTATGGTTGATGGCTCAGCGTAATGCGCTTATCACTCGCCTCTCATCAGTCGAGACGCTCGGATCCACAAGTGTGATCTGTGTCGACAAAACGGGCACGCTCACCGAGAACCGAATGACGGTAGTGCGACTCGCACTTGCCAAGGGAGATGTGGAGATAGGAAGCCGGGGCACCTTCAAGCTCGGGTCCGATCCTGTCGATCCGGACCGGCAACCTGAATTGCTGATGGCTCTTGAAACTGGAGTGCTGTGCAACAATGCCGCGCTCGTTAACGGAGGACAGCACGGTGTGGGCGACCCCCTCGAATCCGCACTACTCATTGCCGGTACCAAGGCTGGCTTGCATCGGGAGGAACTCCACCGGCAATATCCTGAAGTGTTTGAAGTAGCGTTCGATCTCGATTTACGAGCAATGGCCACCGTACACGAAACAGGTGGCAGTTATCGTGTCGCCGTCAAGGGGGCTCCCGAAGCTGTGCTTGCTGCATCTGAAACGGAACTGACAGACGTTGGCGTGGTGGCACTGGATGAACCGACTCGGCGGCTCTGGCTCGAACGCAATGAGCGTCTGGCCGAGGGAGGTCTGCGCGTACTGGCATTTGCGACCAAGACAACGCAGGACCGGGAGGCCGAGCCGTACGAAAAGCTAACCTTTATCGGGCTTGTCGGACTGGTAGATCCACCCAGGGAGGATGTCCGTGCTGCAATCGACCAATGCCGATCTGCTGGTATCCAGGTTGTCATGATTACCGGTGACCAACCGGCTACGGCCCGTCGCATTGCGGAAGCTGTAGGCCTGACTGATGGTCCTGACCCTGAAGTCATCCACGGCGCTGATATGCCGGACCTCACAGCGATCACCGAAGCGGAGCGTCGCCGGCTTTGCAAGACTCCCATTTTCGCGCGCGTCAGCCCCAAACAAAAGCTGGATCTTATCAGGCTGCATCAGGATAGCGGGAATATCGTCGCCATGACAGGTGACGGAGTGAACGATGCTCCGGCGCTGAAGAAAGCTGACATCGGTATTGCGATGGGTCTTCGCGGCACACAGGTTGCGCGGGAGGCGGCCGACATGGTACTTCAGGACGATGCCTTCTCGACCATTGTTGTAGCCGTCGAGCATGGACGAATCATTTTCGGAAACATTCGTCGTTTTGTTTTCTATCTCCTCTCCTGCAATGTAAGCGAGGTGATGGTTGTGGGCGTAGCTGCACTTGTAAGTGCTACGCTACCCATCCTTCCTCTTCAAATTCTTTTCCTGAACCTCGTCACGGATGTTTTCCCTGCACTCGCATTGGGTATGGGCAAGAGTGAGACCGGCGTGATGGACCAGTCGCCTCGCGATTCACAGGAGCCGGTTTTAGAAAAGCGCCATTGGGCTGGCATTATTTTGTACAGCATGATGATCACGGCATCTGTATTGGGCGCGTTTCAAATTGCTCTGTCCTGGCTTGAACTGGAGACGAGTCGGGCCGTGACAGTTTCTTTTCTGACGCTGGCTTTGGCACAACTCTGGCATGTATTCAATATGCGCAGTCGTGAGTCGAGATTTCTCCGGAATGAGATCACCAGGAATCCATATGTATGGGGTGCCCTGGGCCTATGTGTTCTTCTGGTTCTCGGTGCCGTGTATGTCCCCGGGTTGTCTGACGTACTCAGAGTAACACATCCTTCATTATCGGAATGGGTGCTCATTCTGGTCATGAGCCTGCTTCCGTTCGGGGCGGGTCAGGTATACAAAGGCATTGGCAAGGGATAAGGGCAGCTGCGTTTGCTATCACTGCACAGCAGGGAGTGGCAGGATCATCTCAGGACTGTGATACCGCAGCCAGCTGACTTGTCGGGCTTTGCATTACTATGAAAGTGGCACTCTTCTCGCAAGAGTATGCAGGACGACATGTCAATTTAACGGCCGCTTTTCAGGCAACTTGTTTGTTCGATAGATGTGCTTAAATAAACACAGCGATGCATATGCACGGGAGGAGCCTGTTATGGATAAAGGGATGTATCAAAGGCGAGATCGGCTGGTGCAAGAGAAGCACCATGATGTGTACCGGAATCAGGAGAAATGGCCGGAATCTACACAATGCTCTTCATGCAAAGCCATTTTTGTCAATGGCAGGTGGTCTTGGGCCTCATCTGATGAGGTACTCCACAACGTTGTCTGTCCGGCCTGTCAACGCATAGCTGATAAATACCCTGCAGGTGTCATCGAGATCACCGGCCCGTTTTTTAGCGAGCACCGTGACGAAATCGAAAACCTCTTCCACAACCTGGAGAAGAAAGAAAATGCTGAGCACCCGCTAGAGAGGATTATGGCTATTTCAGATGAGGATGATAAGACTATCGTTTCGACAACGGGTATCCACCTCGCGAGACGCATTGGAAAGGCACTTGCCAGCGCTTATGAAGGGAGCCTCAGTATGCGCTACGGAGATGATGAGCAAAGCGTCCAGCTCAGTTGGGAACGTTAGGATGTTAGCATTTTCGGAAAGAAGCTGATAATGTGTGCAATGTCCGGTTATGGAATGCACTGCGGCGACTTTCACGGGCGTATTTCGTAATATTGGATCTTCCGGAATAAGCGGATGTGCCGTTTTATATCATTCCCACAGCGCGATTCAGGTCTTTTTGAATGAGGTACTACGACAAGATGGGCGAGCTTGTCCGCATTTGTAGCGGCAAGCGAGTTTTGCACCTCGGGTGTGTTGGAGAGACGGATGCCGACGTTGAAACCCGTGTAGCTGCGGCCAAAGAACTACTGCACTGGCAGCTAACTCAGGTCGCAGATGTTGTGGGAATCGATTACGCTAAAGAGGTTGTCGATGAGTACGAACGGCTGGGAATATTTGACAACATTATGGTCGGGAATGTTGAGCATCTGGATCAGCTCGACATTGAGGGCTCGTTCGATGTAGTCGTAGCCGGTGACATCATTGAGCATTTGTCGAACCCGGGTCTGATGCTTGATGGCATCCAGCGATTCTGCCGACCGGATACCATACTCGTTGTCAACACGCCTCACACGCAATCCCTTCCCGGCTTTATGCGGTTCGTTTTCGGGCGTTACCACGAGGCGAAGGAACACGTAATGGGATTCAACGCCCTGACGCTATCGACACTGCTGCGTCGGCATGGCTACGCGGTCGATTCAATTGACACCTGCTTTCAGCCGCAGTCTCGCGGCCACGCGTTATTTTCGGCGGGTCGATTCTTCCTCTCTGCCTTTCCTCGCTTTGGAGGAACGCTGTTCGTTCAGGCCCACTCCGTGCTTGCTGAGAAATCGGGCGGAGTTGCGGGTGCACAATCGGCGATCGATGCAAAGGGTTGAGGGTCTTACCGTTTTCGGAGCTTGTTTGTGATTGACGCAATCTTTTTGAGCTCTGTTGATGTGGTAGAGCCAGGGGGAGTCGAACCTTTGACCTCCACGATGCCGTATCGAGTCGTGCGATCCTGATCAGCATGATTGATGAAATGGTGGAGCCAGGGAGATTCGAACCCCTGACCTCTACAATGCCGAATCGATTCGTACGACACTGAGCCAGGTGCAAGATGAAGTGGTGGAGCCAAGGGGAGTCGAACCCCTGACCTCTACAATGCCATTGTAGCGCTCTACCAACTGAGCTATGGCCCCATGGCGTATAAAATACGCACCGGCTGTCACACTCCACAACTACCAGGTCGTGTAGTTTCTGTGCAATGCCAGGACAGGAGGCTACCTACAGGATGGGCCTTACCGGATGATCGACACGAGACAATTGCCTTTCTGTGTCTGCTTTCAAGGCCGCAGTCTCAACTTTTGCAACCAGTCGCACAAGCGTACCGTCGTCGGTGGAAATGACTTCGAATGCAGCGTCAATGCTCCGCGCCCGTTGCATCATCCCGATGAGACCCAGATTGCCATTTTCTACAAGCACATCCGTACGTCGGGGCATATCAAACCCGCATCCGTCATCCCGAATAGTAAGCTCCGCCCAACTCTCATCAATTGATAGCGAGATGTCGATTCTGGATGCGTCCGCGTGCTTGATCACATTGCTAAGCGACTCCTGCAGAATTCGATAGAACGCAAGGTCATTTTCGTATCCCAGCGTCTGGACAGGCGAATTGATATCTATCGTCGTTGATACAGTCTCGTGCCGGGCAGAAAACTCCTCGATCAGGCCATGAACTGCGGACACAAGGCCGAAGTGCGCCAGTACTTCCGGTCTCAGGTTCGTACATATTTTGCGCAGGGTATCCGTCACTTCATTGAGAACGGACGATGTCTCAGGATCATGATTCCCACCGGCAATCGAACTGGTGATGTACTGCAGTTCCTGGATGGGCCCGTCATGTAATTCAGACGCCAGATGGGTTCGCTCATCCTCTCGCGCCCTGATCATTTTGCGCCACGTCAGGCGAGCCAGAATATTTTCATGACGCACCTGAACCAATCTGATGAGCAACAACATGATGGTCATAAAGAAGGCAACGAGCAGAGCGCCAACGAGAAGTGCGTGGTTCGAGATTATTCCCTCGATACGGAGACTGAGCTCTCCATCCTCATTCATCCCCATGGATGAAATGTCGAAGCTGCGTCCTGTGACTTGCTCATACAAACCAAGAAACCGGGCGAGCGGGACCGCGTCAACGAATACTTCGTTGTCGGCCAGATTTATTTCTACTCCCTCCCCCGGGAATACGGTGAAGGTGTATTCGCGTCCGTCCAAACCGCTAGTGGTCCCCGATACGGGAACGCTGCTGAACAAATCACTCGACGCCTTTGAAGACCGTTCCCCATTTGGAACCTTGCTCTTCTGCGAGGTCGCGTAATCAACTGCCCCGAAGACAAGCTGGTCAAAGACAGTCACTTGTACCGTTGAATCGCCGGTAGAAAACGATGCCACGAAAAATCCGGACTCGGTGTCATATTTGAAACCGTTGGCAAGATTATCGGGACGCGACTGACCTGCTGCGCTATCAATGGCCAGGGCCTGTATAACAAAAAGACCCAGTATGAAGGGTCGGCTCACATACCGGACGAAGAGATGTTCTCTCATTTCGATGTACTGAGTTTGCGGATATGGTGCTGGGAGCCCGTTCATTATAGTCAATTTCGTCACAAAAACAAGTCATTTGCGCCCAGTGGATACTAGTCGTTTTAGTACGGGCAGTAGTCTTCCGCTTGCCCTACCATATGGTTGAATTAAATCGCACTTGGTTGAGTAGTGGGTGCAAACCATTCAAAACAGAAATACAATGAAAACAATAATGCAATTTTCCGGCATCGCCGTTGTCGCACTCGTGTTGATCGGATACGCCGGTTTCCCGACTGCGTCAGAAGTCACTACCTCTTCAGATCGGCCGGTAACCGTAGAGTCATTTGGACGGGCGCACACCATCATTGGGGATGCTGCGTCTACGTTCTCGGATAACAGATTTACGGTGACAGGCAGTCACAGTGAGGCGGAGTTTGGCGTCGCAATAGAGTTTGAAGCGGGAGAGACACTGAACCTGCACTTCGATCCGATTCGAATTGAAAATGGCGGAACTCTCAACGCGAATCTGTACGACAATGTCGGTCAGAAGCTGATCACGGTGAACCATTTTCAGCGGACACACAATCAAACTGATATTAACGTCGAGATGTCTGCACTGATGCCCCACCTGACAAGTAATGACCTTGAAGTAACTACATACTTTGATGGTGTTGCAACGCACTCAGAGGCAATCGAAGCACGGTCGAACGTTAACCTGGGAACGGTTACAACGACTGATGATGACGATGAGTGGGTCAAGACATGGCACGTGGTCTGCGTTGATGGAGATTGCGAACTGTTTGCTGATCCCGACAACACTGTGTTTGAATATGCAGGTTCGTCTGATAGGAAGTATCCCTTCGAGTACATCGGAATCGGTTTCAAATCTGACGCATCTCTGGATGCTGGACTACTGGAATTGGTTGGCAATGGTGTCGACAATATCACCATCCACAACGAAAACTCGGATCCGCTGAACCTTGTAAACAAATTTGCTTTGCAGTAAAGTGCACATCGTCAAACGATGATTCCGGACAACGGCATGGGTGGATGAGGATGGAACCTATTCGATTGGTAATTGCAGACGACCACGCGTTGATTCGAGACGGTATAGCTAACTCTGTTTCGTCGAGAGAAGACGTCGAGGTTGTCGGCATTGCCGCAACAGGACAGGAGGCAATCGATCTGGTTGAATCATTGAAGCCGGACGTCCTTCTGGTTGACATCGAACTGCCGGACCAGACCGGGGTCAATGTTGCGCGGCACCTGCGCGAGAATGGGTCCGAGACATACATTATCGCATTGAGTTCATATACGGATCGTCGCTATGTCTACGGGATGATTGACATTGATGCGAACGGCTACCTGCTCAAGAATGAGGCGACGTACGATGCCGTTTATGATGCGATCCGTGGTGTAGTGTCAGGAAACGGAGAGTTTTGGATGAGTCCGTCGTTTGCTGAGAGGCTGGTTAGATACCATATCAGTGAACGGCGGGCGCTCATGAACTACGAGAAATTATCCCGACGAGAGACCGAGGTGCTAAAATTCGTTGCCGAAGGCGTCGATAATACAACCGTGGGCGGCGAGCTCAATATCTCCCCGAACACGGTCAAGAATCACATCGACAAGATCAAAGATAAACTCGGGATCCGGACGAGAGCTGAACTTATCGCGTGGGCCTGGCGCAACGAAATTGCCGACGGTTCAAAAACGTGGGAATAGACGATCTGGAACCCTGTCCAGTAAAACGAGGGCGCGTGCTAGGCAAATCTTCCTACAAATATAGTCGGATCAGATCAATGAATTAGTCGCCCTTACTGTTAGTTTGAAGTCAGCATGAAGCGTTTACTGCACGCGATGGTCGGGAGCCCTAACGTGCATCAGTTGATTGCTGCATTCCTTTACGGGATGATTACATGTGCGGTATGGGTCGGGGTAACCCGGCCCGTGCCGCCACTTATTTGCGGACAACTTGTTGATCTGCCTCGGTTTGTATCAAACATCCACGATCATGATTACAAAACGAATATGATTTCAATAATCGCCTCAGGTCCGTCGGAATTCCTCGAATTGGCGTTCTGGACTGTAAATAATAAGGTTGCAGCGACCGGGAAGTGCTACTTTGGCGTCATTGAACGCATCGATAGGGATCTGCCCGAAACAGATGAGCAGTCAGCTGATACGATTGAAATTTTCGTCCGCGACAGGGTAAGTCTGCAGGACGCCATCATAATTGTCAATCAGGCTCTGGACAGAGTAGCAGACGTAAATGGACTGCAATCGATCAGGGACGAGGTGACTTTCGTCGACGATGTGCATATTTCGACCCGCACTACGTAATGCGCTTGCCCGGCTAACAACACTTGTTACCCGGATTTCTCGGAGGACGACTCCTTCGGTCGATACATTATGGCGTAGATGATTTCGAGGTATCCACCCAGAATCAGGAGTGGAGCGATGTACAGGGAGATGAATCCATCGACCTCATTCTCCAGCCTCATCATGGCGAATCCGATTGCTACCAGCACAACGCCAAGCACCATCAATTGATAATTTCGCTTGTCGAAAAGCATCCTGACGCGCTGGGGGCGTCTCGATCGCCGGCCTTTCTTTTTTTGTCGCGCTTTTGCCATGTCTGCTGATCTGCGTGTGGATTTTCCTGAACCCGAACCGGGTTTTTCGTGTTCCTGCTCCGAAATCCGAAAATGAATCGTGCGTATTGCTCGAATGAATTGAAGTTACCATTCTTTAGCCACTATTTTCGGCTTACGTCTCGAGCTTTGGCTTTTCTTCCTCAAAAACGGCATGATTACTTACTTACGCGTCGCTGTTGCCGGACTTTTGACTCTTCTCGTCCAGTGGATAGTCCTTGGTCGCTTATCTGTATTTGGAGCATACCCGGATGCCGTTATGCTCTTCGTTGCCTGGATAGGCCTGCAATTTGGACGCCGAGCCGGTTCGATAGCAGGGTTTATCCTCGGGACCCTGATGGACGCGGTTTACGGGACGTGGGGTATCCACATGATCCTGAAAACCATTACCGGGTTTCTCCTTGGGATGTTTTCTCCGGAAGACAGGGATATTCTGGTGATTTCGCCCCGACAGGCAATCATGGGTGGAATGGTAGTCGGCATCCTGCACAATGGTCTGCACGTCGCTTTTCTTACACTGCAGGTAGGTGCCGTTAATCCCGAATCGGTACTGGCACTCTGGCCCGGGTCGGCCATTTATAGTGCTCTCGTCGCCACAATAGCGGCATTCTTTGCGACACGATAGCATTTCATCTCGTGCCAGTATCTTCTACCGGTTAGGTCTTACTCAGTAAGTGCATCGTTTGCACGAATTGTAGCCCGCAGCTTGTAACCCTCGGCGGACCCGATGCTGTCTAAGGCATGTAACCAGTTTAGACGGTTTTGAAAGACATTCGTGAGCTTCCCGTATTGGAAAGCAGCAGAAGACAAACACAGCTTGATTTCCGATCAATCGTAGAGGAGCATAAACGCCCCATCTACGCACTTGCCTATGAACTCACGGGGAACCACCACGATGCTGAAGATCTGTCGCAAGATGTTTTTATAAAGGTTTTCCGATCACTTCATACGTTCCGTGGAGATGCAGGACTCTTTTCCTGGATGTACCGGATCACTGTAAACACATACCTGAACAAGCGTCAGAAAAAGACCCTGTTGTTCAGAAAGTTGACGGACAGCTTCGATGGCATTGAAGGTCAACATACGGAGTCGCCGCAGGTTGATTCGACGGTAATGCTCGAGAAGCACCTGGCGGCCGCGATGCAAAAACTGTCACCCTCAGAGAAGGCAGCCTTTGTGCTGCGGCACCGGGAAGATCTATCAGTGAAAGAAGTAGCCGCCGCGATGGAGGTTGCCGAGGGAACAGTCAAAAGTCTGCTTCATCGCGCTCTGAAAAAGCTGCGCAAAGATCTCCACTTCTACAGAAACGAGCTCGGGATGAGAAACTCCGGGGAGTTATGAATATGAACTGTAACCAGATTCGAGCATCGATTGAGAATGGTTTTTCCGAACCTCTCGATCCGCATACTCAACGTATTGTCGATGCCCATGTGATTGATTGCCGCGACTGCCGTGCCTTCGCAACGGAAACGAAAAATGTCATCAGTTTCGCCTCACGACCTACTGTACCCGAGCAGTCAGGAGAATTCTGGGATTCATACTACGACAGGCTTGTCGAGAAAATGGAACTGCCGGCAGCAGCCGGATCAGTGCCCGTTTCGTCGTCGCCGACCTGGTCCACCTGGTTGCAACATCTGCTCCCGCAGAGCCGGCCGGCAATACAATTTGCACTCATCGCGGCGGTTCTTGTAATCGGAATATTGATTGGCAGGGTCTTATCTAACAACAACGGGTCACTTCCTCCTCAGCAAGTCGCAGGCTCCGCTGAAGATGGAGAGCCCGGCGTTCATTTGACATCACTGGATGACAGGACGGATAGATTTCTTGATCGATCCAAAGTGATACTACTCGGCATGGTCAATATGGACCTGACCGAGACAGGAGCCGACGATGTGGATCTGAGTCAAA
>JABDKO010000306.1 GCA_013002165.1 Rhodothermales bacterium | reverse complement strand
GGAAGCACCGTCAGTGGATTGCCCGATTAAGGGCAACATCAACAGTAAGGGTGAACGAATTTACCACGCCCCCTGGTCCCGTTCGTACAAGCAGACCCGTATCAATACAGAAAAGTCTGAACGGTGGTTTTGTTCAGAGGCTGAGGCACTGGCGGCGGGTTGGCGAGCACCGTTGCGCTGACTTACTTGTGTGTGGATTAGGGATTTATCAAGGTTATTGCGTTGGAGGATTCAGGTACCTTCAGCTGGGTGCGGGAGTCGGTACGGCTATAAAACGACTGATGAATGTTTGAGTGATACTGACCCAGTTATTTTTCGGCGATCTGGTGTGGCGCCTCACTGTTAAACACCTGGCTGATCAGGGTTTCAGTAAGCCTATGCACAAAGAGTGAGGATTGAGTTGAACGATATAGTTGGCGCTCTTCGCTGTAATAAGCAGCCGCCTAGCCGTTAATTGGTCCTCAGAGATGACGAGCCTGAAAACTTCAACGCAGACACTGACCATGTCAAAGGTGGTGTGGGGGCGTAAAACGCAGGTGCTGGCGACTCAGTTTTAATAATAAACTTGCAAATGTTACCTTCGTGACCCATTATACTGATTTAATGGGTCACGAAGGTAACATTATGCCAACACCGACAACACCACCGAACGCAGTTCGACGTACCCTTCGAAAGCTGGGTCACGATATTAAGGATGCACGGAAACGCCGGGGTCTGTCCATGGAGATCGTAGCAGACAGGGCGTTCACATCGCGCAAAACCCTGGGGCGAATAGAGGAGGGGGACCACGGTGTCAGTATCGGCATTTATGCCTCTGTGCTGCAGGCCCTCGGATTGCTCGACGGATTGGGCGATCTAGCCGATCCGTCAAATGATGCGCTCGGGATGTCACTGGCGTCGGCTGGCCTGCCTAAGCGCGTCAGGACACCCCGCCAGTGAGCGAGATTGAAGTTCATATTTCTCTGGCTGGCGACTCCTTACGCGTCGGCACACTGTTCCGGCAGGCGGCCCGTGGTCGCGAGTCTGTTACGTTCCATTACCACGACACCTGGCTGGAAAACCCGTCCAGGTTTTCACTGGAACCGGGTCTTGGTGTTGGCAGGGGAATGTTCCATCCCGGAGAGGGCAGGGACATGTTCGGGTCAATCGGTGACTCCGCGCCCGATACGTGGGGACGTCGCCTTATGCAGCGCGCAGAACGACGCACCGCGAGCGCCGAAAACCGATCTCCTCGCACCCTTCATGAAGTTGATTATCTACTGGGTGTCAGCGATGTCTCGCGGCTCGGCGCATTGAGATTCAAGCATCCTGATGATGAAGCGTTCCAGAAACCGATCGGCGAGGGTGTGCCGGGTTTCAGTCAGCTGGGACAACTCCTGGACAGTACCCGGCGGATCGAGCGAGGTGAGGAGACCGATGAGGATTTGTCCCTTATTTTTGCGCCGGGCTCCTCTCTGGGAGGAGCACGACCCAAGGCGTCCATCGTGGATGCGCACGGCAACCTGGCAATTGCGAAGTTTCCGAAAGACAGTGACGACTACAGTATCGAGACCTGGGAACACATCGCGCTGATTCTGGCTCAGCAAGCGGGTATCCAGGTACCGAGACACGAATTGCAGCGAATTGGCGACAGAGCCGTACTGATCTCATGGCGATTCGACCGTGAGCATGATCGCCGCATTCCGTTTCTGTCGGCCATGTCGCTGTTGCAGGCCAAAGACGGCGAGCGCGGGAGCTATCCTGAAATAGTGGACGAACTGGTCAGGCATGGTGCCCGGACCAGTGACGATGCCGCTGAACTGTATCGTCGGATGGTATTCAACATTCTCATATCCAATGTAGACGATCACCTGCGCAATCATGGCTTTCTGTGGGCTGGCCGGGAAGGCTGGGTAGTGTCCCCTGCTTATGATCTGAATCCTACGCCTGTGGACCAGAAGGCACGCATTTTGACTACCAACATCAGCCTTGATGATGGCACCTGTTCGATTGACCTGGCACTGGAACAGGCGGGTCTGTTCGGACTGTCAGCACCAAGTGCCAAAGGCATTATTCAGCAGGTCGGCGCAGCGGTCAGTCGCTGGCGAGAGGTCGCTGTGTCGGTTGGAGAGTCACGGGCGCGTATCGAGCGATTGTCAAGTGCTTTTGAGCATGCCGATCTGGAGAATGCCTGTCGCCTTGCGTGAGGGCAGGGTGGTACACCAACTTATGTATCGATATCTTTGACGAAATTCTGTTTGCTGATTGTACTCTTCAGTGGTTGAGTGAGTTGAGTAGGTCTGGATTTGACAGTAGGTAAGGTACACGATCAGGTCGTATTTTCTCTGTTTCAGTTCAGCCACAACCGGACGGTTCCCATATCTTCAAGGCTACCATCTGTCTTTACGTTTGACTTTTAAGTAAAGAAATAATATCTTTACATTTAGCGTAAAAGTAAAGGAGCGAAATCGTGTCGAAACTGAGTTCTAAGCGGCAAATTACGTTGCCTGTGGAGCATTGCACTGAATTGGGTATCGAGCCTGGCGATGATCTTGAGTTTTTTGTGGCCAATGGATACCTCACCGCTGTCAAGAAAAAACCCGAAGCGGCAAAAGGTATTTTGAGAGGCTTGAAGGCCGATAAATCCATGACCGACGAAGAATCTCGTCAAAGTGCAATTCGAAGATGATTGCCATCGATACCAATGTCTTACTCAGATACCTCCTTCAGGATGATGCAAAGCAATCGGCAAAAGCCGCGGCATTGCTTGCAGGTGAAGAAGACGTACTGGTCACATACGTCGTCCTGTCGGAAACGTTGTGGACGTTGTGTGGCAAGAAATACAACGCAACGCAAAGCGATGTCTCAACCACCGTTAGAGCGCTATTTGAAGAGCCACGCATTGTGTTCGAAAATGCAAAAACAGTGTGGCGAGCGCTGGGGGATTATGTAAAAGTGAACGAAAAGACACGAACCACAGTCGACTTTCCAGATGCACTCATATTGAATTGCGCAAAACAGACTGCTGATCAGAAATCAGTCGATTTCAATGGCTTTTACACATTT
>JABDKO010000264.1 GCA_013002165.1 Rhodothermales bacterium | reverse complement strand
CAACAATATTGCAATCGTTTCTTCGGCCGAAAATCCGGGAGGAGATCCATTGTACAGCGATTCATCCGATGATGGTCTCGATCCGGATCCGGATGGCGACGGAAATCCTGACGAAGATTCGTCTCGCGGAGATGACAGCGACGAGAACGATCCAACTCCGGTTATTCTAGATGGACAGTCGATTGCGCTTGCCAAACGTGTCGTGGCAACTCGACAGGTTGCGGCCGATGCTTTTGAAGTTGACTTCTCGCTTATCGTTGCGAATCTAAGCCCGACGCAGGATGCAACAAACGTTCAGGTCACCGATGATCTTGCGGTCTCGTTTGCAGGCGCCGACTCAATCGCCGTAGTATCTGCGCCGTTGACCGGCACACTAACGTCAAACCCTGATCCATTTGATGGAATCGACAACATTAATCTGCTAAGTGGTATGGATCTGATGGCTCCCCTTCAGGCAGATACTATTTCTTTCACAGCGTATGTTCGCCTGGGCAGTGAAAGTTCGACCTTCGAGAATCAGGCTCGAACAACGACTAGTGACAGTCTGGGGACAGTATTCTCCGAAGATCTGTCAAACGATGGTAATGATGTCGATCCTTCCGGCGACGGAAACGGAAACTCCGATCCCGATGCGTGCCTTTCTGATCCTTCCTCTCTGACGTGCGAAAACACACCCACACCGGTAGTGTTCAACCGGCAGGTGGTAGGTATTGCCAAGGAAGTAACGGATGTCCGCGCTATGGGCGACAGCATTTTCGAAGTTGATTTCTCTCTGATTGTCGAAAACCTAAGCGGCGTAGCTCAAGCGACCAACGTGCTTGTTACTGATGATCTTGCCGAGACCTTCCCGGGCGTAGCGTCTACCAGTGTGGTGGGCTCCCCCGAACTGGGCTCTTTCTCGGATCCTGATGTCGCGTTTGACGGGATTGGAAATATTGCCCTGACTTCGGGCACCGACACTCTCGATGCAGGACAGATCGAAACTGTTCTATTTACTGTTCGAGTCGACGTTAGCGGTGCAGCGGGACCATTCGTCAATCAGGCCGTGGTCGCCACGTATGGCACTCCTGGTGGAGAAATCCTGAGCTCGGACCTTTCCGATGCCGGTACCGAACCTGATGCCAATGGCAACGGGGATCCAGCCGATGGACCTGGTCCTGATGGAACGGGTGATGAAAATGATGCCACGCTGGTCCCAATCGTTGGCGAGAACCTTATCAAACTGTCGAAGATTGCCGACCGAAGCATTGCGACTATAGGTCAATTTGTGACCTACACACTTGAGGCCGAAAATCTGACTTCAAGTCAAGTTACGGACGTAACAATAGTCGATGATCTTCCCGGTGGACTATACTTTGTCGAGGGTTCGGCAATTCTTGTCCAAAGTGGTAGCGATGGTAAGTTCTATACGTCTGATGACGTCGTTGAAGATCTCCTGACCGATGGTAAAGACCCGGTAGAAATGCCCGCGCTTTCGTTTGCACCTAATGAAATCCTGCAAATTCGATACATAGTCCGTATTGGAGCAACTGCAGTAGAGGGTTCTTACGAAAACCTTGCGCAGCCTTTTGTACTTGACCTTCCTGCGGGCAATCAGGCGAGCGTTGTTATCGAGGTCACACCAGATCCGACATTTGAACAATCTACAATCGTCGGTAAAGTTTTTCATGACTCTGACAGAGACGGTGTCCAGGATTATGACGAAGAGGGAATACCGGGCGCGCGTATCGTGACGGCTGAAGGCCTCATCATCCAAACCGATGAGTTCGGACGATATCATATTGCTGACATCGATGCCGGCCGCTGGGAAAGAGGCAGAAACTTTATTGCCAAGCTCGACCTTGCGTCCGTTCCCCGGGGTGCTGTAGCTACTACGGAGAACCCTCGAGTTGAACGTGTAACCCAGGGCATCCTCTCAACGATAGACTTCGGAGTAGCATTACCAGACGAAGATTTGCAGGCGGTGCGATACGACGATGAGTGGATCGACGTCAATATGGAGATGTTCTTTGATTACGACAAAGCCGAGATACGTGAGGACGCTCGAGGCGACCT
>JABDKO010000235.1 GCA_013002165.1 Rhodothermales bacterium | reverse complement strand
GGCCGGTCATCTCGTAGTAGCGAGTCAAATAGCCGCAGTTCGTAGTTTGCTATCTTTGCGCCCTTGCGCTCTGATAGAATCCGAATCGACTCCATGTGGGTTAGGAGATTGCTAATATCTCCGCCATGATCGGAAACACGCGCCGTGTCGATCTTCGACTGAAGGGCAAGCGTTCGAACTTTCGTCGAAGGATTGATCGCCTCCAACAATACGAACAACATAGTTGGACCATCTCGCATCCGCTCCCCGGACGGCGTCGTCCAAACATATTGAGACTCGCTTTGCTTGAGCAATTCCAAAGTATCCTTGTCCACTGTATTCTGGATATTGTCCGCTATCGAGATTGCCCGGATACGCTGGTAGTAGATACGACATTGATCCGCGTCGGTGTTGTCGGTCAATTGGCGCGCGATGAGGGTATTGGGTACAGTCAAGGTATCAATCTGAGCTTGATCGGTAGGGACTGTGTTATTGCCGAAAATCATCGAAGCCTGAAGCTGGATGTTCTTGAGCGATAGTTCGTCGTGGAAGATACTCCCGAGCGTAGTCGTGATGGCTCCTGCCGCGTCGACGCTGTAAGAAATTGGGATGGCACTGACTAACTGCCCCCAGGCAAACTTGTCCCCCTCGTCCATAAAATGATCTTGGACTTCCTTGGCAGTGTCGAGCGTCACAACTAGACGATCGTCGTCACTCGTTCTGGCACGCGTCATCTCTCGAAGTAGCTTGGCTCCCTCGTGGCTCGAGGGATCCAAATCCTTGGCATATTGGTTGAGGACACTGAAGTTGGGAGGCGCAGGCTGCGCAGGCTGCGACGGCTGCGTCGCTTGCGTAGCGGATCTTGTACCCGTGGCCATGGTTGATTAGTACTCGGAGATGTTGATAGAAGCGATCCGGCAGAGAAGGATGGCAAGCGTGAAATTGACTAGGTTGACTCTCGAACTGTGCGGAGCTGTGGCTCGCCAAAAACAAGTACTAAGTAAGCAACTGTTGTTGGTATTCGAAAATGTTTCGATTGCGAGTCTGCCGTGTTAGTCGTAACTACGCGCTACGAGTGTACTAGGGAGGGGTTCACGAAACACGAATGCTAGAGAGGGCCTCCTCAACCGTCCGGGCTAAACGCAGGGACGAAGGGACCAATCGCAATGTGGTACAATACCTTTGGGGTTCTCTATTGGTCAATAGAGTGCTGAGGTCTGATAAACTCTGATGCTAATAGCCTAGAATAAGGATAGTAGCTGCCTGAATAGCTAAGCTTGGTATTGCTTTGATGTAGGTTACTTTAGATAGAAAGTGAGCTATTCTCACACTACTGAGTATACTATTGTATCTAGTATCTAGCCTGAGTCTTGAATCGTACTTGATCTAATCCCGTATATGATCAGACTCCCTCGCGATGAAAGATTCGGGTTGTCGTGAAATATTCAAATCACCAACCGTTCAATTTCTTTCGCAAATATAGAAAAGTTTTGTCGTCTAGGGGTTTCGTAAAGATATCCGCAGTCTGCTCTGTAGTACTGATTGGGTGTATCTGTATGATCTTCTCCTTGACGTATCTCCTGAAATGATGGTACTTCAGGGCGATGTGCTTGGTGCGGGGGGTGAACTTGCTTGCCTCCGCAATTGTGATCGCACTTCGATTATCCTCGAACACTTTGCAGTGGACTTTCGGCTTGGGCATATATATGTCGAATATGCAACTGACTTCTACGATGAGGTTCATAAGGGGGATGACTTGACGCATTGCTTGACTGAGCGCTATGTACTCCGCTTCGGCCGTACTAAGCGCGATCTCGGTCTGTAGCTTGGATTGCCATAGGATAGGGCATCCAGCGTACATGATGACGAATCCAGTTCTCGACATTACATTCTCGGCGTTCTCGGCGTCTGCTTGGTTCCATCCTCCGGCGAAGTCAGCGTCTACGAAACACTCGATGCCTCGCGTCTCGTCAGGGTTGAAGACGAGTCCTCGATTCGGGTCCTTCAGCAGGTATTTCCCAATGTGCTTGATTGCTCTTTACTAGGGAGGGGTTCACGAAACACGAATGCTAGAGAGGGCCTCCTCAACCGTCCGGGCTAAACGCAGGGACGAAGGGACCAATCGCAATGTGGTACAATACCTTTGGGGTTCTCTATTGGTC
>JABDKO010000215.1 GCA_013002165.1 Rhodothermales bacterium | reverse complement strand
ATGGTGTTCTCCATGGGGTAATGAACCAAATCTTTTTCGACCGGGAGGCGGTTTTTTCGAAAACCTCCCTCATTAGATAAATTTCGCCGATTCTGGACTGACACAAGGAATAACGTGCCTGTTTGATTCGGCTTCACAAAGATCTTTGGGGGAGGGTCTTTATGCCGAAATGCAAGAAAACGGGACCTGAGCAAAGTGGGCTTGCTCAGGAAATCAAAAGAATCTACAAAAGGTACAGGCAGGGGTTTTATCGACCCAATCTGCTGTTGTGCCTGGAAAAACGTCAGATGTTCGATGGCGCTGCTGGCGCGATCGCAGCCGATGACATGCTCGATGATGCCAGTGCGGGTAGTGAAGAGCAGCTCCCCACGCCCGCCGCAGATCCCACCACTGAATTAGATACGGGATCGGCAGATACCGCTACTGCCGACAATACCGCTTCAAAGGAGCCTTCCGGCGGCAATGAAGTAATCGAGACCGAGCTTACAGCTGGCGAAGAGACTGTATCACCTATAGATGCTGAAACTGCAACCGGTGAACAGATGTTGGATGATCCGTCGGTGGTTGAAAGCGTGCAGGCCGATGAAGTTGTCAATGAAGAATCGTCGACTACCGCGTCCAAGTCCGAACCGGATTCTATTTCCGCGAACCATGTTTCGAATAAATCTGCCGGCCCTGCAGTAACTGAAGCTCAATACACCGATGCACTCGACTCTGACAGCATCGAAGAGAGTACCGCCCCTTTAGAGCTTGTCGCACCGGAAGAAGATGCGGCTCCTCTTTTCAGCACTATTGGTGATGACGTTCCATTTTCTGATGATGATAGCCTGGTTGAAATATCCGAGGTGGTCTTTATCGATACGGCGGTCGAGGGCTATAAAGATCTTCTGAACGGAATCCTCGGGGAGTTGGAGAAGAATATTGTCATTGACAACCCGTCACCGGAGGATGAGATCGAGTCGTTACTGGGCGGATTTGCTTACGACACCCCGTTAACCGGGTCCGCTCTGGATGAACCAGAAGATCTCCCCGCACCGCAATCGAATACGTTAATCGCCGACGACAGTTATCCCGATCAGATCACGGGTTCGCCTCAAACCTATCGGGTTGGTGGCGCTCTGGTGTATTTACTGGACACGGAATCAAGCGCGATGACTCAGATTTCGCAAGCCTTGATAAACCACGAGGATCTTGCAGCCATACATGTCGTCTCTCACGGCTCCACAGGGCAGTTGAGGCTGGGTAACGAAACCATCGGATCAGATAATCTGGCGAACCACGCGGATACCATTGCGCAATGGGGCAGTGCGTTGAATGATGCCGGCGATATTCTGCTTTACGGTTGCCAGGTTGGCGGAGGCGGCGAAGGGCAGGAGTTTCTCGACGATATTGCCGCGCTGACAAGAGCCGATATTTCTGCATCAGATGACGATACGGGTAACGCACAGTTTGGCGGCGACTGGGATCTTGAAGTTGATATTGGTCCGATCGAGACCGAGGAACTCCTGAATGATTTTAATGCCACAGCGTTTGCCGGTGTATTGGGAACGGATGGTGACGGCATTCCAGACGCGACTGATCTGGATGATGACAACGATGGCATCATGGATATCGTCGAAAATGGAAGTTCAGTATCTGTTGACGCGAATGGCAATCTGGATAATGGGCAGGTGGATTTCAGTAACTTTGTCCAGGTTAGCACCACGGAAGTAACAGGGGAGATCAACGGGATTGAAGTCACGATTACAACTGACGGCAATTCCATCTTTTCCTTTAGAGGGGGCGATCTCGAAATCTCTAGCGTGAGCGACACGACCAGTGCTACGGTCATAACTTTCGCCGCAGATGTGCCATTCCTGGATCTTTCGTTCTTCGTTAATGATTTTGTTGATAACAGCCCGCAGCGTGTAACGACATTCGAGAGTTTTACCGCGGACGGCGTCTCATCGCCTCCAACGAGTGTTTCAGCAGGGGATGATCTTTTGATCAGTGGGGCGGGTGCAGGTACCGTAGTGAGCGGTAACGGTCGCGGTGAAATATTTTTCACTGATCTTGGCGCTGGCACCGGAGCCAGTACGGTCTCCTATGTCTACAACAACGTCGGCACTATCGCGGGCAATCTCCAGGATCCTATTGTTGTTGAGTACCTGTCATTTTTTGGCGCGCGTGACAGCGATGGTGATGGGGTGCTGAATTCACAGGATCTGGACTCCGATAACGATGGCATCAGCGACTTACTTGAAAGTGGAATTGATGCCTCATTTGACACGGATGGGAAT
>JABDKO010000207.1 GCA_013002165.1 Rhodothermales bacterium | reverse complement strand
TAGTAGTCCTGTTTGCGTTTTCGCATCCAGCATTGTTTAGAAACCCGACCAGCCTCCGCTGGTCGGGTTTCTTGCTTCCTAGTCTCTCTGGCTCAACATCTTGACCCTCCAGAAACCAAAAATCGCCTTCGCACTTCTCGGCGATATATCAATTAATTCCAGAGCCTTACGACAAATACACGCGCTCGCAAAACACTTTCATGTCATAGCGTTCGGCTTCTCAACTCGCAAGCCCCAACGGCAAAGCGCAGACTTCGGTACGCTCGTACACCTCGAACAACCTCCAATCCGCGGCCCCAGGTTTTTTTTCGCCGCACATCGGCAGCTGACACGGGAATACCAAAATCTCGATGCCTCACTTTTTCATGCCAGCGACCTCTACACGCTACTCGCTTCCCGCAAAGCTGCCATGAGTCGGGCAGTCCCGCTGACTTACGACGCAAGAGAACTGTACGCGGAAGTGGATTCCGTTCGCGACAAGCCCCTGAAACAGGCCTTCTGGAGAAAGATCGAATCCATCGCGATCGCTGACTGCGCCCACGTATTCACTGTGAGCGAATCAATATCGACACATATCGCTAAATTACATGGCGTTAAATCCCCTACCGTCATCTGGAATGCTCCAGATCTCGAATCGCAAAAGCCCGGCAACCTGGACCTCAAAAACATCGTCCAGCCTCTCGATGGACCAATTATCCTGCACAACGGGCAAATTCGAAGGGGACGAGGATGCCTCAATCTGGTCCGGGCGTTCAAGCATACAAACAACGCCGCCCTAGTCTTTATGGGCTCAGGACCTCTAAAAACCGACGCCCAGCAGATCGCTCGCGAGACCAAATGCGCGGATCGCGTATTCTTCGTCGACCCCGTTCCGCCAGATCAGGTGGTATCAGCTACCAGCACCGCCAACATTGGCGTCACGCTACTGGAAAATACGTGCCTCAATCATGCCCTCGCCCTACCTAATAAACTTTTCGAGTACTGCGCTGCCGGTATTCCTGTCCTGGGTAGCAACCTGCCAGAAATCTCACGGATGATTCAGACCCACGAAATCGGAGCAACTGTGGATCCGGAAAACATTGAGGACATCGGAAAAAAACTACTGGATCTTGAAAACGCGCCAGATCAGCTGAAGCACTGGAGTTCGAGAACGGCCGCATTTACGGAAACTTTTGGTTGGAAACGGGCTTCACAAGCCTTCCTGGAACCATTTTTACGATTACTGAAAGCTGGTGTTTAAACTTTTACCACTCTTTCTGGTGTGCACGGTCGTCATACCCGACTTATCTCACGGCCAGGTCGCTCAGCGGCCGGAAGTTTACAACTGGATCGATTTCTCGGATATACTAACAGTCGATAACAGCCAAAATCGCAAAATCCTCGTCGACGTTTTTTCGCCTAACTGCACCTGGTGCGCGCGCATGTATCGGGAAGTATACTCGGACAGCACGATTGTCGACTATCTCAGCAACCATTTCGAAATGACTCAGCTTGATCTGGAAGACTTTGAGACTCAGGTAACCTACAAAGATCACGTCCTTTCGAAAGCTGAATTGGCTTACGGTCTCGGAGCTACGGGTACCCCGACCACCGTCTTCCTCGAGCACAACGGAGACTATATCACGCGACTGGAAGGTTTTCATAAAACAACAGATTTCCTTCAAGTTCTGCAGTTTATTGCCACAGATGCATACACCTCGCAATCCTTTGCGGATTTTGTCACCGAGCAGTCCTCGCAGTAACTATTCGATCTTTGCGGGAGAGATCGCGAACAATCTCTCGATCCACCAGATCCGCCTCTGCAAACAGTGTGACTACTCTCTCGGCATACTCGCTGTGGATTTCGACAACCAGATATCCGCCGGGGCTGAGCAGTGATTCCGCCGATTCAGCCAGTGTTCGATAGAACAGAAGCTCATCGGAGCCCGGTGTAAGAGCTACCCCCGGTTCAAACCGCCTGACCTCATCATCAAGGGATTCCATTTCGCGTTGCGGAATGTACGGAGGATTGGACACGACAATATCAAAATTGCCAAGTGACTCTACATCAGCGGCTAAAAGGAAGTCGATAAGTCGGGTCTCTATCGGACAGCCTGCGTCACGTGCGTTGGCTTCGGCGACGTCAAGCGCGTCCTGACTACAATCTACAGCGACAACTTGGGCAGTTGGTTTTTCCTTCTTTATAGCGATGGCAATGCAACCACTACCCGTGCCGACATCCAGAATCCTCGATCCAGAATCTTCTGCGAGCGACAGTACAATATCAACGAGTAACTCTGTCTCAGGTCTTGGGATTAAAACCCTGGGATCCACATGTAATCGGATACCCCTGAATTCAGCTTCTCCGACTATATACTGAAATGGCTCTCCGGTAAGACGACGATCGATGAGATTGTCATACCGTTCGGAATCCTGCACGGAAACCTCAGAGTCAGAGCGGCTGATCAGTTGAGTTGCAGATAATCGACATGCGTGCATGAACAACCAACGAGCTTCCTGACCAGGAGATCGAGAATTACCTTTCTTTAACCGCTTGGTCCCATTCGCAATTACTTCTCGGACGAGCATCTTTATATCCTCTCGACTCTCCCGATAATCCGCTTTGAATTCTTTGTGGTGTCGCGAATCGCGATTTCACACTTCAGTATCTTCTGGATCACATTTTAAAACTTTTACCAACGATCATGTCTGAGACCGTAGCGCAGCTAAAGGAGATTGCTAACAACTTGTGGTGGAGTTGGAATCCTGAAGCTCAAGAACTTTTCCGCGAATTGAACCCTGGCGCGTTTGAGTCTTCCAAAAGTAATCCAGTCCTGACGCTAAAATACGCGAATGAGGACATACTTGAAGATGTGGCATTTCGCCAGCGCGTTAGCGACGTCCACGCAAGGCTCACGCACTACCTTGAAACACCAGGTAAGTTCTCAGATGGACCGCAAACGGCATATTTTTGTATGGAGTTTGGTCTACACGAGAGTTTGCCGCTCTATTCCGGTGGTTTAGGAATTCTTGCGGGCGACCACACCAAGGGTGCATCAGACCTAGGCGTTCCTTTTGTAGCAATCGGATTGTTCCTGCGCGATGGCTACCTCAGGCAGTTTTTTGACGGCACCGGCTACCAACAAGACGAGTACCCGGCACTGGATACCACCAGAGTTCCTGTGGAATTGGTTACTGATAGTAGTGGACTTCCCGTCACCGTCGAGGTTCTTTTCGGCTCAGACGTCATAAAGATTCAAGCATGGAAATTGCTCGTCGGCAAGTCCATTATGTATCTCCTTGACACTGATTTTGATGGGAATGAATTCGACGACAGGTTCATTACACATCGTCTGTACTCTGGCGCACGAAGGACACGCATCAAACAGGAAATCATTCTTGGAATTGGTGGTATGCGTATGCTACGAAAGCTTGGAATTGACCCGGATGTAGTGCATCTGAATGAAGGCCATTGTGCTTTCGCCTGCTATGAAATGCTAAGGGAAAATCTGCGTCAGGGAATAGACCTCAACTCTGCAGAGGAAAACGTCCGCGAATGTACAGTCTTCACGACACACACACCAGTCAAAGCCGGCCACGACAGATTTGCTCCAGAGCTCTTCGTCGAAATGATGGAGCCATATGCAGGCGAGCTTGGACTGTCGATCAATCAGCTACTATCATACGGACGCGTCAACACCGATGACGACGCTGAGTCCTTTACGATGACGGTCCTCGGATTGAAACTATCATGTATGGCTAATGGCGTCTCTCGATTGAACGGAGAAGTAGCCAGAGACCAGTGGAAGGAAATGTATCCGGACCGGAGTGTTGATGAGGTTCCAATTTCACACGTCACGAATGGTATACATCTACCAACCTGGACATCGGCCCAGGCAAGACCTTTCCTCGAAAAGTTCGTCCCGGGATGGCAGGAATCTGCCGAGGCATGGATGGCAATTAATGAAATCCCGGATGGTGAGTTATGGGCGTACAGGTCGCGGCTTCGTCATGCAATGACGGATAGACTCGAGCTCTATCTTCGGAAACAGTCCCTCCCTCAAAATCGATCCATCGATCCAAAAGCCCTGACGATCGGCTTCGCACGCCGGTTTGCTACATACAAACGAGCACTGCTGCTTTTCCATGATATCGATCGCCTCATCAACCTCGTATCCAACTCGGACCGGCCTCTGCAGGTCGTCTTCGCAGGGAAGGCACACCCGGCCGACGAAAGCGGAAAAGCGCTGATTCAACAACTCTTCGAGTTTACCAGAATCCCCGAACTCCACGGCCGAATCGCCTTCATCGAGAACTACGATATGTCTGTCGGAAGAGCTCTTGTTTCAGGATGCGATGTCTGGTTGAACAATCCGAGGCGCCCATATGAAGCAAGCGGAACAAGTGGTCAGAAAGTCGCTGTACATGGCGGCCTCAATTTGTCCATCCTTGATGGATGGTGGCCAGAGGGTTATAACGGATCGAACGGCTGGAGCATTGGAGACAAGGACTCAGCCGAGTACATGGATCCAGACCAGCAAGACAACGAGGATGCGAACTACCTTTACTCAACGTTAGAGAACAAAGTCATCCCAATGTTCTATTCCCGGGACGAAGCTGATCTTCCAAGAGAGTGGATCTCTATGATGAGAAGCGCAATGTCTACGCTTCCCTACCAATTCAGCGCCCGCCGGATGGTGTCCGACTATGCTCAGTCGATTTACGGTGCCGTCGGTAAAAAAACAGTCTCAAGCTAAAGGCTCGGAAGTATGGGACTACCCTCGGCTGATGGACGTCTGGGATTACGAATCCTTAAAGACTTGCTGAAAGGTGGAAGTATACTCGGTGCCTTGTCGGCAATGCGTGAAGGACTGGGCGATGCCTTTCAAATTAAATTTGCAGGCTTCAAACCCGTTGTTCTCAGCGGCCCGAAGCACGGCAGGCGCATTCTCGTAAAAGAGCGAGATAAGTTTGCATGGAGAAATGAATCCGACCCCGTCACATCCCTCCTGCGCCATGGATTTCTTGTTGTCGATGATGAAGAGCATGACAAGCTGCGCCAGATCATAGAACCGGCACTTACCCGCAAGCATGTTCATGATCACGTCGCAATGATGGTCGGGTACTCCGAGCAGGTAATGTCCCGATGGCCAACTGAAGGAACCGTTGATATGCTCGTCGAGATGAGAAAGGTGTCCCTGCTGATCTTGATAAAATCTCTTTTTGGTGTCGACATTACAGACCGGATGGAGTCATTGTGGCCACACGTGCTCGGCGTTATTAAATACGTCTCCCCGGGGCCGTGGATTGTCCTGCCATGGAAGAAACGATTCGGGTTCAAAAGGAATATTCGGGAGATGGACAGTTTCCTGTTCGAAACGATCCAGTCTGCCAGGAACACAACTGGCGAACGATCAGAACCCACTCTGCTTGACGACCTTATTAGCGCCGGCCTGAACGACGACACTATACGAGACCAGATGCTGACCTTGCTTATTGCAGGTCACGACACAAATACAGCTCACCTCGCCTGGACCCTTTACGAACTCGGGGCACACACCGACACGAAGTCGAAAGTGGTGGAAGAAGTGACGTCAATCCTCGGCAGCGATAGACCCTCCAAAGAATCGATCGATCGGCTTGAGTATCTCGGGATGGTAATCAACGAGTCATTGCGGTTGCATCCGCCTATTCACGTCTCAAACCGGAAATCGAAATGCCCATTTCACGTCAATGGAAGTACTGTCCCTGAGAACACACGTACCATGTTTTCAATCTACCTGACTCAAAGGGAGGGTGAACATTGGGATCAACCGGACACTTTTATGCCTGAGAGATTTGAGAGCGGCAACAAGCGGACTCCGTTTAGCTTTCTTCCGTTTGGCGGCGGCCCGAGAAATTGTATCGGTGCGATCTACGCTCAAGTCGAAGCCAAAGTTGTATTGGCCTGCGTACTGCAGTCCTTCGAGATCGAGTTGGCAGAGAAGAATGTAGGTGAGCATATGGGAGCGACCCTCGAACCCAAGCCCGGAGTGACAATGTCAGTCCGGAAACGAATGCCTCAGCTTTCCTAGGATTGGCGTTCGACGAGAGTCAGGATCGTGTACGTGGCTACCAACTCGTCATCTTGATTCGTAACGTCAACGTGCCACTCGACTACACCCTGTAAGACTTCTTCCTCTCGCGGTTCTTTTTCAGTTTTACGTTTACACGTCAACCTTGCTTGAATCGTATCTCCAGGATAAACCGGTTGAGTAAATCGCAGGTTGTCGAGACCATAGTTCGCGAGAACCGGACCCTTGTTGGGAAAAACAAATAATCCAGCTGCTGCAGACAATACAAAGTAACCATGAGCTACACGCCGCTCGAACAGTGATTCCTTGGCCGCTATGTCGTCCATATGTGCGTAGAAATAGTCACCACTTACACCTGCGAAGTTGACTACGTCAGCTTCCGTCACAGTTCTCCGATGTGTGGTAAGAGTCTCACCGATCGACAACTCATCAAAGTATTTTTTGAAAGGATGGATTTGTGATTCGGGCCGATCGGCACCGACATACCACTCATTCCCGATCGACGAAAGTACCTGTGGCGACCCTTGAATCGCCGTCCGCTGCATATAGTGGTGCACGGCTCGCACACCACCCATTTCTTCTCCACCACCGGCGCGGCCTGGTCCGCCGTGCACAAGGTGTGCAAGCGGAGACCCGTGACCGGTAGATTCCTTGGCCGACGTTGAGTCCAATACCATAAGGCGACCATGGTGTGATGCTGATCCCAGAACCATGGTTCTTGCAACATCGGCATCTGCGGTTACAAGAGATCCGACCAGGCTCCCCTGACCCAACTTGGCCAGCTCGATCGCCTCGTCAAGGTTTGAGTATGGCATTATTGTGTTGACCGGACCAAACGCTTCCACATCATGAGGAGTGCCTGATGAAAAAGGCTTGTCACAATAAAGAAGTGTCATCGGATGGAATGCTCCTGCACCGTCGCCCGAATTTTCAATTGCATCAGCACCGCTGAATACTACCTCGCCCGCAGTTGATAAAGATTCTACTGCACCTGCGACTTCGGCTACCTGATCGGCACTTACCAACGGCCCGACTTCGATTCCCTCTACGGATGGATCTCCGACACGCACAGAAGCAAGCTTCGTACTCAAAGCCTCAATTACAGCATCAACGTTCGATTCGTGGATGAATGTCCGCCGAATCGCCGTGCATCGCTGACCAGTCTTAATCGACATTTCCTTTGCCACTTCGTCGATAAAGAGGTCGAATTCTTCTGTGCCCGGACTAACGTCAGGCCCAAGCATCGAAAAATTCAGTGAATCGGCTTCCATATTGAATCGAACAGAATTTCGTAGAATCGTGTCCTTCGACCGAAGCTTCAAACCGGTAGTTGCTGATCCCGTAAACGTTACCACATCCTGACCGGTAACATTATCCAGCAGATCACCAACGCCGCCGCATATTAGTTGCAGCGCTCCGTCGGGCAGCAAACCTGATTTAATGATAAGCTTCACAACGGCTTCAGTGATATATGACGTCACACTTGCCGGTTTAACGATGGCCGGCATTCCGGCAAGAAACGTCGGCCCAAGCTTTTCCAGCATTCCCCAGCATGGAAAATTATAGGCATTGATGTGGATTGCCACACCTTCCAGTGGAACACAGATATGATGACCGACAAATGTCCCATTCCGCGACGTCATCTCGAGCTGACCATCCATAAGAAATGTCTCGTCGGGTAACTCTCGGCGGCCCTTGCTGGAGAAAATAAAGAAGGTGCCAATACCTCCATCAATGTCCGTCCACGCGTCCCGCTTCGTCGCACCCGAGTAACCCGACAGACGATACAGCTCCTTCTTGTTGTCGTTCAAATACATAGCTATCGCCTTCAGCATGCGCCCCCTTTCATGGAAGGTCATCCTTCGGAGCGCCGGGCCGCCAACCGTACGGCCATAATCCAGCATTGCATTGAAATCCAGTCCACTGCTGCTCACGTTAGCGATCGGTTCGCCTGTGACCGCGTGCCTTACCTCACGATTTCCAGTTTTACTTGCGTGCCACTTTCCCTCAGCGAAGCTCTCTACTTGAATCATCTTCTATCTCAATTTCAGTCTACGTTTCGTCTCGTCGTTCCGTGTCTTTCCACGGCTCGAATACGATCTTTTGTTCGGGTCTATCTTGTGGAACCTCCCGAAGCGGTTCACACTCGATAAGACTTGCTTTAAGTTGTGCCGGCAACATCTGATACAGTCGTGTTCCCTCTGTCTTCCAGGCGATTCGCTTGTCGGACATATCCTTTACGATTTCTGCCGGATTACCTACTACGATTTTCCGCTCGGGAATTTGCATCTCGGCCGGAATAAAAGCCAATGCTCCAACCAGGCTATCCGCACCAACGCGGGCATTGTCCATCACGACCGCATTCATCCCGATCAACACATTCCTGCCGATATGGGCGCCGTGAATTACAGCTCCGTGACCAATGTGTGCTGATTCCTCAAGAATGACTTTGACTCCCGGGAACATATGTATGGTGCAATTCTCCTGTACATTACATCCATCCTTGATAATGATCTCTCCCCAGTCGCCTCGAATTACTGCACTCGGGCCGACATAAACATCCTTGCCAATCTGCACATTCCCGACGACCGTTGCGTTAGGATGGACAAACGCGGACTCATGTACTACGGGCCGGAATCCTTCAAACTCAAAAATATTAGCCAACAAACCCCTCCTGTTACGCTCGTTCGATTATAGTCGCCATTCCCTGGCCCACCCCGACACACATTGTGCACAGCGCGTAACGTCCGCCTGTCCTTTTCAACTGATGAGCTGCCGTAAGTAGCAGGCGTGCTCCAGACATTCCGAGAGGATGGCCCAGTGCAATGGCTCCACCGTTGGGATTCAACCTTTCATCATCGGCTGAAAGACCCAGTTCTCTGAGACAGGCAATGCTTTGAGCTGCAAATGCTTCATTCAACTCGATCACATCCATCTGTTCGATCGACAACCCTGCTGCCGCGAGAGCACGCTTGCTGCTCTCCACGGGACCTATGCCCATAATCCGCGGCTCAACACCAACTACAGCACTTGAAACAATTCGAACCATCGGATCGACCCTCGCTGTCTTTACGGCGTCACCTGAAAGTACTAACAACGCACATGCACCGTCATTAATTCCCGATGAGTTGGCAGCAGTAACGCTACCCTTCCCGTCAAACCGGAATGCCGGTTTAAGTGTTGCCATCTTCTCCAAAGATGTATCATGACGAATGAATTCGTCACGCTCAAAAGTATGAGAGGGTGCCTTCCTCCGAGAGATCTCAACGGGAACGATCTCATTCAGGAAATGTCCGGCCTTCTCGGCAGCTGATGCTTTCTGCTGACTGTGGTAAGCAAAGGCATCTTGTTCTTCTCTGCCGATGGTATACAACTCTGCAAGATTCTCTGCCGTACTACCCATACCTTCAGCACCAAACACGGATTCCAGCGCCGCATTTGTAAAACGCCAACCGATGCTTGTATCAAACATTGTCGCAGTGCGCGAAAATGCGGACTCAGATTTTCCAATGACAAATGGAGCGCGCGTCATGCTCTCAACGCCTCCGGTAATGAACTGTGATCCGTTGCCAGAACCGATCGCGTGATACGCACGCACGGTAGCGCTCATGCCAGAAGCACACAGTCGGTTAATTGTCTCACCCGGTACGGTATGAGGAAGTCCCGCCAGCAGCAGCGACATTCGTGCGACATTCCGATTGTCTTCCCCGGCCTGGTTCGCACACCCCATAATTACATCATCTGTAACGGCGGGGTCGATGGAATCATTCCTTTCGACGAGAGTCCGGATTGTCAGTGCCAGTAGATCATCCGGTCGGACAGTTGAGAGTGTCCCTCTGAATTTTCCGATTGGAGTTCTAATCCCGTCTACGATGTATGCTTCTTGTCTGCCACTCATGAGCTAGATAGCGTGTGTTTCGTTCTTCCTGTAGACCAGGCCACGGAAAAGCGCTACGACTTCCGCATCCCTTGTGATTGTGACATCATATGTCCCGGTTCTCCTCGTGGATGTCAACTCCGAGCAGACTGCGCGCAGACAGTCACCTGGAAAGACTGCGGCCGGATACGAGATGCTGTTGTTCAAGGCGACAGAAACTTTTCCTCGCGTGTTGGCCGCAAATGCAAGCGCACTATCGGCAAGCGAGTAAACAATTCCGCCGTGTGCAATCCCAAATCCGTTTACCATTTCGTCCCGGACAACCATTTCCAGCTCGCATTCTCCGGCGTCGATCATTAAAATTCGAATGCCGAGCCATTGGGAAAACAGGTCCGCCTCCATCATGGACTCGACAATACGATCAGCTTCAGATCTACCCATCGAAATCGACCTGGTTTGATGCGAGATCTCTGAGCAGAGGACTAACCCTGTACCGATCTTCCATGTATCGAGAGCGAAGAGACTCGATTCGCTCGATTATTACCGGATATCCTATCTCTTTCCCCCACTCAATCGGACCCCTTGGGTAATTGACACCTTTGGTCATCGCAATATCAACGTCTCCAGGCGACGCCACACCCCAGAACACCGTATCTATCGCGTCATTAATAATCATGGCGACGACGCGGTCAATAATCATAGCTGCCTTTGAACTACCGAGGTCCACAGCCGGTTTTTCTGCATCATCACCGTACATGAAATAACCAGACCCCGACTTTCGGCCTAATCGACCCGCCTCAACGAGCCTCTCCTGAGTAAACGACGGTTTATAGCGCTGATCAAAATGAAACGCTGCGAACACCGAACGAGTTACCGCCAGGTTAATGTCGTTGCCAATGAGATCCATTAGCTCGAAGGGACCCATCCGGAATCCAGCGGACCGCAATGCTTCATCTACTTCGGCCGGCGTCGCGAGACCCTCATCCACAATCCGCAAAGACTCGCTGTAAAAGCATCGCGCGACTCGGTTCACGATGAAACCGGGAGTATCCTTCACGACAACGGGTACTTTACCCCACGAGCGCGCTACATTCATGATAGCATTTATTGTCGACTCGTCAGTTGCGACTCCCGGGACGATCTCCACAAGCGCCATCACAGGAGCTGGATTGAAGAAGTGCATTCCCGCGACTCGCTGAGGTTCCTTGCAGGAACCGGCAACCGAGGTGACGGACAAACTGGAAGTATTGGTCGCTATTATCGCGGAGGAATCGACGTGCTTCTCGATCTGATCGAAAACGGCTTGCTTTGCAGCCAGGTCTTCGATAATCGCTTCTACTACTAACCCGGAACCCGAAGTTGCCTCAATATCTGTTGAGAAAGAAATACGATCTAAAGTTGCGACCGATTCGTCTCTGGTAAGCCGACCTTTCTCAACGAGCCTGGCCAGAATTTTTTGCAGCCCGGCTTTGCTTCGCTTTAGTTGATCTTTGCTTGAATCTACAATAACCGTTTGGTGTCCATGCGTTGCAGCTATCTGACCGATGCCGCTACCCATAGTGCCGCCGCCGATCACTGCAATGCGCATGTCTGCTTTGTCCTGACTCAAGGTATTACCAAGTATTTATTCGTGGCGAAGTTCAAACGTATGGAATGTCTCACTGTTAGCGTCCAGTAAAAGTTGGATCGCGTTTTTGGAGAAAGGCGTTGACGCCTTCGTTATAATCTTCGGTTCGACCAGCTTCGTCTTGCAGGCCAATCTCAAATTCGAGTTGCGCATCGAGTGAGTTTACGAACGATGCATTCAGGCCTCGCTTTGTCAAACCCAGCCCGCGTGTAGGCATTGATGCCAGCCTCTCCGCAAGAGACGTCGCTTCATCAAGCAGCTTTTCCGCCGGGGCTACCCTGTAGATCATTCCCATTTCATACGCACGATCTGCGCGCACCTTCTCTCCGAGCATCATTAGCTCCGTAGCGCGAGCCAGACCCACGATCCGTGGCAGAAAAAAGGTGCCACCACTGTCGGGGATCAGCCCCACGTGGCAAAATGATTGGATGAACGACGCTTTTTCGGAAGCGATCACAAAATCACAGGCCAGAGCCATATTTGCACCTGCACCTGCGGCGACCCCGTTGACCGCGGCAATGACCGGTTTCTCCAATCCTCTGATCGCACGAATCACCGGATTGTAGCAACGTTCAACAATCGGTCCTAACGGTGGAGGCTCCTCTCCAGGCGCGGGCACTACCTCCGACAGGTCCTGCCCGGCACAAAATGCACGTCCTGCCCCTGTCAAGACAACCGACCGCACACTCGCATCGGATGCGCTGTCAAGCGCTTGAACAAGCTCGACCGACATCCCCTCATTGAAACTGTTGAGAACATCTGGACGATTCAGTGTAATTATCGCGACAGCTTCCGCTATCTGCAGGTCAATAAACTGAAATGACATATCAGCAGGATGGATAGTGTTCAACTACTCGAATATAACATTCCGAACCCTCATGCCATTGCGGTTTTCCGGTGATTTTAAGATCGGCAGCGCCTCATCTGCCTTCCAAACGGTATATTCAGATTGTCCTGCCGAAGACCGACGCGACACAAGTTTAATCGCCTGAAAAATGCACCTTCAACAGTTCTCAACAATAACAGCGACCGTTGACGAAAACGGCATAGCGGTGTGCACGTTTAATCGCCCGGAAGTTCGAAACGCTCTCAGCCAGCAGATGGTTGCGGAGATCCACACACTCCTCGACGAGCTGACAGCCGACGGCACAACTCGAGTCCTCATTTTCACCGGAAGCAGCGGCACGTTTGTCAGTGGGGCCGATCTGGCTGAGATGGTTAGCCGCGACCGATCTGCTGCTCTGCGCAAAATCAACAACGGATTATTTCAGAAAATCGAGGATTTCCCAACGCCGACAATAGCCGCGATTGAGGGATATGCACTTGGAGGAGGATGTGAATTGGCAGCAGCTTGCGACCTGCGGGTGGCGCACAAGGATGCTCGATTCGGACAACCCGAAGTCAAATTAGGTATTATTCCCGGCGCTGGGGCAACCTATCGACTACCGCGGTTAATTGGCCTGGCTAAAGCCAAGGAATTGATCTACACGGGCAAAATCATAACCGCCGAAATCGCCCTGGAGATTGGTCTAATCAATGAGATCACAGATGCCAATCCCCTCGAGGCTGCAATCGTGATGGCAAAACAGATTGCTGAAAACAGTGGCCCGGCCGTTAATTTTGCCAAAATGGCGCTGAATAATGCCTCTGAGATGAGTACGGCCACGGGTATTGCTCTTGAGACAGCTATTCAGTCTGTACTGTATGAGGACGATGAAAAATATCGACGGATGCAAGAATTTCTGGATCGAAAAAAGAACAAGTGACCGCGCGCGAATCGGAAATAGCGACAATTGACTGGACTACTGTCCTTCGCAACGTGTTAATCTCGCGCAGGCTGGACGATCTCGAAGAGACCAAACTGGTTCCGGAGAAGAAAGTACTCTATCAGTTTTCTGCACGTGGTCACGAATTTGCCCAGTCGATTCTCGGGCAATATCTGAATCGCTCTGAAGACGGTATTTCAGCTTATTACCGCTCGCGACCTCTCATGCTGTCGCTCGGCCTGTCTGTCGAGGATGCCCTTGCCGCTCCAATGGCCCGGTCCGGATCGTTCAGCGACGGCCGCGATATTGGCGTTGTCTGTAACATGCCCGCACAGGACAACAGACCGACCGTTCTACCGATGTCCGGAGACGTCGGCTCCCAGTTCACTCCGGCTGCAGGTTGGGCTCAGGCACTTTTATACAAACGCAATGAACTCAACGACGACAGCGTCGACGGTGCTATTGCCATAGCGATGGGCGGGGATGCATCGGTTGCTACCAATGGATTCTGGTCATCGCTTACCATGGCAACGACGCTCTCTCTTCCGCTGCTCTTTTTTATTGAAGATAACGGGTACGGGATCTCTGTCCCGTCGCATCTGCAAACCCCGGGTGCCAACATTGCTTCGAATCTACAGTCGTTTGCCAATCTGAAAGTGCTCGATGGATCCGGAACCGACCCCGAGGAGACTTCATCGTTGATAGAGGAAGCAGTATTGCATGTTCGGTCCTGGAAGGGCCCGGCTCTGCTACGAGTAACAGTGCCTCGACTTTCCGGGCATTCCGGACAAGACAATCAGGCCTACAAAAGCGACGAGATCCTCGAGAGAGAACGGCGTAACGACCCGCTGGATGCTCTTCGCAGTTTTCTTGTTCCGAATCATTTATCCGAAGATGATTGGTCATCTATGGAGGATGAAGTGCAGGAACACGTACAAGATGGCTTCCAACGTGCAGAAGCACGTCCGCTACCTGACCCGTCGACTGTTAAGCGATATGTTTTTTCGGATGCGGGCGAACCTCAACAGTCGGGTGGCCTTCGCAGCAGCGGGAGCCAGATCGAAACTACTTTTTCGGCACCCAAGCCAGAGCCCGGACGGATCAACCTGATTGCTGCGGTACGACGCACGCTGGAGAGTGAACTCGCTACAAATCCCAGACTGCTGGTCTTTGGCGAGGATGTCGGACCCAAGGGCGGTGTTCACGCCGGTACCGCGGGCCTGCAGGAGCGTTTTGGAGAAGGTCGCGTCTTCGATACCAGTCTTTCCGAAGAGGGTATCATCGGGCGAGCAGTCGGAATGGCTCTTGCCGGACTCATGCCCGCTCCGGAAATTCAGTTCCGGAAATACGCAGACCCGGCAACTGAACAACTCAACAACTGTGGCACCATCAGGTGGAGAACAGCGAATAGATTTGCCGCGCCCATTGTTGTTCGGATGCCCGGCGGATTCGCCAAGGTCGGCGATCCATGGCACAGCGTGTCGGGTGAAGTCGTTTTTGCACACGCCGTCGGGTGGTACATTGCCATGCCATCAAACGCTGAAGATGCGGTTGGTTTGTTTCGAACGGCCCTCCGCGGAGACGACCCCGTAATCTTCTTCGAACACCGTGCATTGATTGATGCAGCATCTGCCCGACGTTCATATCCGGGAGATGAGTTCTGTCTTCCTTTTGGAGTCGCGAACACCATTCAAACTGGTAACGACCTGACAATTATTACCTGGGGTGCGATGGTCGATCGCTGCGCGCGTGCCATTGAGCAGTCTACTCACAACATCGAGTTGATCGATCTCCGAACAATCATGCCATGGGACAAGGAAGCATGTACCGCAAGCGTCCGCAAAACGAAGCGATGCCTGATCGTACATGAAGATGCGATGACAGGCGGATTCGGAGCCGAGATTGCTGCCACACTGGTCGATGACGTATTCTTTGACCTCGATGCACCTGTTAAGAGATTAGCCGTACCTGATGTGCCGATCCCTCATAACACAGGCTTGATGTCAGAAGTTGTTCCAACTGTCGAGCTTATCCTTGAAACCGCCAATTCGCTAATCGAATTCTAACTACAGCCGAATCGTGAGCAATACAGTAGATATCATCATGCCCGAATCCGAAGAGGCTACCGATGCAACAGTCATCGGCTGGTTTGTCTCTGAAGGACAGGCTGTAGAGGAGCATGATCCACTGCTGGAGGTGAGTACCGACAAAGTCACGTTAGAGGTTGCCGCGCCCGCTTCAGGTACGTTGTCCAAGATTCTTGTCGCCGACAATGAGAGGATCCACCCGGGTCACATCCTTGGCATAATTTCAACAGGCAATCACGAGCCCGAATCGACTCCTGAAGCGAAGCAGTCGACTCATGCATCCGCAACTGTACCGGTATCAAAAACGGAAACCGGAAGCACCCGATTAAGCCCCCTTGTCAAGCGGATGGTTGCAGAGAACAACCTTGACGTCAAAAAGATTAAAGGTTCGGGACGCGACGGCCGGATCACCGCGAAGGATGTGGAAGCATTTCTGTCAATCCCTCGCCAATCTTCTCCTGCAACGGGCGGTGATGATTTCATTCCTCACACTCCAATGCGCCGTAAGATTTCCGACCACATGGTTGACAGCCTTCTGAAGACATCGCCGCATGTCACGTCTGTCTTCGACATGGATATGAGCACGGTTATACGGCATAGACAGGCAAACAGGTATGCGTTCCAAAAACGAGGTGGTCGCCTTACCATCACTGCCTATTTCCTGGTTGCAACTGCACGAGCCCTGCAAAAGAATCCTATCGTAAATAGTCAATGGGAAGAGGACGGGATCAGGTTGATGCGCGATATCAATATCGGAATTGCAACGGCACTTGGTAGTGACGGGTTGATTGTCCCTGTGGTAAAAAGAGCCGACCGGCTATCATTGATGGAAGCTTCTGAAACGTTGAACGGACTTGTTGAAGCAGCCAGACAAAACCGATTGACGCGGGAGGATGTCCAGGGTGGCA
>JABDKO010000187.1 GCA_013002165.1 Rhodothermales bacterium | reverse complement strand
CGGATGTCAACGAGAACCGTACTTGAATGGTGTCACTTTCCGAGGCCGGAAATCCTATGACCTTGATCGTGCCTGAGGCAATCAGCCCTATTGAGAGAATGAGTATCGCTATCACTGTGCCGAGAGTCAGGTAACGATAAGAGGTCATCCTCGCAGCAAGAGGCAGTACGACGCCTTCCTTGAATCTGTCCAGCAGCCGCGTTGCTACTCTGGATTTCCGGTTCCCGGCCCCTTCGCCTGCATGGCTGAGGTGATGAGGGAGGATAAGGAATCCCTCCACCAGCGAAAGAGTCAATGTTATCAATAACACCATAGGGATGATTAGAAGTATCTGGCCCATTTCGCCTGTCAGGAACATCAACGCGCCGAACACACAGTCCTTCTTCAGAAAGGATGACAAGACACCGGGCATGACTTCCATCGCTCCTCTTGTTGCCGCCTCGAGAGTCCCGACCTTGTTGCGCCACTTGTCAATATTCTCGGCGATCACGATACTGTCATCCATGATCAGTCCGACTGCCATCAGCAGGGCCACCAGGCTAATCATGTTGATGGTGACTCCCATGACACTCATCACGAACAAGCCGCCCAGAAAGGACACAGGAAGTGCTGCAGATATCCAGAGTGCCTCGCGAATGGAAAAGAATAACCACATAGTGAAAAACACCAGCACGAGCCCCAGTGCGATGTTCTGTAGAATCAGGTTCAGACGTTCTTCGACAACTTCGGAAAGATTATTGATGACTGTCAATCTGAAAGGAGCGGGGTATGCGCTGCGCTCGGTATCGAGCAATTCACTGACCGCTTCAAAGACTCGGATGCTGTCCTCGTCACTGGACTTGGAAATTGAAATGATCGCAGCCTGCTCACCATCGATGAACGATTCGACGTTTTCATCGGAATCGACGATTTGAACCTTTGCCAGATCACGAAGCTGAACGACTCCACCCGTGCTGTTCTGTAACACGACGAGATCTTCCAGATCGGCAACTGAGCGTCGAGAGTCTGCATAGCGAAGTACAACACTGTTACCGTCGAGATCGGCATTGCCCAATGGCTGAGAGAGGCTTCGCGCGTTTATCGCATCGACAAGATTCCTGCTGGACAAGCCAAAGCGACGCAACGCATCTTCATCAAACACGACTCGTAATTCCCGATCGGATATGCCCGACACCGTTGCACCGGCTACACCGTCCAGTCTCAGGATTCGATCGGCCAATGCATCGCTGTATTCAACCAGGCCCTGTTTTCCAGCAATGCCGGATACGCTAACCAGCGCTACCAGATCGGAGCGCGACTGGATCTCGACCGCCGGAGCTTCCGAGTCGCCGGGAAAATCACTGATCGTGGACACTGCCGAAAAAATATCATTGAAGAACAAGACGATGTCGCCACCGTCGGCCATCTCTGCTGTAGCCGCCGCGCGACCGTCCACTGACAGGCATTGCAGGTCAGCCAGTCCATCAAGACCTGTCAGTGCATCTTCGATCGGGCCGCAGATCTCTTCATCCACATCGCGAGCAGAGGCGCCCGGGTAGATCAGGGACACCCCTACCGTTGTTGCCGAGAATTCCGGAAAGGTCTCTCGCTCGATGTCAAAAATCAATGCCACACCCAGCAGGCAGATCAATAACATCAGTAGGTTTGCTGCAACCGGGTGACGTACGAAGTAGGCAATCATCTCAATTGCCTGATGCCGAGGAGTTGTCCATGATCGGCTCGAGCTTGAGACCTGGGACAGATGGTCGAGGATCGCTCAGCACAAGTATGTCGCCAGCGGCAAGCCCTGACTGAACGACGATGTCACTGCCAATGACCGCTCCGGTCTGAACTTTTCGAACGGCAAGTCGACTCTCGGCATCAGACAGATAGACAAAAGTTTCACCCTGATCAGAATATCGCAGTGCATCCCGAGGGATGGTTATGATCCCTGGCATAGGCTTGCTTGAGAAGGTCACGGCAACGAATGTGCCCACATTCAACGGTGGGCGTCCAAGCTCCGGCGATGCAATCAACGGATCCTTGACTCTGACGACAAAACCCATCGCGCCTGTTTCATCATCCATCGTACCTCGCAGACGAACGATATCAGCCGGCCACTGTGCATTGCTCTCTGGAACTGCCAGGCTGACTGACGCCGATATCTGCGCTCGCTCCATGATTGAAACGGCCTGGCTCGTATCGACAATGCTGACCACTTTGTACTCCGGTCCAAGCGCGGTGGCAACCAGTGGCTGGAATGTGCGCGGCTGAACCTCGGCGACGATCTCGACAGCATCGATGCTGTCCAGCGAGATCATGGTATCGCCTGTCCGTACGAACTGCCCTACTTCGATATTGACAGCAGAGACACGGCCTCGGAACGGTGCTGTAATGAGAGACTTTTCCAGTGAACGTTCTGCTTCCGCCAGTTCTGCCTGGCGAACGTCCAGTGAAGCCTGAGCCGAAGCGCGCTGAGAGGGGTATAGCTCCAGTGTGTTCGTCAGATTAGTCACACTGGCCTCTTGGGCAAGTAAGGTTTTACGCGAAGCATCCAGAGCGGCCGCAGAATCGCTGCCACGTTTGACCACGGTTTCCACTCGGTCAAATTCTGCTTTGGCCACTTCGAGAATTCGTTCCTGCAACTCGAGTGCCAGACGAGAGTTCTCTTCTGATCGGCTCAATTCAGTAAGTTGTGCTTCGGCGGCTGCAATGTTTGCCAGTGCCTTCTGGCGACTTAATTCGTAGTCAGTTCGATTGACTTCTATCAAGACCATACCGGCCTCGACAATACTTCCCTCGGCAATCCCCTCAGCCATAGCAGTCACACGCCCTTGAATTTCAGCCACCGCAGACCAACGGCGTTCCGCTCCAACGCGACCATAACCAACGGCCCTGGCAACTACAGGACGAGGGGTAATGA
>JABDKO010000183.1 GCA_013002165.1 Rhodothermales bacterium | reverse complement strand
CGTAAGAGCCATCACCTCTGTGTACATTGATGGTTTCTGCACTGACCACTGGCCAGTTCAACTGATCGCCGCTAACAACCGGCATCGGAACAGTTGCAGCCCAGGTGGATGAAATAAGCGCACTTAGTAAAAAAAGCAGAATCCATTGCACGGAATTTGCTCGTCGAAAAAGCTCTTTCCCCATCAAACTTCTCCTCGCAGATACCGATGTCAATGAGAGTCGTCGAATCGCCTTCATATGGCCTCCTGATAGGTAATTTTAAAGCTCAGCTTCAGTACTGCCTGACACCAAGACGCATTTGAGCCGTGTTGATGGCGACTGAGTTAATGCCGCGACTATCAGAGATACAAGATACCAACGCAAATCACGCTGAGCTTCCAGAATCAATACCGATATTTTAGGATAGACAGAGTCCATCGACTCTCGTTGATCCAGATCATTTCCGAGCGCAAAAGTGACCAATTAGATCTGTTGAGCTGGGGTGTATGTTCGCATCGGATCATTGCTGACATCCAACTGGTCAGTCCGGACTCTCAGGCTGAACAAATTTGTCCGCCAGTCACTCTCAGTAATGACATCATCACATGCAGGAATTACTCATTCGAAGCCATTCGCCCACGTTGACCATTCGTCGGTGAATTCGGTGCTTCCCATGTGATCGGTGATCGCGATATTCACCGTGGAATCATCACCGGTATTCACATCCAACACCAGCGAGCTGCCATCGCCGGCAGTGACTGACAGGCGACCTGTAATAGGATGGTAATTCTCCGCAAACGCATAAGGCCCTTCACCGTCTGAATTATCGTTGATGGCCTTAGTGAGTCGAATGCTGTCCAGTGCCTGCACCTGAAGCGTCTCGTGCCCTGCCCACGAAGCCTGCACAGTAAAATGACCATCCAGCATCGCTACAGGCGGCACGGGCGCATACGATGCGCTTCCCCAACCGTAGTAGGTACTCATGCCTGTTACTGACATATCAACTGCTGATCCTGGCTGATCAGTCAGTGTTATCTCGATCTCACTGTCCTGGGTTCGCCAGACCTGATTGAACGTGTGCTTGCCGAACCAGCGGTTCTGCATCCATCCGCTCAGCCGTATTGTTGCTCCTTGCGGATCGGTGATCAACAACTCTCTGCTCGCCAGTGTGGACCCAGCACCGGACCATTGTCTTTGCTGGGCATACCCGTGGAAACTGAATCCGGACGTGCCACAGTTATATCTATTGAATTCCCACTCTGCATAACCTCTGTCGCCATAGTAGCTGGTAGGGTTAAAAACATGCTCGGCTCCAAAGTCGTTGGAACATTGATAGTTCGCTGACACTAATATTTTACCAAGGTAGCTGTTATCATTTACACTGACCAAATTGGGCTCGCCAGTCTCCACACCGTTTGGCCACCCCGCGAGTGACGCTCTATAGAGACTGCCCGTGTATATTGCGAATACCTTGTCAATCAAGTCCGCATAGTTGTACCGATTGATTACCGAGACGGTCGAAGTATTCACAATAGCAAGTGCAGCCATGTCGGATTCTATTAGCCTGGTCATTTCCAATCCAAATGGATCGCTTGGTATCGAGTCGAACTGCAGGTTGTCGCTCCATTGACTCCATGGAACTGTGAATGTCAACGTATTATCGCCGTTCTGCAAGGTGACGATCGCATCGCGAGTTGTTGGCTTGTTACCGTACTCCTCGTCCACAGCGGGCTCCAGTTTCAGTGAACTTCCGTCTTCTGCTGTAACCATCAGTTGGCCATGGTAGAACCACCAGTCCACAGGCGTTGCAGGATAGCCTGACACATCGGAACCCGTACTAAACGAATCAGTTGTGCTTACATCGACAGCATGTCCTGACGTGAGCGAAGTCCGAAGCGTAAAATCGCCGTATAGTTCAATATGGTAGGTCAGCCCGCCCGGGGACAGGACATATCCGCGTTCGAAGTAGGACGTCATGTCGCTAATCTGTGTCTCCTGCCCGCCAGTCGTAAACGCAATTGTGGCATGATCAGTTCGCCAGGTTTCGGATTCCAGATTGTCGTAATCATGTTGGGGGTATTGTCGTGCCGCTTCGCCCGAAAAGGTTATCTCACTGCCATCGTCCAAACCGTATATGCGAAGATCAGCGGATTCCATAAGAATGTTGCCAAATTCAGTAAACTCGACGTTGCCCTGATAGGTTCGGCTGCCCTGCTGACAATCTGTAAAGCTCAGCGACCGGTATTGCGGATTGGGATACGGTGTTCGACCTTGCTGATAATATTCCGTATGCAACGAACTGCCCGAACCACCATTCGCACAATCGTAAGTCCGCTGCCTTACCCGTGCATCTTCATCGAACGATGACGTTGCAGGTGTTGCCGCTGACAGCACGTTTCGACTTTGAAGCAAAGGCTTGTTATAGACATCGCCGACGTAGATATCAAAAACCTCTGCGACCAAATCGACGTAGTTGTCCGAATTGATCACGTATTGGTATTGATCGTCAGATGGTATTCCATCAGCCGTCCTACTTGGATCGGAGCACCCCATCGTAACAGCCATGACTGACACTATGGCAACACTGGCCAAAGTTATGTTTCTCGGAGCCAAATTTCATCTCCTTTACCAAGCCGCTTACTCAAACAGGCTACAAGAATGTGAATGCGATGACATGATGTATATCAACCACCCTAATCATTGTCACTGAACTTGGTCGCAATGTACTTTCATCATAGACTCATGCACCGATCATCGAATAAACAGATTCGCCGCAACAATATCTTGCTCGTATGATTATTGTTAGACGTGCAGATTGGTTTGGGTGATTATCTGACTGAATACTCAGGATTTGACTTTAAGCCTGAACGTGAAACGGTGATTCTAATTAATATTCAGCATCGTTTTTTCGAGCAACAAGTTACGGCTGATAATGCCGTTACTTTCATCTGTTTCCATTAACAGCCGCTCAGGTCAGACGTGCGAAACCCGCCATCTGTTCCTTGAGCCGTTCGGAGTTCAGAACGAGAGAAATGAGGACCAAGCTGTCGGATAGAGGACGAACGTAATTGCCATGTTTCGAAATACTCGAAAGGCCGCATTGGGCACCGATCCGCCAGTAGTCTGCCGCAGATCGTGGCACCGATTAAATTTGGTTAAATTTGATTGCAGCGACAGGCTTGGTCCGGCCAATAAGAGACTGTCGACTTATCACTACTTTTAACGTTGTTGTACGACTTTAACAACGACAGCAATTAGTTTTAAAGCTGCCGGACGTGGTCAAGTTGCATGGCGAGCGGTATACGAAATCAATCTGACAACTCGTGTCGTTCACTGCCTGGAATCACAGCGTAAAGTATGTTCGTGATATGAAATGCTGATCCAGATCAATGCCTGCCGGTTGGAATTGTCTAGTTTAGATCTGCGATTGTGATTAGCGAGCGCCAGTGTCATGTGTCAACGATCTGCAACTTCCGATCAAACAAAGTGGTCGTTGGCGATACTGCTGATTTGCCTGATAGGCATATCAGCGTGCAGCTCTTCAAGCGAAATTACTGCGGACGCCGATCCGGGTACTATCCCCACTTTGCCTGACGATGATGCTCCAGTTACGCCTGACGCACTCGTTGCCCCCGAGATTGAACGCATCGCCGTCTACTCCGGCACCACCGCCGAGCTATTTTGGCAAGAACCCTCTCCATACAGTCCCATTGCTCGCGTAGAAGTTTCGCGTGACAACATTGTACTCGGCACCACTACCGGCACTAGCTTCGTTGATGACAGCCGCTCACCGGGCGTCGACTACGAGTACACCCTTGTCGCGATCGCGGCCGACGGGCAACGCTCAGACGGCGGTGAGCCCGATCCCGGCAGCGACGGCGATGGGCTGGACGTGATCCGCGCCGACAACGTCGTCACACTCATCGCGGTGGTGTTCGATGCCTACCGTGGTGAGCCATTGGGGGGATCAAGTGTTCGCGCTACCAGAATTCTCGCGCACTCCGCAGGAAATCCCGTTCGATGAGCAGGTTCTCAGCTGCGATAACGGGGGTGTCGCAACGATCACCTTCGACCACCGCGGATCACAGGATGATCGTCGTTACGTGTTTGAAGACTGTCAGGACGGTGAGACGGTTCTGGATGGCGATTTCTGGTTCTACGACCGCGAGTTCCGAAACTTCATCTCGGAGACCGGTCTTACTGTCGAGCGCCCGACCGAAACGATCCACTTTTCGGGACACCTGCGAGAGCGTGTCGTCCCCCATCTGTGGTTCGACAGCCGCGAGCCCGTAGTGTTCGAGCGGAGAGCGGCTGACGGCTCGTTCTACTCTTTGAGCGGATCAGGTCTGTACTTTCATTACGGCTTTATACCAAAGGGCCCGTACCACGAGGTCGTTGCCTTGTCCGGTATGCTCGCGCTCGCCTCGGAACGAACCGGCAACGAGTTGCTGCGGGCCGAGACCACTGAGGAATTGAATCGTCCGCCGGTATCAGATCCGGAGACGGATTGGTGGGAACCGCTGCCCGACGACTGGACATTTACCGGGGGCAGCCTACGCGTCACCGCTCTCGACGGCAGCGCCGTGTTGCTCGAAGCCGACAACGGCGACGAGACGAGCGCACGCCTGACGCTCATCGACAGCACGGGTGAGAGGATAAGCTTCGACGAGCCGTGGAGCGTGTGGCAGGAGAACCTACGTTTCGACTGAGGCCACCGGCACCGGTGCCGCTTTGCGTATGCGAGGGTGGCCCACTATCTCGGAACATTAGGTTGGTTTCTGGTCGTGCTCTCGTTCACTCGAGTGACTGCATTCAGCGTCATACCTGCCGGTCGTAGTCAAACTGTCTTGTAAAAGCTAATAAGAACAATCTGATAACGATTTTCTTTCCCTACCTGGAAATCACACAGTAACTATTATCTCAGACCTAAAACCGACTTAGATCAATAACTGCAAGTGGGAATTGTCTATTCTGAATATGTGGCATTGACAGGAGGAAGAACTCGTCTATGTGTCAAGGACTTGAATATTTCGAACGGACGAAATGGTCGTTAGCGGTTCTATGGATATGCCTCATAGGAATCTCAGCGTGCAGCTCTTCAAGCGACAGTCCTCTTGCGGACGATGATCCGGATACCAACCCTACCATGCCTGGAAATCTATATTTTTATGTGTACTC
>JABDKO010000149.1 GCA_013002165.1 Rhodothermales bacterium | reverse complement strand
CCCCAGGAGCAATCCTTTTATACTACGCCGCATGATACAAGGTCCGGTTTGTAGGATTTATTTCAAAGACACCGTCAATCTAGCGTGAAGCGACCCCATGTGACGAAAGCAAGTCCGATTCTGAAGTTCGAATTCAAAACTCACGAAAATCAACTAGCAGCTCGAAAACACTACTTTGGGTCGATCATAATATGCCTACAAACCGATTACTTTGCCAGCGGGAAGCTAGGAATTTAACATCAGCTCCCTCGGAACCCCGGCCCTCTACGAGAGGCAATCAGGAAACATCAAAACCTGTCGATCCGATGATTCAAACTAAAGGGCGCCGATTTTCTTTTACATCGTAAAAGCCATGTGGCCCGAGAACTACTACTACTTGGGACAGTGTCTATCACCGTTCCTATGTGTATGGCATCTCCTCCTTGCCCTATGCATTATATCTACACCCTCCACTACCTTGTAGACGATGACATAATCGACGATTTCGCCCCCATTTTTAACTAAATCATCCCGCATACTCTCCGGGATCTGAAACAAACCCTCGGGCACCGGCACCATCTTTTCGTCAGCCATTGGTTGGGGAATTCCGGGACCATAAACAGCCGAAGTTTCGCCATTTGCTTTAACCTGATAGGAGACCAAAACGTCGGAGTATTCCTCGTCCGCCGACAATGAACCTGCCGCCAACATCGCTGCCGCGGCAACAATTATCATCCCCGGCACCCGCCGTTTATTACCAACCCTGAATTCATCGGAGATCGAACCGGATTTAGCATTACATCTGAAAATATCGAACATCGTACTCCTCCTTTTCTGCGTTAAAAAACATAGGAAATCAACAGGACAGTTCGGCGTTCTGGTATGAAGCCCGAAGACCGGGTAACATCGGTCGAGCGAAAACTGTCATCCTGATAAAAGAACGACTCATCGAGAGCGTTCAGTACATTGAGGCTTATCGTGCCCCTGCGCCTTGAGAAACGATAGCCGATCGCCAAATCGAGCAAGACGACATCCTCTTCGCCTTCGCTTAGCGAGGCATCCTCTCCTCGTTCAAGGTCCTGCATTAAATAGGTTGTCTGGAGTTCCGCGAACAGACCGGATGGAGCAAAGTAGCGAATGGAGGCCGGGATAGTCAAAGATTCGAGCTTTAGGGGAGTGTCCCCGTCGGACTCTAACGGATCCTCGTTTGTGTAATCTTCGTAAGCCATATCAAGCGTGAAAGCCCAGCGTTCGCTGATCATCCAGTTCAGGTATGCCTGGAACAAATCCTCCTGTCTTTTTTCGACCGCGGTCCCAATCAGAAAATCTATTTCTCGACGGGAAATCTCGAATCCGGCAAAGACGTTCTGACCGAGCGATGTGTCGATACCGACTCCAGCGCGCTCGGACAACGAGCCATTGGTATCATCATACAACTGGTTGAAACCTGCCACCTGGGTCGGCTCGATCGTCTGGCTGACGATAAGAGGCCGCTTTGCAGACTTGAAATATGCGCCTCGGAGCCTGACGTTTTCGACAATTTCCCACTCGACACCAAGCTTCGGCTCGAACTCCTCGACATCCTTCTGATCCTCTGTGAAATCCAGGTAACCTGCGCCGAGTGTGAATTTGAGCGCCGGCGAATAATCGAAGCCACCATACAGGTAAATACTCTGATACTCCCTGTCGAAGCCTCCCTCCTCATCCCAAATTTCAGCGCCGTTCTCGAGTTCAACGGAATTGTAGGAAACATCAGCACGCTGGACCCCGAATCCGGTGATAACATTGTATCCCTCTCCTACCAGGATATTCTGAAGCTCCAGCTGGTCCCCCTCGTCCTCGGCCTGGTCATCAAGCGTGAAAACTGATCCTGCAATTTCGTCGACAAGCACAAGCTGTTCGTCCAGGTTTCCGTGGATTACCGACAGCAGAAACGTTGATCCCGGGGCCGCATCAATTCTGGCACCCAGGCGAAGTATGTCTTCGTCGAAATTGCGACGATCATTGGCGAAGAAATCCTCCGGGTCGAAATTGAAATTCAGATCTCCCTGCTCCGTTTCCCGATGCCTGAGTTCACCCTGTAAACTAAGTCGCGGGGAAACAGCCCATTGCGCGAACAGATTGTATATCTCATTTTCCTGATCATTGTTATCGCGGAACCCGTCAGTTTCGGAATGACTGATACCAGCGGAAAAAGAAAGGTCATCCCACAGCCCCGACGCGATAACTTCACCATCAAGTGAATCCATGTTTCCGATGGCACCCGATGCGGTTAACTGAAGCTGATCACGTTCGAACAGCGAGGAATACTCGCTAGAGCGTGATTCTGCAGGGCCAATTCTCGAAACTGGATTAAGCCCAATAAACGGCAAGCCTGGTTGTACCGGATTGATGTTAACGGGTTGTAACAACTGGGACTGTAAGAGTTCGCTGATACGGGCAATCTCGTGCTGCGGCAGGCGGGAGTATGCGTCTGACAGGAAACGATGCGCTGAATGGTTCGACGGATCGAGACGTAGCGATCTACTCGCTTCGATTTGCGCCAGTTGGTTGAAACCGAGGTTTTCGTAAATCCTTGTGATACTCGCGCCACGCACAGCGAGATCTTCGTCGAGCGCGAGGCGGGATCGATACACTGCCCGATTGTCGTTGAGCTCGATGGACTGCTGCAGATCCTGCAGCGCTTCCACCGGTCGATTGATGGTCTGCATGCGAATCGCATTGTAAAACCAGGGAGTCGGGTCGAGCGGATCCAATTGTTTGGACATATCGAGTTGCGACGCAGAAAGATCATCATGTTTCTCTTCGTAATAGGCCTTACC
>JABDKO010000142.1 GCA_013002165.1 Rhodothermales bacterium | reverse complement strand
CTATTTCGATAATAGTACGGTCCCTGTCACTCGGAAACCGATCATGTCCCAGACCGTCGCCTTGCGCACAGGCAAAGACCGATTGCGCTACAGCATCTCGTTCGAATTATCGCTGATGGCTTTGCTGATCCCGGCGGGCGCGGCGTTTTTCGAGAAAAGCCTCACGGATATCGGCGTGCTCGGACTGGTTCTCTCGCTCAAGGCGCTGCTGGTCAGTCTGATTTACAACCGGGTCTTCGACCAACTGGACGCGCGTCGCGGGCGCGTGTCCTCGGACAGGACTGCTTTCGGACGGGTTCTGCACGCCGTTGGATTTGAACTGACATTGCTTACAACATCGCTGCCGATCTTCACGTGGTGGCTGGGCCTGAGCATCCTCGAAGCTGTGGCGACAGACCTTGTTGTGACGAGTTTTGTTGTTGTCTATACCTATCTTTTCACCTTGGGCTTCGATCGTGTTTTCCCCGTTCTTCCACATCCTGATGTAAGCGGGACCTGTGCTTCGGGTTCCTATCGATACGTGGAAAGTGATCGGCGCGAAAGACAGCTGTCGGGTAGATAAAAGCGTGTTAAAGATCTTTGAGGGGTTGAAACAGAAATCGCTCAACATGATCTGGCCGTGAAATTGTAGTTGAACTGCACTGATTGCTGGCTAGCTCGATCGGCTGAAATCGGCCAATACCGGCTGGTCGCTTGTTGCTCTAGCTACACTTTAAAATCGCCCGCAAAGGGTCGTGAACCGGACGGTCACGGATTACGAATGAAGTGAGAATTGGCTGGTAACTGTGCCGCAGCTATCTGCCAATTAGAGCCATCCAATGCGATCCGCTTGCAATAGCGTGACTGGGGATCGTCCAGTCCAAGACCGCAGAGATTTCCGAGCGACAGGTCGCTCTGCTGAACAATTCATCGGCGGCAACGGATACGGCTTATCAGGGGATTGCGCGAATGGTTGAAGAGCGAGCGAGTCTATTCCAACGTTTTTCGATGGTCGTTGACGCCCTGGAAAGCAAAGCTGGCGACGAGGCACTGGTGGCGGAACGTGTGCTGGCCATGGACGAAAACTGCCGATTACTGGGCGGTCTACTGGGATTTGACGCACCGCATGAAAGAAGCCTTCAGTGAGGTCGGTATCTCAATACCGTATCCTCAGCAGGACGTGCATATTAGGGCGGTCACCGACATGGGCTGGCGTGCATCCCAGAAATCTCAGTCAACGCTGTGATGCGCTCGCGGAATACCGGCTTCTCAGGTAGCCCATCGCGACCGCCAGGGGTTTGCCAGCTACTTCAAGAGCCACGGATGGTCGATGGATACTGGACAAAAAAATAGTGAGTAGGCAGATGGCTGCGTGTAATAGACTGATCCTATGACAGATGAGACACTGAGTGCGCGGATAACGACTCAGCAGCTGTGTCAAACCTATGTAGGGGCAAGTACCAGGCAAGCTGTATTAACAATGAAATGTAATCTCAGTCCTTCCGGGGCACTGGATATAAGCCACTGTGCCGAATTTTGAGGCTGATCCAGATCAATGTTGAGCGGCTGGCATGCTTTAGTCTGAGAATCAGGATTTGAATCTGGTGCGATAGCGGTTGGGAAACATACCTACGCACCTGTATTTATATTGGCAACCTGAGGAGATCATCATCATGATGAAGCAAATCAAAGGCACGCTATGGAAGAAGTCACTGCCAATTGCCGCGAATCTGCTACGGCTACTGATCAGCGGTGGCGTCTCGCTCGCTCTCATCGCAGGTTGCAGCAGTTCGGATGATGACGCTGACGATTCGAGTCCCTCAGCGTACGGCTTCGTCAGCGTGGATGTCGACGAGGAAGACGGTATGGTCGAAACCGAACTCGTAGCCAGCTTTATCCGGTTCGACGACCTTAAACTGGCCGCACAGGCCGAAAGCTACGTCGGCTCAGTGACCGACGCGCTCGACGGCAGCGAAAGGTGTTTCGTTGGCGATAGTGCCGAGTTACTCCTTATTGAGGACACTCCTGAACTCCTTGTGAACGATCCGGAAATTGGTGAATTCATCAGTGCGGGCGAGACGTTGACGTTTACCTCGTCAGCAGGCACCTATGCCACCCTCGAGGGGCAGACGCAAACCAGTCCGATAGATGGCAGCGCGTTGATTTTCTATGAACGGCCGAGTGGCGCACTAGCAGGTGAACCTCCGGCTGGCCTTACCTTGGATATTGAGGGCGATGTCTTCCGGATGTTCTCCAACGTCGCGGTTCCCGAGCTGCCAGCACCATTGAACGACTTCAGCCCTACGATAGGCGGCCCAGTCAATGAAAACACTTCCTTTGCCTTTGGTTGGACGCCGAGTGGCGTTGACGGTGCGATGATATCACTTGGAATCAGCAGTGATACAGAATCGATCGACTGCTTACTCGTCGACGACGGTAGTTTCTCCTTATTGGATCTAGGGACGCCGCAGTCGGGCTTGCTGGACAACTTCAACGGGACTGTACGCGACGTGGACCGAGGAGCGGTAACAGTTGAGCAAGCAGGCAACGATACGCTGTTAATTTTTGCCGAAGACGGCAGGGGCGGATGAGTTACAACATCGATTCGAGTTCCTCACGCGGATCGGTGAGCATGCAGCCTATTGCCCCCACGCCGGTGAATTATTCAGATTCTGAAACGATTGATTCGCGGCTATTGGATGAATTCAAGGAACAGAAATGTCGTGATCAGCAGCAGCTGGTATACCGTGAACGCTGTCGACCGGCATTTCGGATTTTCAGCAAATAAAACCCAAAACATTGTGGCGAAATCAATCGTTCAATGAAACTTCGTGACACTCAACAATTATTATCGTGATACGAATTCGTATCGCTGAATTTTCCGGCTGAAGATAGCGGCCTGAGTTCGGGAGACGCCGATTTTGATTTTAATGTACTGCGATCTTCAAAACCCCGAGTTAAATGGACAATTGAATGAGGAGAATGCTTAAAAACGTAAGAAACAAGTGGTTACTGACATGTTCACTGTTAGTATTTGCGATTGCAGATGCCAGCGCATCAGGCGACGCAGTAAGTTCATTTCATGTTGGCGTTTTGCACCCCAATGGTATGGATTTTCTCGGGTACTCAGTTGAAAAACACATGGATAATAGGTTGTACTGGTATTATACGATCGGAGTGCCGTCATTCTTGGCCATCGGTATCACTCACTATAATAATCGTGATGGAAATGGTCTGACTGCTACTTTTGGCGCTGGTCTGGGATACACGTTTTACGCGGCGATTGCCTACCAGGTGAAACTCGGAAAAAAGCACTTCCTGAAACTAGGTGCGGCTGGCACGATTGCAACATACTATCCTTTTGCACCAATTGAAAAATCATACTATGTCGAAAGGACCGGCATCATTGCCTATGAATACAGGTTTTGACATTGTCGATATTCAACATGGTAAACGACGATCTCGAGTTAAAAAGAGACTTACCAAGTATTCTGATTCTCCAGTGTATGCATTGTTCATCAACAACGGTCGCCGAATTCCTTGATCGGTGCACCTAATCGGGATGCGGGTCGTCAACCAGCGTCTGTAGGAATTCGGGACTCAAATGGATGTCCGTAGTCTCCAACTGCCCGGGTCCGAGATTCTTGAATTTGTGTGGCACGTGCGCAGGACCCATCAGAATGTCACCGGCTTCCGCCTCGATTTTTTGATCGCCCACGGTGAAGAGTGCCCGGCCCTTCCGAACAATGAAGACTTCATCATAGTTGTGGACATGCAGAAGCGGACCGGCGCCAATCTCATCAGTTGAATAGAAGATTATTGTCAGATCGGTGCCGGTCTTTTCGCCATCGACTATGCCATTCCAATCATTCGGTTTGTCGGCCCAATCGGACCAACGCATTGCAACTGGATCTTTCGTCATCGATAAGTCCTCGAGTGTTCTCCGTTCAAAGTAGAGCAGGGACCTTTACATTGCTACTGTGGCAAATCATAAGGCAGTGGGTACACAATACTCAATTGCAAAAAATCTCTGCAGATTGGTG
>JABDKO010000138.1 GCA_013002165.1 Rhodothermales bacterium | reverse complement strand
ACAAATGCCATCTCCGGAAGCATTGGGCAGGGTACCGGAGGCGTCACGGAGAGCCTTAAGGAACGTGTTATCATGCCATTGACGGGTCTTTACAAGGAGACCGATCACGTTCTGGGCCATGAACTCGGGCACTCCTTTCAGTACGACCTGGCACTTTCACGCGAAGATACAACCGTTTTCGCGTTCAACTACGTACCGCTCTGGCTTGTCGAAGGGACAGCCGAGTACCTGTCCGTTGGACGAGATGACCCCCATACAGCCATGTGGCTGCGCGATGCTGCGCTCAGGGACGACCTCCCGACGATGGATCAGCTCACGCGGAGTAATCGCTACTTCCCGTACAGGTACGGGCAGGCCTACATGGCATACATCGGTGGCAAATACGGTGATACTGCCGTTGCAAACATTTTCAAGCTGTCTGGTCAGGTCGGCCTGGACTCAGCTCTCGTCTACACGATCGGATTGAAGCCTGACTCGCTGTCAAATGAGTGGATTCAGACGGTCAAGGACACGTATCTGCCGATGACTGAAGGTCGAGTTGCCGCGGACTCAACCGGCCGCGCCGTGCTCAACAAGGAACTCTCCGGCGGCGACATGAACATCTCGCCATCGATCAGTCCGGACGGCAAGTGGATCGCATTTCTGTCGGAACGAGATGTCTTCAACATCAACCTTTTTATAGCGGATGCCGAGACAGGTAAAGTCGTTAAGCGTCTGAAAGGCTCAAACTCGGATCCTCACTTCGATGCAATCAGGTTCATCAACTCGTCCGGTTCGTGGTCACCGGACGGTCGCAAGTTTGTGTTCGTAACTTTCGTCGAGGGAGATAACGAACTATCTATTCTAGACTGGAATTCCGGCGGAATTGAACGGAGGATCTCGGTTGACGGTGTTACCGCCATGTCGAATCCCGCATGGTCACCTGACGGAGAGAGTATAGTCTTCACAGGATTAGACGGTGGCATCAGCGATCTCTACCTACTCAATCTTCAGACAAATGCAGTTCGTCAACTGACGAATGACAGGTTCGGTGATCTGCAGCCAGCCTGGTCTCCAGACGGCAAAACAATAGCTTTCGTTTCCGACCGTGGGCCCAACGGCACTGATTTTGAGAAACTGCAGTACGCAGATGTCAGGTTAGCTTTCTACGATCTCGAAACAGATGAGATCAGAACAGTCGTGCCATTCGATACCGGCATGAGTACTAATCCACAGTTTTCACCAGACGGCCGAAGTGTCTACTTCATAGCAGACCATGATGGGTTCAAGGACGTCTATCGCTATTCTCTTGACAATGAAAATGTATACCGTGTAACGGAGATTGCGACCGGAGTCAGCGGAATAACCTCATTATCCCCTGCGATGTCGGTGGCGTCCCAAAGTGGCCGCCTGGTGTTTTCCGTCTTTTCCGAGAACAAGTATTCAGTATTTGCTCTAGAGCAAGACGAACTTGAAGGGACCATTGTCGATCCACTCCAGCCGATAGCAGCAGACGCCAGGTTATTGCCTCCTGCATCCGCGCTCTATTCCGGACTGGTTGGAAACTATCTCACCGATCCGACAACAGGGTTACCGGACGCAGACTACACCGACGCAGAGAACTACGGAGCCAGACTAAAACTTGACTACGTCGCCCCGCCAACTGTCGGTGTAACCACGGGAGGGCCGTTTGGAACCGGTGTTGCTGGAGGAATCGGACTCTTTTTCAGTGACATGCTTGGAAATCACAACCTCACGGTTGTCGCTCAGGCTAATGGAACGTTCAAAGACATTGGCGGCCAGGTAGCATACCTGAATCAAAAAAACCGTCTGAACTACGGTGGGTCGATTGCCCACATTCCGTATCTGATTGCATCGTCGATTCCGTATGATTCGAATGGGGATAACTTCATCGATGGCATCGACCTGATCAAGCAGCGCATTTTTGTGGATCAGGTGGACGTCCTGGGGTCATATCCGTTCTCGACAACGAAACGATTCGACCTGTCTGCCGGCTTCGTCCGCTACGGCTTCAGTTTCGAAGTAGACAGATTTGATCTGACTGGCTTCGGCGAGCGTGAGCGATTTGATCTGGAGGCGCCAGATCCCGTTTACTTCGCACAGGCAGGTGCAGCTTATATAGGCGACTTTTCTGTCAACGGGTTCACTTCGCCGGTCTCCGGTGGTCGCTATCGACTGTCACTTACGCCAGCTATCGGCTCGGAGACGTTCCTGCGTGCCCTGGTCGACTATCGCCGGTACCGGCACTTCAAGCCAATCACGGTCGCAGTCCGCGGTCTGCATCTTGGAAATTACTTCGCCGACGAGGATCCGACGAATCCATCGCTGTTCACGCAGGAGTATCTCGGATATAGTAATAGCATGACCTTCGTCCGTGGATACAGCTTCTCATCTTTTGATCCGAATGAGGACTTCTCATTCAACAACCTGCTTGGATCCAGAATTGCGGTTGCCAGTGCAGAAGTACGTATTCCGTTACTTGGGACAAAAAACTTCGGAATCCTCAACTTCCCGTATCTGCCTACTGAAGTATCGTTCTTCGCAGATGGTGGTCTCGCATGGACGAAAGAAGATGGACCGAACTTCGAGTTCTCGAGGCGGCCGCAGGAGCGATCGCCAGTCGTATCAACGGGTGTTTCAACCAGATTCAACATGTTTGGCTACACCGTCCTTGAATTCTACTATGCGTATCCGTGGCAACGCCCGGATAAAGGTGCACACTTCGGTTTCCAGATAATCCCGGGATGGTAGAGAAGGAATCGTGTAAACGTTACAATCAGGGGTGCCGATTTCGGCACCCCTTTTTTATTCCAGCAAATCCAGGCGCATCACGGTAACTGCCGAACCCGATAGCAACACCCGCGAACCCGTAACGTGCACAGTCATTTGCCCACCACGACGTGACAGCTGCGCAGCGTGGAGAGTCGACTTCCCCAAACGGCTAGTCCAGTAAGGACCAAGGCAGCAGTGTGTTGAACCGGTAACGGGATCTTCGTCTACGCCGACTGCGGGTGCAAAATATCGGGAAACGAAATCGTAGTCGGGGTTCGAGGATTCAGCTGTCACAATCAAACCCCGTGTACCAAGCCCGCGAATTGCGTTCAAGTCCGCCCGGAAAACCTCAACATCTGATTGAGTACCCAGCTCAATGAGATAGTCAAGTCTGTTCCTTGCTGCATTGATGATGGTTGTTTGCGCCACCCGTTGCAATTCGTCGGATACTGTGACATCTGTCGCCGGAACGGGTGGAAAATCGAGAACGATTCTATCCTTTACTATCTCTGCGTTAAGTATACCGCTGGCTGTTTCAAAAGAAACTGACTGACCTCGGTCTACGGTACCCAGCTCATGCAGGATGTGTGCTGCAGCAAGGGTAGCATGCCCGCAAAGATCAACTTCGGCTACCGGAGTAAACCATCTCAGATTGTAAGAATCTCCAGTCGGGTAAAGAAAAGCAGTTTCAGAAAGAGCCATTTCCAGGGCAACGTTCTGCATCCAGTGTTCATCAGCTGGTCCTTCAAGGAGGCATACTCCGGCCGGATTACCCGAAAATGGTTTTGAAGTGAATGAATCCACCTGATAGAGTGTCATTGACATTGCTGACCTTATTTCTTTCAAAACGGGTAATGATTGTCTAATTTTACGCCTGGCTCGACCGAGATGCATGCACTGTGTACGAAATCGTAAAACCTATTCTTTTCCGCATGGGACCCGAGGCCGCCCACTCCCTGGTGACTGGCGGTGTCCGGGCAACACAGTCCTTCGTTCCTCCTATCATCCATCCTGTCTATTCGTACGACCGGCCCGAGTTGAAGCAATTCCTCTGGCGAGTGTTTTTCGCGAGCCCGGTCGGGCTAGCCGCTGGGTTTGACAAGAACGCGACAATGGCGAGGGCATTGAGCTCGCTGGGATTTGGTTTCCTCGAAGTTGGTTCCGTCACCGCGAAACCCTCTAAAGGTAATCCGCGCCCAAGGCTCTTCCGCCTGGAATCTGACAAGGCCCTTATCAATCGAATGGGACTCAATAACCATGGAGCCGAACGGATTGCACGACGCATCAAGCGCATTAAGCACAAGGGATATGCTCCCCTCGGAATCAACATTGCAAAGACCCATGATGGGGACATAGTCGGAGAGGCGGCGATTGATGATTTTCGGGAGAGCTTTCGTATTCTTTCTCCGCTTGCAGACTATGTCACGCTGAATATCTCCTGCCCTAATACGAAGGAAGGTACTACGTTCGAGGAGCCAGCCGCGTTGACCGAACTTCTGGATGCCATTTTTGAATTGCGTCGCGAGATGAACAGTGAAGTACCGGTCCTTGTAAAACTTGCTCCTCCTTTATCGGATAAAGTCGTATTTGACAGTCTGATTGAAGAGATCGTTTCGGTCTGTATCGAGAAGGGCGTTCACGGTTTTGTAGCATCGAATACTGCCCCTGATCGAAAGAATCTGAAAACCTCGTCTGCCCGACTTCAGAAGATTGGCAGCGGTGGGCTCAGTGGACGACCGTTATTCAAGCGCTCTACAATGCTTGTAAATTACATTTATTCGAGAGTTGATCGAAAGGTACCTATCATCGGAGTCGGCGGAATTGACTCCGCAGAGGCTGCCTTCGAAAAAATCCTTGCAGGCGCATCACTTGTTCAGGTATACACCGGACTTGTCTACAAGGGGCCCCGGCTCGTCAAGTCGATAAAGTCAGGTATGTACCAACTACTGAAAAAGCACGGTTTCGCATCCATCAAAGATGCCGTTGGATCCGGAACCGAGGCTCTGCACGAGGCCGTCGATCAGAGCATTATTAAACCTACGGGATAACGAATATATCATGCCAGCAATCGTCGACTTCAATACAATTCCCCAGCTGTTCAACAGGGTAGCAGATTATTACAAAGGGACGGACAAGGTCGCCATGTCATTCAAGGACAAGACGACGAAGGAGTGGACCGGAATTACGTGGGATGAGCTGCGGCAGCAGGTTCACATGTTCGCTGGATACCTTCATTCCCTGGGCTTCAAACGCGGCGACAGACTTGCTATTCTTTCAGAGAATCGTCCGGAGTGGGCCATTGCTGATCTGGCTCAGCAAATCCTGGGAGGCATCAATGTTTCATTGTATACCTCACTTCCATCTTCTCAGGTTGAATACATTCTGAACGATTCCGGTGCTTCAATTTTCGTTGTTTCGACAGGACTCCAGTTGAAGAAGGCGGAAGCAGTTTTTGACAAATGCCCGGATCTGAAGAGTGTCGTTGCCATGAGCGAGCTTCGCAAGGAGCATCCGGACTATGTCATCGAATGGGAGGAGGCGCTGAAGATTGGTAAAGAGGTATGGACCAACAGTGAGAAGGAATTGTCGGCGATTGCTGAAACGATTGATGAAGATGACCTGTCCTCATTGATCTATACTTCCGGAACGACGGGGAAGCCGAAAGGCGTAATGCTTACACACAGGAATTTCTGCTCCAATTGTCGAGAGGCGCTGGAACTTGTGCAGTTTGGTCCCGAAGATGTTCACCTTTCATTTCTACCGCTTTGTCACTCATTCGAACGAACAGGCGGGTACCACTGTGTGATGGCAGCAGGTGCGAAAATAACATACGCAGAAAGTATTGACACGGTCAGTCGAAATCTACCCGAGGTCAAGCCCACGGTGATGATCTCGGTTCCGAGGTTATTTGAAAAAGTGTACAACACCATCTCGAAGAATGTCGCCGCGGGCCCGGCAATCAAGCAATCCATTTTTGAGTGGTCCCTGAACAGCGGACGGAAGTCTGCTTCAGTTGTTCGCTCAGGAAAAACACCCGGACCGATTTTGAAATTGCGTACGGCTCTGGCGCACCGGCTTGTATTCTCGAAGCTGCATGAAAAGCTCGGAAATAATCTGAGATTTGCCGTGTCGGGAGGTGCCGCGCTTCCTCGCGAGATTGGAGAGTTTTTTGAGGCTGCAGGTGTACTGTTGATCGAAGGCTACGGGCTAACGGAGACGTCGCCCGTACTCACACTGAACCCTCTCAAAGATCCCCGTTATGGAACAGTCGGTCGCGTGCTACCGGGCGTAACAGTTGCCATCCAGCGGCTAACGGACCAGAAGATTGTCGCTGAGGTTGTCGGTACGGACAAGGAGTCCACACTTACAAGCGAGGAAGGTGAGATTATCGCCAAGGGTCCCAACATTATGCGCGGTTACTGGAATAATGATGAGGCGACGAGCGAATCGATTGACCCCGACGGCTGGTACCATACCGGAGATGTTGGAAGGTTTAAAGATGGTTACCTGCAGATAACGGATCGCATCAAGCACATGATCGTATCCAAGGGCGGCAAAAACATCTATCCCGGTCCGATCGAAGACCAGCTCAAACAATTGCCTGGAATAGATCAGATCCTGGTGGTCGGTGAGGGCCGAAGTTATCTTACTGCGCTGGTCGTACCGGACACTGATACAATTCGATCGATTGCTGGACCGTCAGGAAATGGCGCGACGGAATCCGATCTGTTGACGCACGAAGCCGTGATCAAGCACTTCGAAGGAGAATTCAAGCGCTACTCTCGTTCGTCCGCAGCGCACGAAAAAATTCGTGGTTTCAAACTCATCGAGGAGCCTTTCACAGTCGAAAACGAACTGTTGACACCCACGCTCAAACCGCGCCGAAAGCAGATTACCGAGCGGTACGCGGAGTTGATTGAGGAGATGTATGCATCTGACAGGTGACAGCCCACGTTCTCTAGGATAATTTCTAGGATTCATCCTAGAGTTGTTCTAGCAAATGTTCATTGGCGCAGGGAGCACTTTCATAGTTAACTTGTAAGTGAGGGGAGGAGGGGCTTTGCCCCCGCCGTTTTTTCGTTCTTGCGAACTCCGAAAATCATTGGGATTCGCGAGTCAATTGTGACGTGCAGTGAAGACAGATATTACAATAGAGAGAAAACCTGATTGCTGGCAACTCGAGACATCTCTGCTGCTCGAGCATGATATCGAAACAGTTTTTGCTTTCTTTTCTGATCCGTACAACCTCGAGATTATCACACCTCCATTGCTTCGCTTCAATGTCCTTGGGATGGACACACAAACAATTGATGAAGGGTCTCTCATTTCCTACAAGCTTCGACTTCGTGGCATCCCGGTCAAATGGCTAACCAGAATTGAAATGTGGGATCCGCCACACCAGTTCGTGGACAGGCAGTTAAAGGGACCCTACAAACTCTGGCACCACACACATACGTTTGAATCCGTTGACAATGGAACTCTCATGCGAGACATCGTACGGTATCGTGTACCCGGCGGGGCGTTGATCAACCGACTCCTGGTAGAGAAAGATGTGCGCGGCATCTTCGAATATCGCCGCGAGAGAATCGTCGAGATTTTCAAGGATAAGGTTTAGATAGAACCGACCTGGTTGTCGGGGTGGCGGGATTTGAACCCACGACCTCTTCGTCCCGAACGAAGCGCGCTACCGGGCTGCGCTACACCCCGAAAAGTCATCGACAATCTCTTTTGCTGATGACAAGTCTGTACGAATCAATCCGACTCAAATGCCGCATCAAAGGCGTGGCCGCTGGGCGGAAAGTCAACGGACCGCACAAATGCACAGGCCTCCTCTGCTCCGTGCTCTCTATCCATTCCAGAATCCTCCCACTCGATCGACAAGGGCCCCTCGTATCCGATGCGGTTCAACTCACGAATGATCTCTTCAAAGTCGATGGATCCACGGCCGAGTGATCTGAAATCCCAGTGACGATCCTCATGACCGAATTCAAGATGCCCACCAAAAACTCCGGAACGCGTCCCGCCACGGCTCCACCAGACATCTTTCATATGCACGTGGTAGATCCGATCTCTAAACTCGGAGATGAACCGAACGTAATCTACTCCCTGGTAACCAAGATGACTCGGATCATAATTGAAACCGAACTCGGGACGCTTGCCGAGTACTTCTACTGCCCGTTCAGCTGTCGAGATATCAAATGCGATTTCAGTCGGATGCACCTCCAGTGCAAACTTGACACCAACGTCACCGAAAACATCCAAAATGGGATTCCATCTGCGAGCGAAGTCTCTGAACCCATTTTCGATTGTCGCTGGATCGACCGGCGGAAAGCTGTAGAGGAATGGCCAGATACTACTACCTGTAAATCCATTTACGACAGTCACGCCGAGCTTTGCCGCCGCTCTGGCGGTATCGGCCATCTCCTGAGCTGCACGTTCACGCACACCTTCCGGATCACCATCTCCCCAGACATAATCAGGCAATATTGCTTTGTGCCGGCTGTCTATGACATCGCAGACAGCCTGGCCGACAAGATGATTCGATATAGCAAACGTCGATAAACCGTAATCAGCCAGTAACGAGATTCGCTGTTCGCAATAACGAGGCTCTTCAAGTGCACGCTGTACTTCAAAATGATCCCCCCAGCATGCGAGCTCCAGTCCGTCAAATCCCCAGCCGGCTGCTTTGCGCGCCAGGTCCTCCAAAGTCAGATCAGCCCATTGGCCGGTAAAGAGTGTTACAGGTCGTGTCATTTACCGTTCAGATTCAAGTTCATATGACGCATCGATCCAGCGCCGCTCTCGCCCGCTTTTCAATGCCGATTCGATAAAGTGCATTCCGAGAATACCATCATCAATATCCGGGTATTCGAGATCCAGTTCTTCGAGCGGCAAACCCTGATCGAGCGCGCTCATCGCGCCAATTGCGTTCTGGTATATGTTTGCAAAAGCCTCAATAAATCCTTCCGGATGTCCGGGTGGCAATCGCGTGCTGCTCTGAGCCGCCTCCGAAAGATACGGTTGTCCAGCGCGAAGCACCGATGTCGGCTCTGATTGTCTCTTCAGGATCAGCGAATTTGGAGACTCCTGATCCCATTCGATTGCACCTTTGGTACCATATATCCGCACGTTGAGCGCGTTCTCTTCACCGACTGAAACCTGCGAGCAGTAAATGATTCCTCTCGCCCCGCCCTCGTAGTGAACAAGAATGTTGGCATCATCGTCAACTAATCTTCCGGGGACGATCGTCGAAACATCAGCACACATTTCAGCGATACGCAAGCCGGTGATGTATCGCACAAGGTTCTCAGCATGAGAACCAATGTCACCGAGTGCACCGGCACCGGCAATTTTAGGATCAGTTCTCCATGACGCCTGTTTTTGTCCATCGTCCTCCACAAGGGTAGACAACCAGCCCTGCGGATACTCGACAACGACCTTTTTGATGATGCCAAGCTCGCCTGCGTGGACAATATGCCGGGCTTCTTTGACCATCGGGTATCCTGTATAGTTATGGGTCAGCGCAAAGATCACTCCTGCCTCCCGGACCACATGGCTCAACTCAAGAGCGTCTGCGAGGGTTGTCGTCATCGGTTTATCGCAGACGATGTGGAAACCATGTTCAGCAAATGTCTTCGCTACAGGAAAGTGAGTGTTGTTCGGCGTGACAATTGACACAAAGTCAATTCTCTGATCCGCTGGAAGCGATTTTTCCACCGATGCCATCTGCTCATACGTGTCATACGTCCGGGATTCAGAGATACCAAGTTCGTGGCCTTGCTCGCGAGATTTTGCCGGATCGGAAGAAAAAGCGCCAGCTACCAGTACTGCCTGTCCGTCAAGCGCGATAGCGCTGCGATGAACAGCCCCGATGAATGCACCTGGACCACCACCAACCATACCATACCGAAGTTTGCGAGCCATAGTTAGAAACGATTTAGATGATGAAGTGGAACGATCGCAATCTAATGAAAAGGGAGCCGATTGTAAGAGTCCAGTCAGTAGATGTCCTGCTACAGTTGCGTGATTTTGCCTCAGACCTGCTATCTTGAATCGAACCGACCAAAAAAATTCATGCACCGCCTCGTCCGCCCGCGTAAGAAGCCTGGAACCGCTCCCGGCACCATAGTCTTTATTGGTGACGTTTCTGAAGAACCGGTAGCGATCAGCTCGTTCAACTACGATGTCGATAAAATTTCCGAGTCCAGACATGGAACGATTGACGAAGCTCTCGCAATACGAAAAACCGGTCGCAAAACCTGGATAAATATTGACGGACTCAATGACGGTCAAGTCCTTGCTAAGGTAGGAGCTGACCTGGATCTCCATCCTCTTGTCCTGGAAGACATTGCCAGTCTGAATCAACGACCGAAAGTGGAGATCTATCAAGACTACATATACGTGGTGCTACGGATGATTACATCATCGACATCGGGTGCGAGTCTTTCGTCGGAGCAGGTCAGCCTTGTAATCGGACCGGATTATCTAATCTCGTTTCAGGAAAGACCTGGCGATGTTTTCGATCCGGTTCGAGGTCGTCTGCGACAGGGTAACAATCGCATAAGAAAATTCGGTACCGATTATCTCGCATATGCGCTAATCGATGTTATTGTCGACTACTACTTCCTGACTCTCGAGAGCATCGATGAACGTATGGAAGAGGTCGAAGACGACATCACGATTGATCCTTCGCCAAATGAACAGGATGAACTGCGCAGATTGCGGACGAACTTGATCGTTGTTCGACGTGCTACGTGGCCGGTCCGCGAAATGATCAGCCAGTTAGAGAGACTGGAGTCGCATTTAATCTCTGACGACGTCAAGCCATACCTGCATGATGTCTACGATCATGCGGTACAGGTCATCGACATTGTCGAGTCGATGCGCGATGTCCTTGGCGGACTCAACGACTTGTACATGACCGGCATAAGCAACCGGATGAATGACATCATGAAAGTGCTAACCATTATCGGGACGATCTTTATCCCTCTGACATTTATCGCAGGCATCTACGGGATGAACTTTGAGAACATTCCCGAACTACATACTCAGAACGGCTATTTCGTTTCACTTGCCGTCATGGCAGCAATAGCTCTCGGACTCTTGTATCTGTTCAGACGGAAACACTGGATTTAACAAACGGCGCTGACACCCGCTACATCATGTGCTTCGGCGTAAGAACCATCAAAACGAAAACAGAGACAGCAAGCACTACGAACACGTCGGCAATCAAATAGTCATATTCGAGCATGCCTGTCTTCTGAAGCATGTAATGCCAGTCATGCGTAACCTGTGATCCGCCCAGAAGCGGCAGGCTCCGTGCACTCGCATCAGCAGCGTAGACGCTTACATTCAGCAAACTCTGACCGAGCCAGAACAGCATTATCTGGTGCCCGAGCCGATAGTTATTGGCGTAGAAGTATGCTGCCAGACCTGCAGGCAGAATGATCTGCATCAGCGTACCTCCAGCCATCCTGATAAACTCGCCAAAAAAGGCGAAGAAGATGTGGCCGGCCTCGTGAATGACCAGGTCGATGGCGTCCATAAACGAGTAATCATTCCTCGTAATTGTGAAGAACGCCCCGGCGAGCCCGAGAAGTACGGAAGGAGCCCAGGCTGCCACGTACGCCCGGATCGACTCGTAGGAACCAAACCGTTGAGTGTGAGAATCCATAGCACCTTTATCGGCAGGTCGAACCAATACATGTATCTTCCGAACAGATTTTATTGAGAACACTCGACGACATGCAAAGTCAATGAGGCCTAACCCGTGATCCTCGCCAGACCAATTGTCTTTTTTGACCTCGAAGCTACCGGACTAGACTGGAAAAACGAGCGCATCATTGAGATAGCGTGTGTCCGATTGAATCCTGATGGCTCCCGCTTCACGTACGACTCGTTGGTAAACCCTGAGAGAGAGATTCCGTCCGAAGTTGTGGAACTGACCGGCATCTCGAACGAAGATGTTGTAGACGCGCCAACATTCACCGAGATTGCGACTCTTCTTGGAGATATAGTGTCGGGAGCTGATCTCGCTGGATACAATGCGGCAAATTTCGACGTTCCAATGTTGCGATCTGAGTTTGAGCGCTGCGGCTTTCCAATGCCCGTGCCGGACGATATGGTTGTACTCGACTCTCTGGAAATTCTACGCAAGTTCGAGGTTCGCTCACTTGGCTGGACATACTCATACTACTTCGGAAAGGAATTCCCCGAAGCCCATCGCGCCATAAATGACGTCGAAGCGACCGTGGAAATCTATAACGAACAGCAACGGCGCTATGAACTTTCCGGGTCCGTAAACGACATTGTCATGGCCATGCGAGCGCCATACCTCGATAGCCGGCGCAAGTTCATTCGCGTTGAGGATGACATAAACATTTGCTTCGGAATGCATCGTGACAAATCAATTCGAAGCATACAGTCCGAGGAGCCTTCATACATCAGCTGGATGCTCGAAAATATGGACGCCGAGGCACAGATGATCATCAGGAGCGAACTAGCTCGAATAGAAGGTTCGACTGACGAGTCATAACACCAGGGCCGGATTTACAACAATTGTGTGACATTTCGGCCCGGAAAACAGGCGATTTTCCTCCAGAACGATATCCCTGAACGATCCTGTCAAAAAGCTGTCAACTCGTTGATAACTTTGCTTTTAAGTCGATAACGGATGGATGCAGCTGCGCTCAATTGTCATATTCCTGATTTTTGCCCTGTTACCGCAGACAGGCATGGGACAGGCCTGGACGCAAAAGGCCGGATCGGTATATGCAAAGGTTTTCTACGGACAGAGTGCCGCTACCGAACAATTTACGTTTGATGGTACCCTTCGAGCGTACGCAGATAACGTCGACTACCGACCATACGTCGAACAGGCTGCATATCTGTATACGGATATTGGTCTGACCAATACTGTTACATTCTTCGGTACTATTCCATATAAGCGAATTCGTGTTCGGGATACGTCCTTCGAATATCAGACGCGGGCTATTGGATCTGCGGAGGTCGGCCTTTCGGTCAGTCTTGCCCGGATCGCCGGAGCAACCGGTGGACGCAACGCGGCTTCAATCTCAATAGTCAGCAGTATACCGCTCGGCTATACCCGCAATTATGCTCCGTCGGCCGGAAGCGGTCAGGTAAATGTGGGAGCTCTACTATCGTACGGTCGTAGTTTTTATCCGGCTCCGTTCTACGCACAGTTCTCCGTGGGCTTCGAGCATCCCACAAGTTTTTATGACCTTTCAGTTGCCCGAGATTGTCAGGTTGGACAAGACCTGGATTGTGTCTTCGATTCAAGACCTGAGTTTGATGACCTGTTTCTCTATTCGGCAGAGCTGGGTCTAAATCTTGGGCGCAGGATTCTCGTGCAGGGTGTCGTTGGAGGCGTTTGGTCAATCGAGGCTCCTGACATTGCGTTCTCTGTTTACAATCCGTTTCCTACGCGACAGCGCTACGTTAAGGCCGGAGGCGGCGTGCGGATACAACTACCCGGAAGTGTGGGACTGAGCGGGCAGATTCGATTTACACCTGTTGGTGCAAACACCATCAAGTCAACCGACTACTTTGTCGGTCTGGATATTTCATTCTCGACAAGAAAATGCTGCAAGGAGAAAAACGCAGAACAAATGAAACAGAAGGAGAAGCCAGAGTCGGCAGACGTGCCTTTCTCAAAACCGCATCAACGGCGGTACTAGGGCTAACTGCAATCAACGTTGTCGGGTGCGAAACAAATTTTGTAGAGCCCCTCGTTGATGGTCTTCAAATTCCGTTTATCACCCCGAATGAGGACTTCTTTGTTCGGGTCGGCGCCGAAGTATCCATTCCGAACTGGCAGCAACCGTCTATCTCCGCTGGTGACTGGACCCTGACGCTCGATGGCCTGGTGGATAGCCCGGTTACAATTACGTATGCCGACCTCGTTGAGGAGGCAGCCAATGGAAACGCTGTTACACTCCTCAAAACAATGCGTTGCGTTGTCGACACCAACGAAGTTGAAGGCCTCATTGGCACCGCGTTATGGACAGGGATTCCGTTAGACGTGTTTACCGACAGGGCTGGTGTCCGGCCCGAAGCTCGCCGGTTCCGGGTCTATGGCTATGACGGGTTCACAAATAACTTCCGAATTGACAGGGTCAAGGGAAACGAACAGTCCCAGCTCTTCCCACCGATACTTGTCACGCACATGAATGGACAGCTACTCCCCGAAATACATGGTGGACCTGTTCGCTTGATCCTGAGTGAGTCGTTCGGCTACAAGAATCTGAAGTGGCTTGAGCGGATTGAAGCTGTCGCGAGTGACGATCCATTTGGCACGTATCAAGATGTCGGATTTATCGACGATGGCGAACTGCGGATTGTCTCGAAGATCACAGATCCGATTGGCAACGGGATGGTCCAGGCAGGTGCAACACGAGTGTTCGGCATTGCCGTAAGTGGGGCATCGCCAATTTCGCGTGTAGAAGTCAGTATCGACGGATCCCAGTGGGCCGACGCGTCAATCGTGTCACTTGATGAAATTGTCGAGGCAGCGCCCGAGCTTGAGAGTGCACTTCAGCTACAGTCCGGTCTGGCGTACCCGTTCCGATCCGTCTGGGTGCAATGGTTCTTTGACGTCAACCTCGCTGCAGGCGATCATGAGATTCGAGTCCGGGCAATTGATGTAAGCGGCAACGAGCAACCCGATACCGATCTCGATATATCAGACTCCGTGAATGCAATTCCATCCGTAACCGTGACCGCCGTTTGACCCAGTCTTATATCCGACAGTTTCTCTAGAAAATCTACTAGAGAATGTTCAAGAACTTCTCTAGCACATTCCCATTGGCGCAGTTCGCGAGCTGGATGTATTTTTCCCCGGGGGGGGGGCAGATCACCTATCGGCAGATTCGCTCGTATGTCACAAACGAGAATCCGTCACGATCCTCTCGTTGGACCTCTTCAAATTCAGAACCTATGAGATGCTCATACGGCGGGAAGAACGTGTCTCCCGAATAATCACCTTCGACTTCGGTCAACTCAAGCGTGTCCGCCAATGGAATGAACTCTTCGTAGACGCCACCGCCGCCGCCAATAAATACGAGTTCATCATCACGGACTGCTTCGAGTGCCTCTGCGATACTCGGGAATACTTCGATTTGGGGGAAGCTCTCCATCTGTCCGCGTGACGACAGGACAAGAAGTCGTCGCCCCTTTAGAGGACCACCAAATTGCTCAACGAGCGAGTCAAAAGTCCGACGCCCCATTATCATCGGATGTCCCAAAGTCAGTCGCTTGAATCGCTTTAGGTCTTCGGGTATTCGCCACGGGAGATCCAGTCCGTCACCAATCACACGGTTCCTGGTAGCAACAGCAGCGATAACGACTATCTGCGGGCGCGACGGTTTATCAGGCATGACTTACACGGCAACGTCTGCGGCAATTCTCGGGTGATGTTCGTACCCGACGAGCTCAAAATCTTCGTAGGAATAATCAAAGATTGTTGTCGGTTTACGGTGAATCACCAACTTTGGAGGCTTCTTCGGCGAACGCGACAATTGCAGATTGACCTGCTCCAGGTGGTTGGAATAGATATGACAATCACCGCCGGTAAAGATTAAGTCGCCCACATCCAGATCACATTGCTGAGCCATCATGTGCGTAAGCAGAGCGTACGAGGCAATATTAAACGGCAAGCCGAGAAAGCTATCGACGCTCCGTTGATAAAGCTGACATGACAGGCGTCCGTTGGCGACGTAAAACTGAAAGAGCAGGTGACACGGCGGTAACGCCATGTCCTTCACTTCATCCACCTTCCAGGCAGACACGAGGATTCGCCTCGAGTCCGGGTTTGATCGCAGCGTATCAACCGCATTCTGAATCTGATCGGTGACGGTGCCGTCTGCACCTTCCCAGCGACGCCACTGCTTGCCGTAAACAGGTCCCAACTCACCGGATTCATCGGCCCATTCGTCCCAGATAGTGACTCCATTGGCATTCAGATATCGAGTGTTAGTATCTCCACTAAGAAACCATAGCAATTCATGGATGATACTTCGAAGATGAAGACGCTTCGTCGTTACGACCGGGAATCCGTCGGCGAGATTGAACCGCATCTGATAACCGAAGACGCTTCGGGTACCGGTACCGGTTCGATCTGTCTTGTCCACGCCCTCATCCAGGATGTGCTGTAGATAGGTTAAATATTGGCGCATTTCTGTTGCAAGTATATCTAATCGGTAACTTGTCGGGAACGGTCACCGGGAGATCATGTTCATGACTGCAATCTAATCAGGTCAGGTCTTAATAAAAACCATTTCCTCAATGGATCCGAACCTTCACCAGAAACAGGGAATTAATCATCTCAATCGTGTTCTCAACTACGCTAATTTTGTCGTAGAGGATGGGAAAGCTACGGTCCACCTGACACCGGAAGACTGGCACGTCGTGGCGGATACTCTTTTTCACATGGAAACACCGAGGGAGGTACTACCGGATGCTATATCAGGTTTTCAGCTTACCGCGGGTAATCAGATTATTGAGTTAACGACGGCCGACTGTGTAATAGCGATCGAAATGATCTAGTTCGCCGCTGCCTTCAGCAGGAACTGCGGAATAACTGCTCTGAAACGCTCTCCATTTTCCCACTCCATGAGGTATGTCCCTTCCATGCTTCCGGAAAACGTCTCCAGGATACAATAGCTGTTGTAGGAATGTGATTCTCCTGGACGGATAACCGGCTGCTGACCGATCACGCCTTCACCTTCGACCTCCTGAATTTTGCCATTGGCGTCGTTGATAAACCAATGCCGTCGCAGAAGTTGTACATCACGAAGGCTGTTGTTCGCTATTGTTATGTAGTACCCGAATGCGAATTTCTTTTCCATGGGACTCGACTGGCCGTCGAGCCATACCGGTTGGACAGCGATCTCAATGCTATCTGTACGGGCGACGTAAGTGATCATGTCAATTCCGATGTATTGTAGAAGCCGTTGCTGCACGTGTCGTCTCTGCGGCGTCAACCATTCGTCGAACTCTCTCCTCAGATACCGGTCCGTGCCATACTCCGTTTTCCTTGAATGAGCTACCGACTATGAAACCGTCAGCCAATGGAAACATGCTGCCTATGTTTGCATGTGTTACACCGCTACCCACAAGAACAGGCAGGTCCGTATTAGCCGCTGCATCGACCAGATCATCCGGATTCACTTCACGACCAGTGCTTGCTCCGGTCACGACGATTGCGTCTGCCATGTGCAAGTGCATCGTCGAGGCAATGTCACCTAGTGAAAGGTCATTGGTCAGCGAATGGGAAGCATGCTTCTTTTTCACGTCAGCAAAAACCGCCACGTGGTCGGCACCGATAGATTCACGGTACCGGACTACTGAGCCTGCGGACGCCTTAGCAATTCCCTTGTCGGATACGTGGGCGTATGTCCATCCCTCTGCCCGTATAAATTCGCATCCACTGACCTGAGCCACGGCGATGGCGGTTCGATTCGCCTGGAACAAGACCTGAATGCCAACGGGGATTCGTTTGGCACGCCGCTTGACCGCGCATGCAACACGCGTCATCATTGCAACCACTTCCGGACCCATCTCTGCTTCTGAGACGCACGGGAAGTCTCGCATATTTTCAATCAGTAGTCCGTCTACGCCACAACTTACATACACCTCCGTCTCTGCAATCGCACGCTCAATTGCGCTCTCCATGCAGTGGAACCCCGGCACGCCGGGACTGGGTCCCGTGTGTACCATTGCAATGATCGGCTTTGGCTTCGAAAAAAGGTCTTGAAAAGAAGGAGGCATCAAACAACCACTATCTGTTATTGTATCAACGAGACCTCATTTTCATCAGTTCCATTCTGTGATAACTGATTAACTACAGTGGATATTCCGCTGGTACGAGATCGGCATATTCAGGATTACGCCTGATAAACGATTTAACGAAAGGACACAGCGGTATTACATCGATAGACCGTGTCCGAAGGATGTCGAGTGTTCCTTTGATGAGGTACTTTGCGATACCCCTTCCTTCCAGGTTTATCGGAACCTCGGTATGTGTCAACACAATTTTGTTCGTGGCGTTAATGTATTCGACGCGAGCGATCTGGCCATCCACATGTACCTCGAATCGCTTCGAGTCCGGGTTGTCGATGACCGGTATGTCAGTAGTCATTATCGTCGATCTGGGAATTGAATTGGGGCGCGCCCAGCCGGTAGCAGGTCGTAACTGAAGCTTCAAAAGCAACAACAAGGCATCTGTTCCGGCAGACGATACCTGCCGAACCTTGAACAACAACGGACGTTGATATCTACTAGTTTTACGCTAACTTGTGGTTTGGCTAGCACGGTCCTGGATCCGCATTTTAAAAGCTGATATGAGCGATACGACACGTGAAAAGAAAATAGAAGTGCTCTCTGATGCGACGATTCTATTCGCAGGAGACTCAGGCGATGGCATGCAGCTGACTGGTTCACAGTTCACTCTTGCGACAGCTTACGCCCGGAACGATCTATCGACACTACCCGACTTCCCGGCCGAAATTCGGGCACCGGCAGGCACAACGTATGGTGTTAGCGGATTTCAGTTGCACTTCGGTTCAGTGAACATCAAGACTCCGGGAGATGAAGTAGATCTGCTGGTAGCAATGAACCCTGCTGCACTTAAGGTCAACCTTGGACGACTGAATCCCGAAGGAACGATCATAGTCAACATTGACGCCTTTGAGAAACGCAACCTTGACCTTGCCGGCTACGATGCCAATCCGCTGGATGATGACTCACTGCAGGCCTTCAGGGTAATTCGTGTGAAGCTTACGACACTCACACGTGAGGCCCTCAAGGACTTCGACCTGGGCCAGAAGGAAGTGGATCGATCCAAGAATATGTTTGCACTTGGACTTGCACTGTGGTTGTATTCGAGACCCGTCGAGCCGGCCCATGAATGGCTCGAGCAGAAGTTCGGGAAGAAACCGGAGATCCTTAAGGCGAACTTGCATTTGCTATCAAAAGGATTCCACTACGGCGAAACGACTGAGCAGTTTCTTGTTCAGTATGATGTGCGGCCGGCGAAACTGCCTCCGGGTAAGTACCGCGCTATCCGTGGCGTACAGGCGCTCGCCATGGGTATTGTCGCAGCTGCCGAAAAAAGCGGGTTGCAAATATTCTATGGCTCCTATCCGATTACGCCTGCATCGGACCTTCTACACGAGCTGAGCCGCTACAAGAATTACAATATCACGACGTTTCAGGCCGAGGATGAAATTGCAGCGGTGGGTGCTGCACTCGGTGCTAGTTTTGGCGGAACGCTCGGCATTACCGGCACAAGTGGACCCGGACTTGCACTTAAAGCAGAGACGATGGGTCTCGGTCTTATGACTGAATTGCCAATGGTCGTTGTAAACGTTCAGCGCGGAGGTCCATCAACCGGCCTGCCAACGAAGACCGAGCAGAGCGATCTTCTGCAGGCGCTCTATGGCCGGAATGGAGAGGCGCCACTACCAGTGCTTGCCACCAGTACACCTGGTGATTGTTTTGAAACTGCTTACGAAGCGTGTCGAATTGCGGTCAAGTACATGACACCGGTAATTCTTCTTTCAGATGGCTACCTGGCTAATAGCTCTGAACCGTGGCTGATTCCTGATCCCGATGATCTGCAACCTTTTAATGCGGAGTTCATCACGAAAACGAATGAACTCGAGGGAAGTGAAGCAGCTTTTCTTCCCTACCGGCGCAACGAGGAAACGCTTGCACGGCCATGGGCAAAACCCGGAACAAAAGGACTTGAACACCGCATCGGAGGTCTTGAAAAAGAGGATGTCACCGGAAACGTTTCATACGATCCGGAAAACCACCAGCATATGACGCGTATTCGGGCTGAGAAAGTCGCCCGGGTCAAGGCTGAAATACCTCCACTGACAGTTTACGGAGATCCGAAGGGTCAGCTTCTTGTCGTAGGGTGGGGCTCAACAAGAGGCTCCATCGAGTCAGCTGTCGACCGCGTCAGGAAGAAGGGCTTTACGGTTGGAGCAGTCCACTTGAGGCACCTGAACCCGATGGCACCTGATCTAGGATCCATCCTGAGTTCTTTTGATCATGGACTTGTGCCCGAGTTGAATGATGGGCAGCTTGTCCGCATTTTGAGAAGTGATTTCCTTCTCCCGCTTCACTCGTTGTGCAAGACGGCTGGCCTCCCTTTCAAAGCAAGCGAGATAGTAGCCCGCATTGAAGAAATCCTGTCATGACTTCCTTAACCGGTATTGACTCTCCATGAGCGAGAATAACAATCAACCCAAGGGCAAACCAGTAAGTTTGCCACCTCGTGCAGCCAAACCAGCTGGGCCACCGAAGATGCCTCCCTCTACGGGTAAAAAGCCTTCAGGTCCCCCGGGAGTCACATTGCCACCCGGCAAGAAGACTGCCAAGAGTGGCGTTACGCGGAAAGACTTTGTAAGTGATCAGGATATTCGATGGTGCCCGGGATGCGGTGACTATGCAATCCTTGCCACCGTTCAACGCCTCATGCCGGAACTCAACGTACCGCGCGAAAACACTGTATTCATTTCAGGGATTGGCTGTTCCAGCCGTTTTCCGTACTACATGAATACATACGGAATGCATTCGATCCATGGTCGTGCCCCAGCCATCGCTACAGGACTGAAAGCGAGTCGGCCGGAGTTGGACGTCTGGATCGTAACAGGCGATGGCGACTCATTGTCCATTGGCGGAAATCATCTTATTCACCTGCTTCGCCGAAATGTAAACGTACAGCTGCTACTCTTTAACAATCAGATTTATGGATTGACGAAGGGACAGTACAGTCCGACATCGGAAATTGGGAAGGTCACCAAAAGTACCCCGTACGGTTCCCTTGATCACCCGTTTAATCCAGCTTCCGTTGCTCTTGGAGCCGATGCGACATTTGTTGCCCGCTCGATGGACCGCGATCCCAAGCATCTGAAAGAAGTGCTCAAAGCATCGCATACGCATGTCGGTGCGTCATTTGTTGAGATCTACCAGAACTGCAACATCTTCAACGATGGTGCCTTCTTCGACTTTACAGAGAAAGAGTCCAAACCACGTCGAGCATTACTTTGCGAACATGGAAAACCACTTACGTTCGACAACGACAAGAAAGGCTTGCGCCTTGACGGATACAGGTTTGAGGCAATTGACCTAGAAGGCGATTGGTCGATAGACGACTGTCTGATTTACGACGAGACAAATCGTGGCCTGGCAGGGGCGATAACACGAATTTTCTTTGATGAGGCTCTCCCTCAACCGTTCGGAATCTTCTACAGAGAAGAGCGTCCAAATTACGATCGTCAACTGCATGATCAGATCGATTACGTGCTTTCAAAGCGCGGGGAAGGGAGCCTGGCTGATTTGCTGCATCAAGGCGATACCTGGGTGATCGAGGAGTAAAGCTGTTCTCAACCCTGTTGGGCTGACCTTCAGGTAGTCCGTCCGTGCCTGGATCCGCGCCCCGGGGGCCTGATAGCCAGTCGAATGCCAGAGGTCGTGGTTGCAGAAACCTGGACACACGTCTAAGCTTATCTTTTGCAACTGCTTATCGCTGTTCATAACCGCGTTAGCTTACCGGTAGAATAGGCGTTTTTTGGCGCTAAAGTAGCGTTGTCGCTAGTCGATACACTGTGTGACACCTCGCTTTCGAGGTCCACCAGCTTTATTGATTAGTGGCGATCCCATGAAACAATTTACCACCCTTGCTTTCCCGCTCCTTCTTGCCGGTTTACTTCTCGCAGGATGCGATGCATTCAAATCAGAAGATGCAGGCCCAGTTAATGTCTCCGGCCGAGTCATAGACCAGGATCAACTTCCGTTGGAAAACGCTCGGGTAGAGGTTCGACCTCTCGGCGAAGTTGTATTCACGGCGGCCGACGGAACGTATGCACTCGATTTCGATGTCGATAGTACATCTACGCTTTCATTGTCGGTTTCCAAAGCCGGCTACGGTACAAATAGTTCGACCCAGTTCACAGCGAGTGCAGACGAAGAGATCAATTTACCGACGATACAGCTGAACCTGAGTTCGTCGACCCCGACCGAATCCGGTCAGGCATCCAATATACTCCTGTCTTCTCAGAGTTCGTCTGCAATAGGTGTCACAGAAAGCGGCTCGGAAGAAGTTGCACAGATCAGGTTCCAGGTCACCGATTCTACCGGAACACCTATTACACTTTCGAATGCGATCGACATATCATTTGCAATTGGCGCAGGTCCGGGCGGTGGAGAGTTTCTCTTCCCTAGTTCAGTACGGACTGATAACGCTGGATTTGCAGAAGTAAATCTGTCGGCTGGTACCACAGCAGGAGTAGTACAGGTTGTCGCATCTGCATCAGTAAACGGTAACGTCATACGTTCATTGCCCGTAGCAATGTCGATTCATGGCGGCTTGCCCGACGCTGGCCACTTTACTCTCGGGCCTGAAAAATTCAACTTCCCAGGCCTCCTGGCATTCAGTATCGAGAATGGAATATCTGTTCTTGCTGGAGACAAGTGGTTCAATCCGGTCCGGCCGGGAACGGCTGTCTACTTTACGTCCACGCATGGTGTAATCGAAGGATCAACGCTGACTGATGCACAGGGTCAAGGGTCAGTCAATCTTCTATCTGGAAATCCAATCCCACCTGACGGTGTGAGTGTTATCACAGCTATTACTGCTGACGAAAATCAGCAGGAAGTTTCTGCTCAGACTCCAGTACTGTGGACAGGTTCTCCGATCATCACGTTGACCCAGACGAGCTCTTCCAGCACACCGTTTCTACGAACGTATGACTTTACAGTAAACGACCGGAATGGCAATCCACTTGCTGAAGGAACGAGCATCGGGGTGTCTGTAGCCGGCGAGAAAGTCATCGCAACCGGTAATGTTGCCACGCGACTAAGCGACACAATCTTCCTCAATGGAGGAACGACATATGCCGACGTTCTGCGCGGTCCCGGCATTACAGAGTTTTCGTTTGCTGTCGTGGAAGATCCTGATGGCGATTCGGAGGACACACCCTCTATTGCCCAGGTAACAGTCAGTGTATCCGGGCCAAACGGTAATCTGGAACTTACCTACGGTGTATCCGGAGTAAGTACATCTACCGAAGGTGCTGAGATTCAGCATATCGATGACAACACAGTCGTTGTCAAGGCGCGCGAAGATTTCTAGCGCGACCACGTTGCTAGCAACCAACAGCCCCTGACGGATTCCCGTCAGGGGCTGTTTGTTTTCAAGTCCGTGCGGTAGGTTAAAGATCGAGCCTCATCCCCCAACTCTCGATACCGTGTACGGTGACCTGTGTGATCGTCGTGAATCCCAGAGACTGGTAATAGCCTACATTCTCCAGCGCCTCAGTCGTGAGGCAGACACCGGACGAAGTGGCGTGTAAGGCTGCCTCCGTGGATACGTGTTCAATCAGCAGCCTGCCAATACCCCTTCTCTGGAATTCCGGATCAACAGCCAGGATACCAAGATTATGATGCGTTTTGAGGGGAAGTCCAGATTCCGTCGCATTCTCAAAGTCTTCGAGCCGGACAAACATGTCTTGCCCGATCTGATCAATCAACCGCTTCGAAAGTTCTTCAATACCCTTCGTATCAAACTCGGCATCCGGCGGAGTAATCATCGCTCCGGCGATGAGCATGTTGTCTATAATACACCCTATCAGCTGGTATCCGTTAGACAGATAGATGTCGACCCAGAAGGTGATAATGTCTCGGATTTCGGTCCCCGACCGGTCTTCAGAATGGGCCAAAAGTATCTCAAAAAGAGGATACTGGGAGAATGCCGAGGTAAAAAGGGTAATCAGCCGGTCTCGATGCTGATGTTCCAGTTCGACCATTTTGGTTGATCCACCCATACGCACATCATATTTATGATTTATTTATCTCGAATATGCTCAACAACACCCGGTACTAGTAACTTTTAGATAACATTTGCGTCAACGATATCACAACTCCCATAACGATAGTACACGCCATGACCAGGCAGTTTTCTGTTTATTTATTTCTCGTTTTCGTTGCCAGTTCCTCGGTTGCGCAGGATCACTCAATAGTCCGTGTCTCTAATGTAGACTTTCAGAACCTCTCCACGGAGGGGTTTGTGTTGACACAAGACCAGCAGGTCACGCTTGAAGCAACTCTTCTGGAACCCGGAAGCAACATGCCGTCTCCGACTCAGGCATGGATCATTGATGGTGTCTCGCGCAAGATTGTCTGGGAAGCAAATATCGACTCCGGGTCTGAAACCGCTGGACCACTAGTGGTAGTAAAAGAAACACTCAGACTTCCGGCCGGCCCCTACGAAGCGTATTACTCCGGTTACGCAGACTGGAGATACACCGGTCGATGGAAGAACGTCAGAGGAATTGCAGACGTCGTCCATACAGTCCTAAATGAAATTTTCGACAGTGGTAATTCCAGCAGTTCGAATGATCTCGAGGATTCATTCGATGAGAATAGCGATCGACTGGGAGTCACAGTGTATGCGGGAAGTGGACGTGCTGAATCCAATTCAGAAAACCTGAGCGCCGCCTTCCTTGAGAACGCGTTCCTGACTATCACCGGCGTTGGCGATGAAGCCTATGTCGTCGAAGGATTTTCGCTCAGTGACGACACGAACATCGAGGTGTATTCGCTCGGAGAAGTGGAACGAGAAGGCAGATATGATTACTCATGGATCATCGATGTTGATAGTCGTGAGACCGTCTGGATGATGGACTATGACAATTCCGTCCCTGCCGGAGGTGCCTGGAAAAACCGGGTCGCAAGACAGAAGTTGTCACTTCCTGCGGGCTCCTATGCCGCATTTTATGTTTCGGACGGTTCCCACTCTGCAGCAGAGTGGAATTCGCCTCCTCCGTACGACCCGGACTTCTGGGGCATTACATTAAAGGTCTTTGACAAACGCAACCTGTCAAGTGTCGGGCGTTTTGAATACCAGAATGTCGATCTCAAGAAGGCTGTAGTTGCCCTTCGACAGGTTTCTGATGATGAACACAGGTCCGCCGGATTCTCGATAAAGAATCCATCTCGAGTTCGAATTTATTCTGTAGGCGAAGGAAGCTCGAATGAGATGTATGATTATGCGTGGATCGTTGATGCAGCTACGCGACAGCGCGTCTGGACGATGCGATACGACGAAACGCTTCATGCGGGCGGATCGAGGAAGAATCGGGTATTCGACGGCACGATTGATCTCCCGGCAGGAGACTATGTAGTCCACTACGTAACAGACGGATCGCACGCATTCGGAGACTGGAATTCTGAACAGCCTTACGACATCGAAGCGTGGGGTGTGACTGTGTTACCGGGCACTGGAAATACCGATGCCAACTTTTCGAGCTATGACGAACTTTCTGATCGAAATGTGCTGGCACGAATCGCGGCCGTCCGCGACGATGCATATAAGCGATTCAACTTTGAGCTTGCCGAGGATACCAGCGTCCGGATTTATGCACTTGGTGAAGGAGACGATGGCGAGATGTATGACTATGGTTGGATTGAGAACTCCAGTTCAGGCAAGGTAGTCTGGGAAATGACCTACCGAATGTCCGAACATGCCGGAGGCTCCAGTAAAAACCGCATGGTCAATAGCGTGATCGGGCTTCCAGCCGGCTCGTACACCGTCTACTTTCAAACTGACGGATCACATGCATTCGGAGATTGGAATGCGTCAGCGCCGTCAGATCCGGAAAACTGGGGCATCACAATAATGTCTGTCGACAATTAGTCACGTGCTCGCTAGCCTATGCCATCATGCGAGCAAGCAAATCGTCTGCACGCCGAACGCTGCGATAATAGTACATCGCTCGCCACGTATTCATCTGTTCGCGCGTTAAATCGCCGGACCCCAGCCCTCCCCGGGATTGAAAAGCCTGATACAGGCAAAGTGCGGCTGCTACCGAGATGTTAAAGCTCTCGACAAACCCAGCCATCGGGAATCGGCACACCTCATCGGCAATTCCGAGAACTCCCTTGCTGATCCCTTCGGCCTCGTTCCCGAATACGAATGCCGTTTTGACCGCATAGTCCAACGATTCAATTGGAGTGGCATCTTTCGCGGGTACAGTAGCCACTATTCTGTAATTTTGCTGATGCAGAGCGTCGAGGCATGGCACGGCTGTCTCCCATTCGTGTATGTCCAACCACTTGTTCGACCCCTGTGAGGACCGCGATGAATTCTTGAATTCACCGCCGGTCTTTATGATGTGAAATGGAAGAAACCCGAAAGCTTCCGCAGTTCTCATTACTGCACTAACATTTCCTGTGTTGATTGAGCCCTCAACAACAGTAGCGATGTTTAGCGTCCTTTCGCTCAGCACTTTGTCTATCACGGCCTGCCGACTGGCAGAAACGAATTCACTCAACGCGACCGATACGTCCGTGGCGTCCACTGGCCTGCCACGAAAATATAGTGCCCCACTATCGACGCTAAGTTCCATATCGATCAACCAAATTAGTATGTTCTTTGACAGGTAGTTGTGCGTTATGTGCACCTGAAATAATCACCAAAAGTAGCTTCTATGAATCTGAAGGACAAAATCGCAATCATTACGGGCGCTTCCAGCGGGCTCGGAAGAGCACTCTCGGAGAAGTTTGTTGCCGAGGGATCTACAGTATTCGGACTCGCTCGTCGGCAGGACCGGCTCGACACAATCGCTGAAAAGCTCGGAGAGCAATTTGTACCCGTCCATTGCGATATTCAATCTCCCGCGAGTATCGATTCTGCATTTGCGGCAATCATGAACAAAACGCCGGTTGTTGATGTCCTGGTTAATAATGCCGGTCTCGGTAGATTTGGCCCGATCGAATCCATCTCTGTCGAAGACATTGACGTACAGTCGGAAGTCAATGTGCGGGGAGTATTATTGTGTGCTCAACACGTTGCACCGGTAATGAGGAGCCAGAATGGTAAAACAGGATTTGGGGGTCACATCGTCAACGTTGCATCAATTGCCGGTCTGATCGGCAACGCAGAGATTAGCGTCTACAATGCAACGAAGTTTGCAGTTCGTGGACTCAGTGAGGCGCTAATGAAAGAACTTCGGAACGATGGCATCAAGGTTTCGTGCATCTTCCCCGGCACGTTCGATACAGAGTTTTTTGATACAGCGGGCGTTGAAATGAGAGGTCGTGCGATGACTGTTGACGCTGTTGCAGAAACTGTTATGCACGTAGTACAAACGCCAGACAACTATTTGATTTCTGAGGTGACGATGCGTCCCTTACGAACGAGCAGTTAGATTACTATCTTCTTTCGACCATGTGAGCCTCTGGAAATATCTTAATGAAACGTAGAAAATTTATTAGTGCCGCAGGTGCCGGTCTTGTTGGTGCCTCAGTTGCAGGATGTGGAAATACAACATCAGAATCAGATTCGGGACCCGCAATACAGACCTCTCCCCGTATACAATGGCGTCTCGCATCCAGTTTTTCTCGTTCACTTGATACCATTTACGGCGCAGCAGATGTCTTGTCGGAAAAGCTCTCAGAGCTGACCGACGGGCGCTTTACAATTCGCAGCTATCCGGGCGGTGAGTTGGTTCCCGCCCTCGAAGTACTCGGCTCAGTTCAGAATGGAACGGTACCGATCGGCCATAGCGCATCCTACTACTATACGGGAAGGAACCCTGCGCTGGCATTCGACACGTGTGTTCCATTCGGCATGAATGTCAGGCAGTACAATGCGTGGGTACAACATGGCGGCGGCATGGATATTCTCCGGTCCGTTTTTTCAGACTTCAACATTATTAACCTTCCAGGAGGTAATACCGGCGTTCAGATGGGCGGCTGGTTTCGTAGAGAGGTCAATTCCTTGCAGGACCTGCGCGGAATCAAAATGCGAATTCCGGGCCTGGGCGGAAATGTCATGGACAGACTCGGAGTCTCCGTTCAGGTAATTGCATCAGGAGATATTTACCCTGCTCTCGAACGTGGTGTCATCGATGCATCAGAATGGGTCGGCCCCTACGATGATGAAAAGCTTGGTTTGAATAAGGTAGCACGATTTTATTACTATCCCGGATGGTGGGAGCCGGGTCCCGGGCTTACTTTCTATGTCAATCGGGAGCAATGGGACAAACTTCCGACAACGTATCAGCGTGCGCTCGAGGTCGCTTCCGCGTTTGCAAGTAGCGATATGCAATCCAAGTACGATGCCAAGAACCCGCCCGCGTTGAAGCGGCTTCTCGATTCAGGGACCGAGGTGCGACGATTTACGAATGACCTCTTGTCTGCAGCTGAAGAACAGTCGATGGATATCATGCAGGAGTACGCCGCTAACGATCAGCAATATCGAACCGTGTTCGAATCACACGAGCAATTTAAGCAACTCAGCAACTCCTGGTTTGGAACTGCTGAACGCGCTTATGCCGAATTCGCCTTCTCCACAAACGAACGCGTGTGACGTGCATTGATGAGCGAAGACCAGCAGGATCTTGAGGTCGATGTGTATGCCGAGTACTCGATTGTGAGTACGTTGCACGAAGAGATGAGGGTCATCCTCGATATGGAACCCGGATTACTCACGACACGTGCTGCCAGTGTTTCGGATTGGTCAGTTTGTATGCAGATTGAACATGTCTGCCTGGCAAACAAAATGGTCACCTCGGGTCTGCTCGCAATAGCGACCTCAGGCACCGGAGCAAGCCGCTCGGGAAACATTAATCGACTTGGTCTGATACTCCTCGGCAGAGGAGTCATTCCACGAGGGAAGGCCGATGCACCGGATCAATACAGGCCCGATCCGGAGTCTAATCTCGACTCAGTTCGACTTCTTTTTGAGGAGGTCAACGGCAGGCTTCACAAAATTGGTGAGCATCTCGACAGTATCGCCGCCATTCGAGAGGGATTTGAGCACCCCTACTTCGGTATCCTGCCAGCTCCAGTATGGATTAGATTTATGCACGTTCACTCGCTGCATCACATCAAGATCGTTAGAGATATTCTTGCCGAAGTTGATGAATCGTTCACGTCTGAAACAGTCTGAACATCCAGGTGCATCAGGGTTGTGAGCCTCCAGTACCCCGGCACATGGAAACGACGAGCAGGGCACAAAAGAACCTTTGTAAGAGTTTGCTCGAATACTCAACCGATTACGAACCAGGTACATACTGATTTGACTTTCATCGAACACAGTATCATCACGGAGCGGACGGCCCGGTACTATACTTCCGAATCACATACCGAAGCGAGTGACATTTGGGTAGTGCTTCATGGGTACGGCCAACTCGCACGGGCTTTCATTGAAGACTTCAGTCCGGTCGCGAATGACAGTCGACGGATTGTCGCTCCGGAGGGATTGTCCCGATTCTACATACGTGCAGGTCAGGGAGCCATAGGTGCGAACTGGATGACCAGCGAAGATCGTTTGAATGAAATAGAAGACTACATTTCTTTTCTGGACAATGTCACAATCGAGGTCCGTCAACAGGAAAACCAGCGCGTGTTTGTACTTGGTTTTTCCCAGGGCGCAGCTACTGCGTGCAGATGGTTTACACACTCAACCCTGAGACTGGACGGGCTTGCAGTATGGGGAGGCGGCATTCCGCCTGATCTTGATTTCAAGGCTCTGTCGACACGTCTTCAAGGACGATCGTTGTCTGTTGTATGCGGCAGGAGTGATATCTACATGTCCGAAAACCGTTTTCGTGCTGAGCTTCAAACCCTCGAAAAGCACGATGTCTCGCACCGGCCTGTTACATTCGATGGTGGTCACCAGATCGAACCAGATGTGCTTAATGACCTTTTAGTGCACCACGAAGCTAAGTCGGCATCATAGCACTTGTCGGAGTTATTATATACAATTAGGCATCAGACACTAAGACGGGTATTGTGATGAACAAAGCTGTGGACCTCGGTCTTCTCATAATACGACTGGGAACAGGTGGATCTATCCTTGTTTTCAGGGCATTCAGCCACCTCGCTGGCGGCTCGCAAGTCTGGGCGCAGAATGGTTCATTCATCTTCGAGACAGGACTCAACGTGACCCCGGAGGTAGCCGGACTAACGATTGCAGTCGTTGAGGTACTTGCCGGTTTGATGATAGTCACCGGAGCATTGTTTAGAACTGGAACAATTCTGCTAATTGTTGCCATGCTTCCGTCCTTACTGTATCAGGTAAGCTCAACGACAGGAACTGCATACGTAGGACTTGAGTCGGCATTCGTGTCAATTCTCTTGATCACGGTTCTACTCGGACTCGCTGTCAGCGGGCCAGGTATTTTTGCGATGCATCCTTTCCGACGAGCTCACAGTTCGGGCTCAGATGAGCAACTGCCGACCTTTGAAAATCTCACGTGATTTTTGGACGCCAGCGTGACTATTTCTTTCCTGTTGAAAAGAGTATAGAACGATAGCCCGGCAACCCGGTTGGTACGCTACCTTTCGCTGATTTCCTTGTACTCCCTGACCTGACTGCCCGTGTATATCTGACGCGGTCTGTGGATTCGATTGGCAGGATCCTTCTTCATCTCGAGCCACTGTGCAATCCAACCAGGCATCCTTCCCATTGAAAACATTACTGTGAACATATTGGTCGGAATACCCATTGCCCTGTACAGAATACCGCTATAGAAATCGACGTTGGGGTATAGTCTGCGTTCTGCAAAATAATCATCTTCGAGTGCAGTGCGCTCCAATTCTTTGGCAACATCCAGAAGCGGGTCCTGGATACCAAGTTTGGACAATACCTCGTCGGCCTTCTTCTTGATTACACGGGCGCGCGGATCGAAATTCTTGTAGACCCGGTGTCCGAATCCCATCAACCTGAACGGGTCATCTTTATCCTTCGCCTTGGCAATGTATTTCTTGTAGTCGCCGCCATCATGAAGAATCTGCTCCAGCATCAGAATCACTTCCTGGTTTGCTTTTCCATGCAGAGGACCGGAAAGGGCACTTATACCTGCCGAGATTGAAGCAAAAAGATCAGCGCCACTGCTGCCGACCATTCGAACGGTCGATGTACTGCAGTTCTGTTCATGATCTGCATGCAGGATCAGCAGGATGTCCAGTGCTGCAGTCAACAACTCCGGCATGACGTATGTCTCTGCCGGAACTGCAAACATCATATGCATGAAATCCGCAGCGTACGACAGGTCGTTGCGAGGATACATGTACGGGTGCCCGATGGACTTCTTGTACGAAAAGGCAGCGATCGTTTTCAGTTTCGCGATGAGACGAATGATATTCAGCTCCTGAACCTTCGGATCGTCTGAATCAGGATAGTATGCAGCCAGCGATGAAACCATCGCGGACAGTACGCTCATGGGGTGTGCACTCGGCGGATAGCCCTCGAAGAACTTCTTCATGTCCTCGTGGAGCAAGCTATGATATGTTAGCTTATGCCTGAAAACCTCCAACTGATCGCTCGTCGGGAGTTCTCCATAGATCAACAGGTAACATACCTCGACGAATGAAGACTTCTGGGCAAGGGATTCAATGCTGTAACCGCGATATCGAAGAACACCCTTTTCCCCGTCAATGAAAGTAATAGCACTCTCACATGAACCGGTGTTGCCATAGCCCGTGTCAAGCGTCACCGCACCGCTTTCTGACCTGAGCTTTCGAATATTTACTCCGACTTCGCCTTCCGTTCCAACCGTAACGGGCAGCTCATACGTGTTGCCATCGAGTTCTAACTTAGCGCTATCCATTATCTACCATCGACTTTTCAGAAGTACTCAAAATACAAAGTTGACAAGTTGCAAACTACCTTGTCTGGTTCAAAGGCAACAGTTCGCACGGTACTTTCATGGCATCCCATATGCCCCGCCGTTCCATCCCCGCACTTCAATTCGTAGATTCTACCACCTAATCAACGGAATTGATTATGAGCGAGCGAATCGACCCGCAATATGCTGATCTGCCCGGATGGCGTGGGCGTGCTAATCTGATAATTTTTGGAGCCGACACTCCGCTGGGAAAAGCGTTTGACGTCGCGCTGATTATCGTCATCCTGCTGAGTGTGGTTACTGTGATGATGGAGAGCGTTGTTGCTATCCGTACGCAGTTTTCCGGCACTCTATGGACGCTGGAGTGGGTTTTTACACTTCTCTTTTCAATCGAATACATACTGCGCCTTACCTCGGCCAATCGTCCGCTCAAGTATGCTCGGAGTTTCTTCGGTGTCATCGACTTGTTGGCAACAATACCCACGTACGTCAGCCTGTTCGTACCGGGAGCCCAGTTCTTTATCGTCATTCGCCTCTTACGAATCCTTCGGGTCTTTCGCGTTTTAAAGCTGGCACGCTTCCTCTCGGAGGCGGACATCCTTGTACGCGCCCTTCGACAAAGCCGCCACAAAATCACTTTGTTTCTTTTTACGGTGCTGACGCTGGTCGTCATTCTCGGCTCGTTGATGTACCTGATCGAAACCCCGGAGAACGGCTTTACCTCTATCCCAAAGAGTATTTACTGGGCCATCGTTACGTTGACAACTGTCGGCTATGGAGACATATACCCCCAGACTGACATCGGTCAAATGCTCGCATCCGTTGTGATGATCATGGGGTATGGCATCATTGCGGTCCCGACTGGCATCGTGACCGCTGAGATGGTTGCCACCGGGCGGCAGGGTGGCACAGGCAGACACTGTCCTGAGTGCGACACCCGAGGACATGCACGAGATGCATTGTTCTGCAAGTACTGTGGAGTTTCAATGCCGGACCTGACCGTGTAGCCGTGCCTGACTTCGAAAAGCTCGAAACGCTTCAGGACGCTTTATCGTCGTTTGATACGCGCCCTGACTTGTTCAATCAGTACATCTCTTACACGCAGTACGATGTGGGAGATGCTCCTTCAATCCGACTTTCAAATGTGATAGCGTACCTGGAACGGTTCGTCGGACGACGGCAAACACTGATACTGGCGGAAGCTCCCGGGCCCTGGGGATGCCGGTTTACCGGAATACCAATTACTTCCGAAGAGGAAATTGGCCGATCAGAATTCCCAATCAAGGCAACAATCTGTACACAAGGACCTCCACGCAAGGAATACAGCTCAGGCATTTTCTGGAGGGTTCTGGAGTCGCATCATGAACGTTTTTTTACCTGGAACGCGGTCCCATTCCACCCTCACAAGGTAGGTATGACTGATTCGATACGAACACCTACCATCACAGAACTGCGAGAATGTGCTGTTATTACCAGGTTGGTACTTGACATATGTGTACCGTCGAGAATCCTTGCGCTGGGTAGACGTGCGGAAAAACAGCTCACGATTCTTGGCGCAGAGGCTGAGTATATCCGTCACCCTTCTCAGGGAGGAGCAAAAGCCTTCGAGAAGGGAATGCGTGATGCTTTCAGAACGAGAAAAGCGTAGTCTTAGCAAGAGCAAACATGGTGCCCGGGGATGAGTGACATTTTTGACGAGCAGGGAGAAGCCTTACGATCGGCACGTGCGCCTCTGGCAGATCGCATGCGCCCTGCGACACTCGACGAATTCGTCGGACAGGAACATATTCTTGGTCATGGAAAACTTCTTCGCCGGGCGATAGAGGCAGACAGGTTGACCTCCGTCATTCTATTTGGTCCCCCCGGTACCGGAAAGACGACTCTTGCGCGGATTATTGCCAACACAACATCGGCCCGCTTCGTATCACTGAACGCGGTACTCGCTGGTATCAAGGACATCCGCGAGGCAGTCAACGAGGCGAAGTCGCAGTTGAAACTGCATCAGCGGAGAACAATACTATTTGTAGACGAAGTTCACCGTTTCAACAAGGCACAACAGGACGCTCTTCTTCCGCATGTAGAGAACGGCACTGTTACGTTTATCGGAGCGACGACGGAAAATCCATACTTCGAAGTAATAAAGGCCCTGGTCTCTCGCTCGCGTGTGTTCGAACTCAAATCGTTGTCCGAGTCTGACCTTCACCGGGTCGCACAGTTTGTGCTGGCTGATTTTGGAAGGGGATACGGAAACCTGAAAGTTGAGCTGACTGACGAGGCGCTGGATCATCTCGTAAGTACTGCCAACGGCGATGCCAGATCTTTATTGAATGCACTCGAACTGGCAATTGAAACGACCGAACCCCAAGCCGATGGTCTGATAAAAATATCCCTTGATGTAGCTGAGGATAGCATACAGCAGCGAGCCGTTTTATACGATAAGGAAGGCGATGCCCACTTTGATACCATTTCAGCTTTTATCAAAAGCCTTCGTGGCTCGGATCCGGACGCCGCCCTCTACTGGATGTCCCGCATGGTTTATGCCGGTGAGAATCCCCGGTACATATTTCGAAGGATGCTGATTTTTGCCGCCGAAGATATTGGTCTTGCAGATCCCAGGGCACTGATGGTGGCTGAATCATGCGCAAGAGCATTCGATTATGTCGGACTGCCAGAAGGACAATTTCATCTCGCCGAATGCTGCCTCTATCTCGCAACAGCACCAAAAAGCAATACGACACTCTCATACTTTGACGCGCTACGTCATGTCACGAGTGAACAGTCCGGAGATATTCCCAATCCGCTTAAGGATGGCAATCGCGACAGTAAGGGCCTTGGCCATGGAGAGGGCTACATGTATCCGCACGCTTACCACAACCACTACGTGCCGCAACAGTATCTACCGGACGCCATGCAAGGAACGTTTTTTTATCAACCTTCCGATGTCGGCTACGAACGAACGATTCGAGAGCGGCTCGAATACTGGGAGTCCCGCGACGAAAAAGAGGAGTTTTCAAAACGAATAAAAAGGTATACTAAGCCCGGTACCGAAGAGTAGGCTCAGGAATGATGTAGACGTACAGGAAATGATGAAAAAACTTGTCTCACTTGCAGATGCCATTGACCGGTTCAGTAATGGAACAGGACGCATTGTTTCGTGGCTTACACTGGCGACAGTACTCATCGGAAGTTATAACGCAATCGTTCGATATCTCGATAAGTATACCGGACTCGGGTTGAGTTCAAATACGTACATCGAACTTCAGTGGTACCTTTTCGGAATCGTCTTTCTGCTTGCCGGTGCGTATACCTTGCAGCGCGATGCTCATGTTCGAGTTGACGTTTTTTACGGTCGATTGGGTGAGCGCGGAAAAGCCTGGATAGATCTGCTCGGCACCGTCCTCTTTCTAATTCCGTTCAGCGTTCTTGTGATCATGAAGTCTGTTCCCTCCGTGGTCAACTCGTGGTCCGTTATGGAGATGTCACCCGACCCGGGTGGCCTTCCCCGATATCCGATTCGAACGATCATCCCGATCGCTTTCATTTTGCTCATCATTCAGGGAACGGCCGTGCTGATTCGCTCCATTGCCACGCTCACCCTGAAAGAAGACGACCCTCTCCCCGATACTGAGGATGCCGGATGAGTGGACAGGAGGTCCTTGCACCATTAATGTTCGGTACCGCACTCGTCCTGATTTTCTCAGGATATCCTGTCGCTTTTTCCCTCGGCGGGACAGCCATCATTTTCGCCTTCGTCGGCGTCGAGATGGATATGTTCTCATGGAATCTCCTGTTTGCACTTCCCGACCGGACATTCGGAATCCTGTCCAACTACGTCCTGCTGGCGATCCCATTTTTCATATTCATGGGGACGATGCTGGAAAAATCGAAGTTGGCGGAGGACCTGCTTAAAACGATTGGAATGCTATTCGGACCGATGCGCGGCGGGCTTGCCCTGGCCGTTGTTTTCGTGGGAGCACTCCTTGCCGCAGCAACAGGTGTTGTGGGAGCATCGGTTGTTGCCATGGGATTGATATCGCTTCCCGTGATGCTCCAGTATGGTTACTCCAACGAATTGGCAGCTGGTGTCATTACGGCTTCCGGGACACTGGGACAGATCATCCCTCCGTCGGTCGTGCTGGTCGTTCTGGCAGATCAGCTGGGAGTACCGGTTGGTGACCTGTTTCTAGGCTCGCTGCTCCCCGGAATCATCCTGGCTCTTTTGTACGCCGTTTATGCGATTGGGGTGGCGTTTTTTAGGAAAAACGCGGCTCCCGCCCTCCCGAAGAGTGAAAGAACGCTATCCGCGGGAGCACTGGGAAAGCGCGTCCTGCTGGTGATGCTGCCACCGCTAATCCTCATTCTCGTCGTTCTAGGGAGTATTTTTGCCGGTGTAGCAACCCCGACGGAGGCGGGAGCACTGGGAGCACTGGGGGCTATCGGCCTTGCAGCGGCAAATCGTCGACTGTCGCTCCGGGGCTTGAAAGACACGATGGACGAGACCACGCGACTGACAGCAATGGTCATGTTCCTGCTCGTCGGTTCAACTGCCTTTGCGCTCGTTTTCCGAGGACTTAACGGCGACCTGTGGATCGAGCACATTCTGACCAATCTACCCGGTGGAGTCGTCGGAATGTTGATAGTCGCTAATCTGGCAATTTTTGTGCTGGGCTTCTTTATCGATTTCTTCGAGATTGCGTTCATCATTGTGCCCTTGCTTGCGCCGGCCGCAATGCTGCTTGGAATAGACCTGGTCTGGTTCGGCGTGATGATAGGCATGAACCTGCAGACGTCCTTCTTGACTCCACCCTTTGGATTCGCACTCTTCTATCTTCGCGGTGTCGCACCCCCCGAGGTCACAACCGCACAGATATACCGGGGGGTAATTCCCTTTATTATCATTCAGCTGATTGGTCTGCTGTTGATTACGGTGTTTCCGGAGGTCGTCAACTGGGCATACTAGACCTGCGACGCAAGCTCCGTCATGAGTGCCTCGGTCTGCTCCTTACTCAGGTCTCCGAATTCCGGGTCGCCTGACGGCAATCGTTCCCGCTGCGGTGGATCAGTCAGCGACTGCCTGTCGAACAATTGCAGGGCGATACCGGCTGCAACTGTTGCACACGACGAAATGATAATGGCACGAAGTACTTTATTCATGTTTACATCCGAGACTTGTTAGACTTAAACTTGGGCATCCGTCGGTGGTTCTCTACGCGCAACACTGACAACCTGCCTGATTCACGCAATCAAGCGAATCAAATTCTTGCATGGCTGGGTCAACCCATATAGTAAAAAAATCAGATTGGAAAAATTCCGCAGCAGGGCATCGCAACGTTCTGGAACCAATAATTCTTCCTTATCTCGATGAGCGCAGTCGGGGTATAAAGAACCCGGTCGTGGATTTTCTTTTTGAGTACTATTCGTTTCGACCTACTGACCTTCTCAAGTGGTCACCGGGCATCGGCGTCAGCCTTGAAGGCCAGGCAGGTGACCTAAACCTCGACCGCCGGTTTGTTCAGTCCGATGCATCCGGGCTACGTATCTCGACCACCTCGTTTCCAGCCAGACGGATCACCGGCCTCAAATGGGTAGTCAGCCTACTGGCAAAGACCGAGTCCCGAGAGCCAATGTTCGGCTGCCATGGATTGCACGAATGGGCAATGGTATACGAAGCGGATGCTGTCCGGCATAGTCAGTTCGCACTTCGACTCGGCCACAAGCGGACCAATGAGGTTGTTCGTTCAGGCAAATTGTTATGTTCACATTTCGACGCATTCCGGTTCTTTACACCACCTGCCGCTGGACTGAACAATAAACCATTGAGCAGACAGCACATGACTCAGACAGAACAACCCGGCTGTCTTCATACCAACATGGACCTGTACAAATGGTCAACCAAGTTCTTCCCGTGGATTTCCTCTGAGATCATTCGCGAGACGTTTCTACTCGCTCTTGAAATACGAACCGTAGACATGCGGGCGTCGCCGTACGATCTTTCGGAATTGGGAATTGAACCCATACGGATCGAAAATGAGGATGGGCAGCACGAGTATCGGCAGTATCAGGCTGCGTTTGCTGCAAAGGCCGCTCCGCTGCGAAAAGCTCTGGGAAAAGTACTTAACCAACTGCTTGCGTCAAGCGAATCGGTTCAAACGTTACCGAATGACGCTGAATGTCCCTCGGCCGTGAACTGAACCCGGGGACATCACCCGGTAGAAATACATTCCCGCTGGCCACCGGGATACGTCAATGCTGCCTGTCGGCTCGATATCTCCAAAGATCATTGTCCGCCCTGTAACATCAACGACATGAACCGTCGTGCTGTGAGTATTGGTGGAAGTGTTCTGAACGAATAGTCTGCTGCTTGCCGGATTGGGAAACACACGAGTTTCTTCTGGCAGAGTGGCCGACGTAATACCTGTCGGGATAGCTGACCCGGCCGCCATTTCGACAGCGAGTCCAGCATTGATGATTCCACAACCGAACAACGTATCGCATCCTTCATCTCCCAGATCTGTTGCGGTGTCACGCAGGAGTGCAGCGACTTCTTCCGCGTGAAGATTTTGATTTACGACAAGCATAAGTGATGCAACCCCTGCAATTTGCGGAGCCGCTGCTGACGTTCCCCCGAAGTGTGCGGTGTACCCCGGGAGTGGATCAGGCTGGTTTCTCCCATCCATGGACCAGGTATATCGAGTGTAGCCATTCTCGCAAACTCCGGCTGATCCGGGGTTCCAACCAACATCCCAGTCACCCGAACTGCGATCCGGCTCGATCGTCCACACGTCGCCTCGCAGGTCTATCGAGAAAAAGTCAGAGCTTTGTACTGCGCATCCGCCCACAATCAGGTCGGGGCCGAACGACAGGTCCCCGCTCTGTGCGACAATATCAACCTCCTCAGCTGACACCGAGTAGTACCACTTCTCATTTTGTTGGTCGACTGAGCCAACAGAGATCACTTGCGGGACACTCGCAGGAAAAGCGGCAAAGTTGCCCAGTTGTACAGCATGATTTCCTACGGCCGCAACAAGTATACTGCCAAGTCCTGATCTGCCGAGGGTCGCAGCCCTCTCCAATGCGTCGACTATTGAAGCATACGCTGGATGCGATGGATCTCCGTCGTAGTCAGTCAGACCCCAACCCATCAGAATCACGTCAGCCCCATTCTGCCAGGAATAATCTATGGCGTCAGCTATCGATTGCATTCGCGCCGATCTTGTCGATCCACGCAATTCGTTCCTTTCGAGAATTCGGACGGGAATGAACTTCACTTCTGGAGCAATACCCGCAATTCCCTTTCCATTGTGTGCGGCCCCGACGATACCGGCGGATGCAACTCCATGACTCCCGTTTCCAAATGGGCGTGCATCGCTATCACCATCCCAGAAATCGATACCCTCAAGGATTCGATCCTGATGGATTTCTTCGTGGTCTGTTAATCCCTCATCGATAATCGCAACGACAACATCCGACGAACCCTTCGATATTTCCCAGGCGGCTTCGATGTTGATCGCGTGCAGGTAGTACTGATACGGGTACAGCGGTTCCTCTACCGGATCGAACGGTTGAGCAGACACACTGAACAGTGGCAGCAGACAGGCTACTACGACCCCGATCAAAGCAGCTCTTCCTTTCACGAACATCACACTGTGTTGAGTTTTGAAACACCTCTGGTACTGCATTACCGCTCCAGCGTTGTGGTTCGACAGTCACACAGAGAGTGATACGGGACGAGATACTTGTGTCCGACTAACGAACTCTTGGCTTCCATCTTCCTTCGTGATACACCGCCCGTATATCTTCGAGCACTTCCCGGTCGAACATCAGCGTCTCGCCGGCTTCGACGTCGACATTCTGTACGGGTGGAATCCGCAAATCATAGTTTTCCCAGCCCATGTAGTCTACAAGTATTTGCTGAAATTCAGTATCCAATACTCCGTCGATTGGTCCGGAATAGAATCCCCTTTTGGTCCAGATAGACTGTAGTTCCCGGACGATCTCCGGAGTAATTTCAATCATGTTCTCGTCGAGCGACTGCGTGAAGTACAGATTGTTAAGCTCATACAACCTGTTCAGCTCCGCTATTGGCGATTCGTGGTCGTAGACAGAGATATCTATAAAATTATCGGTTCCGTCGTAGCCAGCTCCGTCTCTGACCACTAGAAGCGCCGCACTCTGCTCGCCTCTCTGGTCACCGCCGGCTTTTCCGCCGGCTATAAGTGCCGCCATCAGTTTGTCTGCAAGCGAGCCCGAAGTGGTTTCATAAGCGTCGGCCATCGCGTCAACCGTCTCTTCTGAAACGAGGATATTCCCCTGCGCAGTATATCCATGCCCGGTAACGACTCGTCCGGGGACGGCCTCAATCGGTTGATTTGTGGGGTTGCCTACTCTTCCTCCTGCCCAATCGAAAGCTTCTGTACCTGTCCAGGTCGCCGCATTTCCGTCGGCATCGACTATCCCAACCTGCCGCAGTTGACGTCCCGAGTCCGAACGGAGCACGATCTGGAGAGCCTGCTCGGCAGTAGCACCATTTGCCATTAATTCGAGTCCGCGGGTGGCGTAGTCAAGCTTCATGAAGCTCTGCGTCGCGACAGCACCGACACCAGCAACTGCCCAGGGTACAAGCGGGCGTACGTTTGGAAATTTTGATTGCACGGCGACGCCAAGATCTCCCGTCTCGGCGTCAAAGCCGACGATGCTGAACGTAGAGACCAGTGGTTCCGATGACTCCTGAATCGGTGACGACAGCAGGAGACAAGCCCCGACCAGAATTGCAGTTTGATATATGTTACGCATTGTACAACCTCAACATGTTTACATCAATATGAGCATTTGTTTCGAATCCCTCAATAAGCCCGGGTCGATTTGAATCCGAGATTTCAACTCAAATCCCAACATCTCCAGAAACAACACGTACGAATGACGCCAGATAGCGGCCAAATACTTCTTTTGCAGGCCTCGAGCTGCAATTAAACAAATAGTGCATCGTGACGTTTGTAATGCCCTAATCGATATGACGTATGAGACTGGCCTTTTTTACGATTCTATTTGCTTTTACAGCGTCGTCGCTTGCACTCGCGCAGAATGAGTATTCATTCTCTATCGCCCGATTGAAGTACGCGGGCGGTGGTGACTGGTACAGTGACCCGCAATCGCTGCCGGAGCTGTTGAAGTTCGTTCGTTCTGAGACTCTGCTTGATGTCGCTCCTGAAGAAGACGTGGTCGAACCCGGCAGCACCAAGATGTTCGGGTACCCCTACATTTATCTTACCGGACATGGTAATATCTCGCTGTCCAGTGACGAAGCCCTAAACCTGCGGCGATACCTTCTCGGAGGTGGTTTCTTGCATGTGGATGACAACTACGGGCTTGACAAACACATTCGAAGGGAGATGCAGAAGGTTTTTCCGGAACAGGAATTCCGGGAGCTTCCATTTACACACGAAGTGTTTTCGTCTCATTTCGTCTTTGCGAATGGCCTGCCGAAGATCCACGAACATGACAAGAAGCCACCACAGGCATTTGGTCTCTTTGATTCTCACGGACGACTCATGGTGATGTATACGTACGAGACGGACCTGGGAGATGGCTGGGAACCGGAGGACGTACACAACGATCCACCTGACGTCCGGCGCAAAGCCCTCGAAATGGGCACCAACATCATCGTATACGCGATGACTAATTAGGCTGAGGTGAAAGGCTATGGGAAGTAAATTTGCACTCGCAATATTTGTGATCGTCGCTGGCCTCCTGGCCTGGGCAAATCCATCGATGACAGAGTTCAAGGAATTCACCAAAACGCAGTCGCAGACGTACCTTGAAGATGAACTTGGTGACAACGCAATTGGACGAGCACTGGCGCAAGCCGGATCGAGCATTGCGGGTGAATACATCGACGAACTCGTCGATCGTAAGAATTACGTATTTTTCAGTCTCTTCGAAGTCGGCGATTCAATCCAACTGGATGACAATGACAACGGTGGGTCCGACTGGCGATATCTCGGTATCGGCGGGCAATTCATAAGACTTGGTAACAAATAGACAGATTTCTTTTACCGAATGAGTGAACTTCAAACAACAGATCCTGCGATCTTTGGCGTCCTCCAGCGAGAGGTTGAGCGACAGAACGACGGGTTTGAACTAATCGCCTCTGAGAATTTTGTATCGCGGTCCGTTATGGAGGCCACGGGTTCTGCACTGACGAACAAGTACGCTGAGGGTCTGCCGGGTAAACGCTACTACGGTGGATGCCAATTCGCAGACGAGGCAGAAGATCTCGCTCGAGATCGGGCGAAAGAGTTGTTCAGCTGTGATTGGGTAAATGTCCAACCCCATTCGGGCGCATCCGCAAACGCAGCAGTGTACCTGACCCTGATGAAGCCTGGCGACACGTTCCTTGGACTGGATCTGTCGCACGGTGGCCACCTTACACATGGAAGCCCGGTCAACTTCTCCGGCATCCTGTATAAGGCAGAGTATTACGGTGTGGAAGAGTCAGGTCCGAATGCAGGCCGGATTGACATGGACCGTGTTCGGGACAAGGCCCTCGCTGTCCAACCAAAAATGATCTCGATTGGTGCCAGTGCTTACCCGCGTGATTTTGACTACGGAGCTTTCCGGTCGATTGCGGACGAAGTTGGCGCATTCCTTTGGATGGATATGGCCCACACTGCCGGTCTTATTGCTGCCGGACTTTTGAACTCACCCATGGATCATGCCCATGTTGTTACCACAACAACCCATAAAACCCTTCGCGGACCTCGGGGTGGAATGATTCTGATTGGTTCGGACTCCGAGAACACCGTTGGTAAAGTTGCCCCGAAGTCAGGTCGTGTAAAGATGTGGAGTGAGCTATTCGATTCAGCTGTCTTCCCCGGCATGCAGGGTGGACCTCTCATGCACGTTATCGCTGCGAAGGCCGTATCGTTTCTCGAAGCTCTCTCGCCCGACTTCAAGAGTTACCAGCATGCTGTGCTTGAAAATGCGAAGGCTATGGCTGACTCGTTTGTTGAAAAGGGGTACGATATAGTTTCGGGTGGAACTGACAATCACCTGATCCTTGTGGATCTGCGGAATAAGGGACTGACTGGCAAAGACGCCGAGATTGCGCTGGGTAAAGCGGAAATAACCGTCAACAAGAATATGGTGCCGTTCGACACTCAGAGTCCTTTCGTCACGAGTGGTATTCGGCTTGGATCACCGGCGATGACTACGCGGGGGCTTGGACCGGGCGAATTCAACGTCATTGCCACGCTCATCGACAAGGTTCTAATGAATCCGAATAATGAAGACATCATCAGTCAAGTGCGGTCCGAAGTGAAGGCAATCTGCCGGAAGTTTCCACTGTACGACTTTGTAACCGCATAGTACATATGGACGCGATGGACCAGCAGCAGAGGGAAACGGAAAAAGGCAGCCTGATCGAGTTAGGTCGACGTCTCTACGATCTTGCTCTCGTCAAGAGCTCTGATGAAACAATCACTGATCCGAGGGGAAATCCAATCGGGTGGCTTCTCGATACACGGATTCCGATGCTCGACGCGGCGTGCTTTCAGGATGTAGGGAAAGCGCTCGTCGCCCGGTTAAATGCCAAGAATGTAGACCAGGTGATTGGTTTTGGATTCGGATCGTTCGCTATCGTCTGCTCTGTCCTGAGCGGAAGCGAGGATGGCAGTATCCAGGGAGGTTTCATGCGTGAACGCCGCAAACCTCACGGCCGTCAGCGTCTGATTGAGGGCCCGGTCGATCGGTCTAAACCAATAGTCCTGATTGACGATATCCTGAATAGTGGACGTAGCGCAATCAAGGCTATAGCACGCGCCGAAGCTGATGGATTCCAGGTAAACGGGCTTATGACGTTATTTAATTTCACGTGGAGTGGCGGGCGACAAAAAGTTGAGGAGCGAGGAATCTGGGTCGATTCTCTTCTGGACCTGAACCTTCGAAACGCTGTCGTCTCATCTTCCAACGATTCAGGCTCCGACGGACATAGTCCTCGATAATGAAGTCATTGCGCCGATATATACCCTCGAGTCTCCTGAAGCCGGCGAACTCGGGCGACGGGGCGCCAGCTCCGGCAAGTGAAGAAGAGCTGCTTGAGATGTCGTTCCTCGATCATCTGGAGGAATTCCGATGGGCACTAATAAGAGGTAGTGCCGGAGTAATCCTTGCGACAATTGTTGCTGCATTCTTCAGCAAGTGGATAATCGACGTTCTCCTCCTCGGCCCCGCCAAGTCGGACTTCTTCGTATACAATCTCCTCGGCATCGAAGCAATTGATCTTGACCTTCAGAATCGGACCATAACCGGTCAGTTTTTTGCTCATTGGGGTACAATCCTTGCCGTCGGTGCGATCCTTGGATCGCCTGTTTTTGTTTTTCAGCTTTGGAAATTTATCGAGCCGGGACTCTACTCGACGGAGAAACGCGGACTGCGGTTTGCAGCTGTCTTTGCCACCATGTTTTTTATGCTGGGAATTGCGTTTGGCTACTGCGTGGTTACACCCTTTGCTCTGCAGTTCTTCTCCAACTATCAGATTTCTGACCAGATCGTCAACGACTTTGATATTGCCCGGTACTTCAGCATGGTTACCTTCTGGGCTTTCGGTGCCGGGATACTCTTCGAGTTACCCGTGGCAGTGTACTTCCTGTCAAAGATTGGGATTCTGACCCCTGTCGCTATGCGAAAATATCGGCGCTATGCGCTGGTCATCATCATGTTTCTCGGTGCCATGTTTACACCTCCGGATCCGTTATCAATGGTTCTGGTCGCCGTGCCGCTGTTCGGACTTTATCAGTTGTCAATATTGATCTCGTCTGCCGTAGCACACAAAAGAGAGAAAGAGCTAGAAGAAGCTCTCTCGTAAACATCTAAGTCCGTTTGCACCCTTCTGCTGCGGAACGATCGTGTTTCCCTTCGGTAAGTCTTGTTTGTTCTCCGGTACAAACCTGATTCCGATATGCAGCGCCTTGCCCTGGCGGCTTCATTTTTTTTGATTGCAGCCGCCCCGTTTCACTGGTTCGATAGCAATGATGACTATTTCGCTATTCGTAAGAACTTTGAAATTTTCGGATCCATTTACGAAGATCTCGTACTCGAATATGTCGATGAGG
>JABDKO010000130.1 GCA_013002165.1 Rhodothermales bacterium | reverse complement strand
TGCACACCGAGGTTTCTACTTCGCAACTCGGTAAACAACGAGTCTCGATCCAGAGGTGCTGATTCCTTCAACCTGATTACAAACAAATGCCAAGCGTGGATACCGAGTCCATACGATTCGGGTAAGTGAACAGGCAAGGCCGAAAGAGCGTCCATATAGGCACTCGCCATCTGAGCACGTTTTGAATTAAACTCGGCCAGTCTTCCCAGTTGGGAAAGACCCAGTGCGGCATGTATCTCGCTCAATTTGTAGTTGAATCCAAGATTCTGTTGTTCGTAGTACCAGCCCGCAGGAGCCTTCTTCACCAGTTCATCCGGGTGGCGGGTCATTCCATGCGACCGGAATTGTCTCAAAAGATGTTCTTTATCCGGAATGCTTCCTGTAACCATGCCGCCTTCTCCGGACGTTAGATTCTTGACAGGATTGAAGCTGAAGGCAGTCAGATCGGCAATGCTGCCAACCGGATGCGAATCATATGTTGCTCCAGCTGAATGAGCGGCGTCGCTTAGAAGCACAAGTCCGTTGACATCGGCTATGTTGCGCAGGCTTGCATAGTCGGATGGCCGTCCGGCAAAATCAACGGCGATGATCGCCGACGTCTTGTCGGTTATCAGGGACGAAACGTGGGCAGGATCAATACACATCGTTGCTTCGTCGATGTCAGCAAAGACCGGCGTCGCACCCAGATGAAGCACGGCGTTAGCGGTACTGGAAAATGTCAGTGCCGGCACAATCACTTCGTCCCCGGCCCTAATGCCTGCTGCGAAGCACATGCCATGAATTGCAGAGCTGCCAGTCGAGTAGGCTACAGCGTACTCCGATCGGGTCATCACCTGCCAGGCTTTTTCAAGATCTTCCTGGACAGTTCCCTGCGAAATAATTGTACCCGACAAAACTGAAACAACGGCATCGATGTCAGCATCATTCAGGTTCGGTCTGCTGTACGGCAGGTACGATTTGAGTTTCTTAGAGTCTTTGCTCATTTACTCAGATTCCCAACACGCGGATGTGCGGCAATCGTCTTTCGAATAGCGTCTGCAATATCCGTTTCGAAACTCTTGCCCATCCATTCATCCAGTTTGCGAGTATTCGGAATCCGCAGGTGGACATCTTCGAAATGGGTTCCGTATGCAGTTTCGTAAGGAATGTACTCGACGCTGCTGTCACCTCCAGTTTCCTTTACGATGAGCTCGGCAAGCTCGCTTATGCTAATCGGGTCCGTGCCGCCGACATTGAAGATCTCACCCGCCGTATCGTCGCGGCGCATAAGACTGACGATCGTTTGGATTGCGTCATCAACGAATGTAAAACAGCGCCGTTGAGAACCATCTCCGTAAATACTGATTGGCTCACCCGACAATGCCTGTTCGATGAACCGTGGCACGACCGGACCGTGCCGTCCTACTTGTCGGGGCCCGATGACGTTGAACAGGCGAACGATTACCGTGTGCAGCCCCTCCTCATGATGTTTCGCCAACGTCAAGAACTCCTCTACGGATTTTATCCCTGCGTACGACCAGCGATGGACTTCGGTTGATCCGTACACCCTGTCTGCATGTTCTGACAGACCGTCGGGCCCGGCATCGTAAACGTCAAGTGCCTTACCGTAAATCTCCGACGTCGAAGTCAGCAGGAAACGGGGTTTATAATGAGTTACCAGATCGAGAATTGTATCAATCGACCGCAGATTATTCAGAATGGTCTGACTTGATGTCTGGGCGGCCAGTTTTACGCCCACGTATGATGCCAGGTGATACAATTCATCACAATTCGCGATGAGCGGCGCCATCAGAGATCTCTGCGAGACGTCGAGGTTTACAAATCGAAAACGAGAATTTGCCTGGGCCTGCTCAAGATTGTCAGCATGGCCTGTCGACAGATTGTCAACAGCCACAACATTGTCTCCGCGGGCCAATAGTGCGTCCACGAGGTGGGATCCTATAAACCCTGCGCCTCCGGTAACCACACAGGTTCGTCGATCGGTTTTCATTATCTAAAAGCTACTCCTTTTTTGCCAATCCTTTTATCAGACGCGCAACGTACTCGGCTGTCCCCTTCAAACTGGCTTCTTCGCGCACCCACTGTATGTTACGGGCCCGTATACCTTCTCGTATCGACTTCAGTTCGGCGACTATAGTCTCCAACTGCGAGGCGAGTTCATTTTCATCATCTCCAGTAACAAAATAGCCATTTACAGAGTCTTTCAGAAAAGTCCGGTTGCTGGGTATGTCGCTGAGTACAGGAATCGCGCCCGCGTACATCGCTTCAAGTACACCCTCTGATATGCCGTCCGTGGACGGCACGGAAACAACAACATCTGTACTTGCCCATAGCTCGGACATTTCGGTACGTGAGAGAAAACGGTCAACAACGTGTCCCCGCTGGTGATTGATGATTCGGGAGAGAAGATCCCGGGTCTCTTGATCTCGGTCGTGTTCAAGGGTTAACACGACCACATGTACCGACGAGTCGTTTTCCAGAAGGGCCAGCAGAGCCTGTAACGCAACCATGGGCCTGTACACAGGGTTGAGCCCGCGTGACGACACAACGACTGGCGCATCTGCCGGTATGTTGTTTTGTTTCCTGAAGGCAATACTCTCCCTCGCGTGGTCGATCTCGTCCGTGTCGATTCCCCACCGCACAGGAACCACCTCCGCCCTGACGTCGGCATAGTTTGCTCGGACGTAGTCTGACAGGGCATCTCCATCCGTAGTAATGAGATCAGCACGTTCAAGAACTGCGCTCACCTGTGGGCCGAACACAAATCTCTGCCAGCCGGAAACAGGATACGTCGAAACATCGAACGTCCACGTCTGGATGATAACGGGATGAAACCTCGACAACGTACCGGTCCAGCCGTAATGCGTTGCGTAAGAAGCCATGAGTACATCTACATCGTGCTCCTGAAGGGCATGCCTCACCTGGCGACCGGAGAACCAGAAGTCGAGCAAGGATAACCGACCGCGGATTCGGGCGACAGGGGGACGAAGGGGGATGACCGTAACACCGTCCATTCCGTTTTCGGGCGGGCGGAACGTGAACAGTGTGACCTGCAAGCCCTGACGGCTAAGCGCAGGGAGCCACCGCTGGACGTGATAGTTGCGACCGTCTCCCAGAAAACCGAGGTGAACCATCAGGTGGGGTTGCTTCATTAGTTTCGGTTGAAGTAACAAGATAACAGATGTTGTTTACTATCCGAACCCGTATCATAAGCTGATGGTCTGGGGAGTCTTTTTTAGAAGCAAGGTGCTTGAATGACGTATGCAGTAATCATGGCTGGTGGAGTTGGAAGCAGGTTCTGGCCTGCGAGCCGAAAAGCTCACCCGAAGCAGTTCTTGAACGTCTTTGGCGATGCGACATTAATTCAGAATACAGTCGCACGTCTTGCGGGTGTGGTAGAGCCGGAGAATGTCTTTGTTGTGACTAACTCGCGGTACATCGAGCAGACTCGCAATCAGTTGCCTCAGGTTCCCGAAGAGAACATCCTGAGTGAACCAATCAGTCGTAATACTGCACCGTGCATTGCGTTCGCGGCAGCTCACCTTCACAGGATTGAACCCGGCGCCACGATGATCGTCCTCCCGGCCGATCATGTCATCAAGAATGTCAAACAGTTTCAATCTGTTTTGCGGACGGCTATTGCGGCAGCACAGGAACCCGGATCTCTCGTAACCATCGGAATTCAACCGACACACCCCGCAACCGGCTACGGGTATATTCAGCATGACGGCAGTGATTCATCCGAACCCGACACTGCCTATCGCGTCAAGACGTTTGCTGAAAAGCCTGATTTGTCTACCGCCGAACGGTTTCTTGATTCAGGAGATTTCTTATGGAACTCCGGCATGTTCATATGGAAGGTCGATTCAATCAACAGCAACCTCGCCAATCACCTCCCGAAAGTTTTTAATGTATTCGACGGCATAGATACGTCCAGCGCGTCAGAGGTAGCACGCGCATTTGAACAGAGCCCCAGCATATCGATTGATTACGGCGTGATGGAAAGGGCATCGCATGTCTATGTCGTTCCCGGTTCGTTTGGCTGGAGTGATGTAGGCGACTGGCGTGCCGTCTATGACGAAAGTGAAAAAGACGAACACGGAAACGCGACCAAAGGAATTGTCTTGCTCAAGGACAGTAGTCGATGCCTCGTTCAAGCGGGCGGTAAACTGTTCGCGCTCGTCGGGATGCACGACACGGTCGTCGTAGAATCGGACGATGCAGTCCTCATTTGCAATCGCGATAGCGCTCAGACCGTTAAAAACGTGGTCGACTACCTGAATGCACATCAGCTTGAAGAATACGTCTAGGGCATCACCAGGCGCTTAACGGTTTCTTAACGTCAATATGTGAATCTATCGCCAGACTGTGACGTAGGGGTCAAAATCTGACTGACCAGTCACTTTCTAAACAATGATAGTCCCACAATCTCGAAAAGAGCGCGAACGTGAATCCCGACGTAAGGAGATTCTAGCTTCAGCGCGATCCGTATTTTCTGAAAAAGGCTATTCCCGGGCAACGCTCGAGGAAATCGCCCAGCGAGCCGAGTTCGGCAAAGGCACTCTCTACAACTACTTCGTCGGTGGAAAGGAGGAGTTGCTCTTTACAGTTATTGAGCAAATGTACGACGAGGTGCACACCCTCATCACCGATCATTTCGAGAGTGCAGGAGCAGATCAGCCCATGCGGCCCGTCTTGCGAGCTTTGATTTTCAAGATCCTGAGCTATTACGAGAATCATCAGGACACATTCATGATTCTTGTAAAAGAGGTCCAGCGCCTGCTGATTAACGGCGACGAAAAAGCAGCCTATTTTATCAAACAGCGTAATCGGCTTATCGAAGCCCTTGAAGCACCTCTCAGCCAGGCGATCCAGTCCGGTCAGCTTCGTCCTCTGCCTCCTCGGGCAGTCGCGAACATGTTCCTTGGCAACGTACATGGATGTCAGATGCATGTTTTCCTGGATCAGGAACACGGTCAGGTGGACAATGCATGTCGAGCTGACAAGAACGCAGAATTTTTAACCACAATGCTTCTGGACGGCTTGCTCGTCTCGCAGCCAGTTGCTGAAGAATCAACACAATGAGATTTTCGATCGGTAAGTATTTCGCCCTGATTCTGTTTTGTGCCGGCGTAGTTGGCACATCGAACGCACAGGACGATATGGATCCCGTAGCTATCCGCACCGGCGGAGATGCGGTGACTCTCTCTCTGGATGAAGCCATACAGATCGCTCTTGCCCGGGGGTATTCGGTCCGGACGGCTCAACTCGATATCGACGAATCCAATGCGCTTATCAATGAGACGTGGGGGCGGCTGATGCCGCAGGTAGATGTCTCGTCTTCATACACGCGAAATATCAGAAGCGCGAATCCTTTTTCAGGTAGTTCGGCAGGAGGATTGTTTGAGTCTCTCGGGTTTCTTGGATGGCTGGCGTTTAACGAACAGGCGCGTACAGATACAGATCCGGCGACGAATCCGATATCACTCCCCGAATTTATTGATCGGCAAACTGCCGGTCAGGCAGCGGCGGGCGCAATACTCGACAACAACGACAATCCGTTTGCGGTGCCAAATCAGTTTGTATCCGGCGTTAGCGTATCACAAAAAGTCTTCGACATTGCGGCTATTACCGGTGCGGCCGGAGCCAGCAAGTATCTCAAGAGGCTTAACCAGGCAGGTCTGCAGCGCGAGGAACAGATAATAGTCGACCAGACACGTAAAGCTTTTTACGGTGCACTCCTCGCGATTGAGCAGGCCAACGTCGTTGCCCAATCCGTAGCACGGACAGGAAAGACCGTTCGCGAAACCGGCATTCGCGTTGCTCAGGGTACGGCGCCAAAGTTTCAGCGCCTGAGTGCAGAAGTCGAACTTGCCAACCTTGAGACGCAACTCATTCAGGTACAGAACGGTGCGGCGGTAGCACTCGATCAACTCAAGCTCGTAACCGGGATCCCGATGTCCCGGCAACTGAGCCTGATCGGGAATCTTGAATCCGAGCAGATGAACAATTTTGTTACTGTCGATACGGGTGCTGCAGTAGATAGAGCCCTTTCGGCCCGACCGGATATTGAACAGGCGCGGATCGGCATCGAGCTGGAGAATATTCAGATGAAGGTCGCCAGGGGAGAATAC
>JABDKO010000113.1 GCA_013002165.1 Rhodothermales bacterium | reverse complement strand
GATCAATCCGATGAGTCAATCGATGAGATCGATGAGATTGAGGAGGTGGTTACTTATGGGTCCAGAAGGACTGTGCAACGCTCGCTCGACCTCAAACGTAACTCCACTCAAATAGTAGATGGATTGTCTGCCGAGGAAATCGGCGATATTCCGGCGCTGTCGATAGGTGCTGCACTCGAAACAATTACCGCCGCCACGTCACACCGCGAAAATGGCGGCGCAACAGAGCTTTCTGTCAGGGGGTTAGGGCCGTTTTTGGGAACGACTGTGATAAATGGCCGAGAAGCGACCAATGGTGGTGGTAACCGCGCCGTAAACTTCAGCATTTTCCCGTCTGAGATGTTCAACAAGATTGCGATTCATAAAACACAATCGGCTGAATACATCGAAGGGGCTGTCAGTGGCCAGGTACACCTGGACACCAAGAAACCACTGGACTATGGGCGGCGCTTATTGCAAGCCAATGTGAAGCTGGCGCACAGTCCCGATGAGACAAACATCGACGGTGGTCAGGATTTTGGATCACGCGCGACGTTTTCGTACATTGATCAGTTTGCGTTCGACAATGGTGCCAATCTGGGCGTTTCTGTTGGCGTACAGGTCAGAGATGAAACGAATCCCGAGCAGGAGTACCAATCGACGTCAGGTGGCGGTCGCCTGGAAGCCTGTGAGTTGACCTCGTTTGATTCCAATGCATTGCCAACTGACACTGTCGGTCGCTGTCATGATGGTGCAGGAGACGTCAGTAATGACGCGATTCAAGACTTGATTGACTCCAACCCGAACTATAACTCGGTCGACGATATTCCATTCGCCTATATTCCGCGGGATCATCGTTATCGTCAGAACACGACGGATGATGAGCGCGAGGCAATCTTTACAAGCATTCAGTACCAACCCAATGATCGGATGGATATCACCGCGGACTATCAATATTCTGAACGCGATCAACGGGAACTTCGCAAGGACCTGCAATGGGGAAGCACGCAGGAAGATATATCCAGGCTATCCTCCAATCCGAGCACTGGCGTCGTCTCTTCTTCAGTGTCTGAAACGACGATTCATTCCTATACCACTGACTTTCAGCGGCTAGAAGAATATGAAGGCTTCGGAATCAATTTTGATTACGCCCTGACTGATACCCTGACTTTAAACCTTGACTACGCCTCTTCTGACACGGTTCGAACCGAGACTGATATCGAGCTTCGGCTGGGAGCGACTGACAATAATCTTGTCGGCGGTAACGCCGATGATTTCACGGTTCAGTTGGATGTAAACCAAGGTTCAGGATCGCCTCCAATCGCCACTATTCTTAACGATGGTGGCAACGGTTTCGAAGTGACTGACCCCAGCTACTTCAATGCAAGGAACCGTGGTCGAATTCGAGCACGACAGATTATTCGTGATAATACGCTGGATGCCCTTCGCGCAGACCTGGCCTGGACGCGAGATTCCGGCGCGATCCACACCGTAAAAGCGGGTGTGCGATCTTCCAGTTTGGAGTATTTCACACGGGGAGGATCGAGAAATGCTGTCGGTGAAAGCCTGTTCGAGGACGAGGATCTGGTGACGCCCGATGGTGGCGCGGACAACGCCGTGACTGATGCTGTGCTAGCCAACGTGCTGGCCTGCGCGGATCAAGGCTTCCCGGAATCAGGTTTCCTCTCAAATGTCAGGGATCAGGAACTGATAACCAACACCAGCAGCGGTACAGCAGTAAGTGCGTTCGCGACTTTTAACTATGAATGTGCTGCCAACGCCTGGTTGGCAAATTATGGTGGTTTGTCCGGAGTTCAGTTCCAGAATGGCATAAGCTCCGGAACCAATGATGTAACGGAAGACACGCTGAGCTTGTATGTTCAAGCGGACTTTGAAACAGAATTTTCCGGCTATCCCGTAAGAGGTAATTTTGGCGTTCGGTATGTCGATACCGATATCACCTCCGTAGGCTACCGCGGACCAATCACTGTAGAAGAGATCGACGGCGTCGGCTTTGTTGTGACAGAAGGTTCCACTGCTGGTGGTTTCGAAACCGACACACAGAAAAGCGACTATCAAGAGATTCTGCCCAGCCTGACGGTAATTGTAGACCTGGATGATGATCTGATCCTGCGAAGCGGAATCTTTAGAGGGATGTCTCGCCCTGACCCTAACGCCTATGGCAATGGCCGGGCGGTGCAGGATAACGATATTTCGAACGCATACTCTACGCTGGCTGAAGCAGTCAATGGAATCAGTGCTACCGGCAACCCCTACCTGAAACCAATCTTATCGACAAACCTTGATCTGGGTCTGGAATGGTATCCAAACGCAGATACCATGATTGCCGGTGCGATCTATTGGAAAGAATTCAACGGTGGGTTTGAGAACGTCGCCCAACTTGAGTCTTTCAATCTTGATGGCAACGAGGTCCAGGGTTTGGTTGAAACCACACAAATCAGCGATGACGAC
>JABDKO010000110.1 GCA_013002165.1 Rhodothermales bacterium | reverse complement strand
TGCACAGGGTATCGGAGAAGGTGGCTGGGGCATGGGTAATAATGGCCTCGATCGCGTTGCAAATCCGGACTATGATGAAGCAAACATCGATGTTCAGCCGATTCGTTCGCCGTCAGCAATGAACGGTGCGTACCAGATAGTTAACCTGTGGAACGGACAGTTCGGTGCAACAGGTCCTAATACAGGGACAGAAGATCGTTGGGCAGAAGGCACTCCGATCCATACAAACTTCCTTGGTTTTGAAGGTCTCGAAACTCAGGCTATTGCGGCTCTCACGGTTCACCGACTGAACAACGTAGAAAATAGCATCGCTGCGACGAACCGCAAGTATGTAGCAATGTTTGAAGCAGCTTTCCCAGGACAGCCGATCGATAACGTGACCGCTGGTCTCGCGATTGGCGCCTACGAAAGAACGCTGCTTGCGAACAAATCTCCTTTCCAGCTATGGCTACGCGGACAACGCAAAGCTATGTCAGCTGAAGAGAAAGCAGGTGCTGCGCTCTTCTTTGGAAAAGCACAGTGCTCTACGTGCCACACTGGTCCTGCCTTAGCCACTATGACATTCTATGCTCTTGGCATGAATGAGCTTGGCGGCGCCGGAATGATCGGCCCCGAAGGCGGCGCGGCTCTTGGGCGTGGTGGATTCTCGGGTGTTGCAGATGATGAGTACAAGTTCAAAACTCCTCAGCTGTACAACCTGACTGACTCGCCTTTCTATGGACACGGCGGTACGTTTTCGTCCATTCGCGATATGGTCGAGTACAAAAACAACGCGGTACCTGAAAATGCTGCTGTACCTGTCGGACAGCTGGCCGCAGAGTTTGTACCATTGAATCTGACCGATTATGAGATTGACGCCATCACGGCGTTCCTGGCAACCGGTCTCAACGATGGTAAGCTGAAACGCTACGAACCGACACGCCTGCCATCGGGTAACTGCCCGATTGCAAACGATGCGCAGTCGAGAATTGATCTTGGATGTGACTTACCGTCATAAGGCAAGACGTTGATGAAATAGAAAAGGCGTGTGACCAAATGGTCACACGCCTTTTTTAGTTGATATAGACCGTCTTGGTGTTTGTGAACTCCAGGATCCCCTCGCGAGACAGCTCCCTGCCATATCCGCTCTCACGGATTCCTCCGAATGGTAGACGCGGATCCGATCGAACAAACGTATTTACGAAGCATGAACCGGCTTCAAGTTCTTCGCGTGCGATACGACGTCCCCGCTCGATATCTTCAGTAAATACAGCCGAGCCCAGGCCAAAACGTGTGTCGTTGGCAATTCTGATCGCGTCATCCTCATCCTCCGCCACAATAATGGAGGCAACCGGACCAAACAACTCTTCATTGTATGCAGGCGTATCAGCTTGCACATTCGTTAGTACGGTCGGCTGGTAAAAGGAGCCTGCACCGTCAATAGGCGCACCCCCCAGGGCCAGGGAGGCGCCTCCGGCAATGCTTTCCAGGACCTGTCGGTGCAATTCATCTACTAGGTCCTGCCTGGCGAGCGGACCGACGTCGGTTGATGAAGCTGTGGGATCGCCCACTACCTTTTTGCTCATCGCATCCACGAACGCTTCTTCGAAGTGGCTGGCGACTTCTCTTACAACAACGAACCTTTTTGCTGCTATGCAGCTCTGACCCCCGTTGATCATCCGACTGGTCACGCATGCGTTCACTGCGGAGTCGAGGTTTGCATCGGCAAGAATAACATATGGATCGCTGCCTCCGAGCTCGAGCACAGTCTTCTTCAAGTGTCTGCCAGCGACCGAGGCAATATGTTTTCCGGCTCGAGTGCTTCCCGTCAGGGTCACTGCAGCAACTGCATCTGTGCCGATGATTTCTTCAACCTGATCATGGGTGACTATAAAACTCTGGAAGACATCCGTGGGAAGGTTCGCATCCTCGAATATCGACTGAATCGCAAGGGAGCAACCAGTAACGTTTTCAGAATGTTTGAGCAGTCCGACGTTGCCAGCGCACAACGCGGGAATAGCGAACCGAAAGACTTGCCAGAACGGAAAATTCCATGGCATTATTGCAAGAACGGGACCTAACGGGGCGTGACAGATCATACTCTCGGAGGCATCTGTTTCCACAGGCTGATCTGCGAGAAAATCACTGGCATTGGCCATATAGTAGTTACATACCCAGATGCACTTCTCAAGCTCGGAGCGAGACTCCGTCAATGGTTTACCCATCTCGGTCGTCATAAGGAGCGCGAGTTCAGTTACCCGGCTCTCTAGTACGGAAGCAACGTTGCCCATTTGTCCTACTCTATCTTCAACGGTACGCCGGCTCCATGCCTGATACGCCGCCACTGCCGCGTCAAGACTGCGGTTGACTGCCTGCTGATTTTGATAAGAATATGAGGACAGCGTTTCCTGATTTGCAGGATTGATCGTCTGGAAGTCCATGTCGTATTGCAAGGGCGATGATCTGAAAAATGTGGAAGGTATATAAGGTATTACTTCAGATTCGAACCCGCGACTTTTAGTATCGAAATAGCTACCTTCGGGTCGGTTAGTACTTATGTGACCCTGAACCTGGAAGTGATGCTAGACCGCCATGTATAATGTAATAATGGTTGCAGCCGGTGGGGCTTTTGGGGCTGTCCTGAGATATTTCGTTGCCGGGTTTGTTCAGCGATCAACAATCTCACCGTTTCCCTGGGGCACGCTGACTGTGAATCTGGTAGGGTGCCTTTTGATCGGAGCGATCTGGGCCTGGGCGCAGAAGATCGATTTGTCAACCGCTGCCGTTGCGTTTCTGCTGGCTGGTGTTCTCGGGTCATTCACAACGTTTTCCACTTTCAGTTTCGAAACAATTGATCTGTTTCAAGCCGGACATCGGGTGATGGCGGTTACATATATATGTGCCAGTAACATACTTGGAATTGGCGCGGCGTGGTTGTCCTATTCGACCATTCGCGCATGGTTGTCGGTCTGACGTTGCGGCCCTATAACAAAAAAGCCGATGTGACATGCGTCACATCGGCTTTCCCGAAAGTCTTTACTGCCTCTGACCAGGATTTAGATGGCCAGAAGTGCAATTACGTCAGTACCGAGAGTCGCGTTTGAACTCGAACTTAACGCAGTTGAAACAGCTACCTCAGCTGCCAGATAGAACGCAATGTGAGCGTCTGCGATTGCAGCGGCATCGGCTGCTATTGCTAAAGACGCATTCAGCGCTACCTTCGCGGTATTAGTAGCAGCTTTTGCAGCATCGATTGTTGCCGAAGCTACATTTATTTCTGCTGCAAGTTCTACGTCGATAGATGCCGCATACGATGCATGCTGACTGTTAATCTCGCTCTCAACTGATGCCGACCGGGTTCCTGACACCCAGGCTTCTCCAGCTGTTGCAATGGCGGCAAGTCTGCTTGCCGATGCTCCTGCAGCTTCAAATGACGCTTCGACAGCCTTCGAAACTGCCAGTGCAGTCATGACGGCCAGCCGCTTGTTAAGCGAAAACTCTGTTTCGGCCGACAGGTTACCCGAGGCAACCAGATTTTTTACTGAGGACTGTGAGGCCTGCCGTGCTCGCGCTTCTGATTGGGCGCTAAAGCCTGCTTCGATTGAAGCGTCAATCAGTGCCTCCTCAAAAGCCTCCAGAGCTGTCGCTTCAGCGGAAGAAGAAGCAGCGGCCGAAAGGCTTGATTGTAACGCAACCAGTGCCGCGTGTTCACGCTCCTCACGGTCATCTTCTTTTTCATCACGCCGGTCGATGTTATCGCGCTCCATGTATTCGTCCTCACCTTCATTCCCGGCAGCAATAGCGGACGCGAAAGTCGCGGCCATTCCTGCTTCAGCGGCAATGTCCGCCGCGACAACTTTGTCAACGAAGGCAATCACATCTACAAAAGATCCTGCCTCTCCCGAAGCTCTCATTTCCTGGTAGACGCTTACCTCACCAGTTGTCTCAGTATTTATTGGAGACGCCTGAACTGATGAACTGCCGTCAGCTCTTGCAACAAGTGCGCTTCCGCTGTACGATGAGGTTTCAGCCATCGTTACGAAAACATCTGCGCTGGTATCAAGATCTAAGCTATATGAGCCGTTTACATCAGTCGTCGTGGTACCTTCGAGAGCATTAAGTGACCCGTTTGCACCTACCGTGGCGGCCGTAACTATCGCACCGTCAATCGGAGCCTGCAATGACTTGCCGTAACCGTCACCGTCGGTAACCTTTCCGCTTACTGCCAGATCAGTCGACTCGTTGGAGCTTGAGTCGCATGCAGTCAGTGAAAAGATCAGAAACAAACTGACCAATGCTCCAGGTATGCTTTTCTGGTAAATCATGTCAAATACTTGGGATGTTGTAGTTGATGTGTTCTAATAGCCGCACCTGTACATTAAATCGACGATTTGGTGTATTTTCTTTAATACACAATTCGATAGTCTCTGGAGATGGCCGTAGAAGCTCGGAAGACCCCTGACGGCAAGAATATCCAGTTTTATGAATACGAATAGGGATTTTGGTAATATCAAAACAAGGGCATCCCTGATGCCCGGTTAACAGATCAATATCGCTGTATATTGGCGCCAACGTGCACGGCCCATAAGAACCGGTCGCCCGGTGAAAATCGCGAAGTAGTTAATTGGATGTGACAGGGAAGCGGTCTCATATTATTGGAATTGTCGCATGCGTCCTCGTACTGCTGCATAGCCTCTACCTTGTCCTGAACGGTACGGCATCTCTTTTATATGTCGGCAACGTCCTGCTGCATGTTCCTGTCGGCATTGTCTCCCTGGTCGTCGTAGTTCTCGCGGTCCGCCGTTTATTGAAAGGCAAATCCTGGACCATTCGATCATTGATCCTCGCCGTACTTGTCGCGTCTGTCGTGACAGGTCTTGTAGTATTAGTCGTCGGCAACACGGTAAGAATGCGATCAACGCTCTTGATCCACGGAGTGACTGGCGTCTCGATTGTTGCAATTGTCCTGTACGCATTGTTACAGCACTCGAGTCTTCGCCAGAAGTCAACTGTCGTCGCGACCCTCTTCGGGGGGTTTGCACTCATAGGATTGTCACAGCTGGCGGTTGATCGGTCAACAGACGTTATCACGAATGAAATCCTCCCACCACTGACAATGGCGGATGCGGCAATGGGTGGAGCGAATGGCCCGTTCTTTCCCAGCCCGGTAGCGACAGCAGACGGCGACCTTATCCCTTCAGAGTATTTTGTAGATAGCAAGAGCTGTGGTCGAAGCGGCTGTCACGTTGACGCCTACGACCAGTGGAGCAAATCGGCGCATCGGTTCTCGTCATTCAATAATCAATGGTATAGAAAGTCTATCGAGTACATGCAGGAAGTTGCGGGTACTACAGCTCCACAATGGTGCGCCGGTTGTCACGACCACGCCCTGCTATTTGCCGGGAAGATGGATGCGCCCGTATCTGAATTTATTGACACGGAAGCAGCACAGGCAGGCCTGGGATGTATCTCATGTCACGCAATAAAGGAGGTAAAAAATACTGGTGGTAATGCCGCGTTTGTATTGGAATACCCCGACCTCCACGATCTTGCGACTAGCGAGAATCCGGTTCTTCTTACACTTCACGATCTGACGATACACCTTGACCCGGAACCGCACCGGAGATCGTTTCTAAAACCGTTTCACATCGAACAATCGGCCGAGTTTTGCTCGTCTTGCCACAAGGTACATCTCGATGAACCCGTCAATGGATACCGGTGGGTTCGTGGCTTCAACACGTATGACAACTGGCAGGCGAGCGGCGTATCGCACCAGGGAGCCCGGTCATTCTATCAACCGGAGACACCACAGACGTGTGTGTCGTGCCATATGCCTGCTACGGTGTCTGATGATCCCGGGAACGACGGTGGTACGATCCGCGGACACGAATTCGTGGCAGCTAACACTGCGCTGGCTGTCGCAAATGATGACCCTGCTCATCTGGCCGTAACCGAGTCATTCTTACAATCCAATCAACTTCGAGTAGACATATTTGCTGTTTCTAAACCCGGTCAATCCGATTTGTTTGAACCGGCGTCCTCTCCTGTGGATGATCCGACAATTCAAATAGCAACCACGTTTGCCGCTGGCGAGGAGCAAGCAGAAAATGTGGGCTCCGGAGGTGCGACCGCGCAGGCTATTGAAGTTCTTGCTCCGCTGACGGATCGTTCAATCGTTCTTGAGCCCGCGACAACCGTTCGACTTGACGTAGTTGTCAGAACACTTGGATTGGGTCACTTCTTTCCAACCGGGACAGTCGATGCCCAGGAAGCGTGGCTAGAGGTTAAAGTGACCGATGCTCGTAACCGTGTAATCTTCTGGAGCGGTAATACGGATGCGGATGGGAACGTAGACCCCTCGGCGCACTTTTACCGATCGCTGATGATTGACGAGAGAGGCAACCCTATCGATAAGCGAAACGCCTTTGCAAGTCGATCAGTTGTTTACGTGAATCTGATTCCTCCCGGCGGAGCCGATGTTGGTCACTTTATTTTCGATGTACCGGAGGATGTTTCCGAGGTTACAGTCGAAGCAAAACTCAACTATCGCAAGTTTATTAAAGAGCATACGATATTTGCGTATGCAGGGGAGATGGACAACGGTTCCGGCGAGTTTGCGCGGGGTTACGATGACCGTGACTGGAAAGCGGGGTCTGTCACGAATGTGTCGGGTGCGTTACAGTCAGTCCCGGATGTGCCCATCGTCGTCATGGCTGCTGATTCGTTGTCGCTGGGTGTCGGTGATATCGACCTGCCCGAAGCCTCGCAGGATGCCTACGGGCGGTGGACGGATTACGGTATCGGTCTGCTACGGTCAGGGGACCTGCACGGTGCAGCGGCGGCGTTTGATCGTGCTGTCGATCTGAATCCAGAGAACAGTAATGCCTGGGTGAACCTTGCTCGCGTCTATGTTGAGGAAGGAGATATCGACGCTGCACAGCCGCTACTTGCCCGGGCACTGGAACTGGATGAAAGCAACACGAAGGCTCACTACTTCCTCGGAGTTGCGTTGAAAGCTCTTGCGGAATACGATCAGGCGCTGGAGCATCTCCGCCTTGTCGCTGACAGGTTTCCAACCGACCGGGTAGTTCTGAATCAAATTGGCAGGATCCTCTTCCTCAAGGAGCAGTTTGGCGAGGCAATTGACACATTTCGAAAAGTCCTCTTGATAGACGCCGAGGACCTGATGGCACACTACAACCTGATGATCGCGTATCGCGCTGCCGGTGATTCGGAATCCTCCACAGCGCATCAGTTGCGGTATGAACGTTACAAGGCAGATGAGCGCGCTGAAGCGCGTTCGCGACTTTATAGGCTCCAGGATCCCAATGCAAACAATGAATCTCAGTCCGTACACTTCCATAGATCCAGCTTATAGCCATTTAGAGAATCAAGTTCGGACTAGAGATATTTCTAGACAAAAATCTAGAAAAAGTCCTAGAATGTTTCTAGCACAAGTCCATTTAGACGGGCACCTGTAAAAGCTGTAATTTGTAAGTGAGGGGAGGAGGGGCTTTGCCCCCGCCGATTCTACACCATTCAGGCTCTGGCCACAACACGAACTCATATGAACAAGGAGATCCTGAACAAGAGCTCGTTTCAGAAGGGTTTTCTGCTAGCCCTTGTGACGGCCATATCGCTAGTCTTCTTCACGATGGTGCGACAGTACCTGGTAGCACTACTGATTGCGGCGATACTGAGCGGACTGGTCCATCCTTTGTACAAGTGGTTCCTTAATCGGACACGCGGCAGGACTTCTACATCATCGATACTGACGTTGCTGGTTGTATTCATATCCATCCTGATACCAATTGCGACCCTTGTTGTCATCGTCGCCGTTCAGGCTGTCGAAGTTGGCAATTCAATCGGCCCCTGGATACAGGAAAGACTAGCTACATCCGGTGATGTAAACGACTGGGTTGCGCAGGTGCCCGTTCTGGAAGGGATTGTTGAACAACTACGACCGTACGAAGAACAGATATCTACCCGGTTCAGCGAACTCGCCGGACAATTGGGCAATATTCTTTTCAGTGGAATAACTGAAGTCACTACCGGCACAGTCACCTTTGTATTTCAGCTGTTCATAATGCTGTATGCGATGTTCTTCTTCCTTGTCAACGGAAGACAGACTCTGAGTAAAATCTTGTACTACGTTCCATTGACGAGTGACGATGAAGAGCGCATGCTTGACAAGTTTGTATCGGTTACGCGGGCAACTGTCAAAGGGTCGTTGATTATCGGAGTACTTCAAGGCGTCCTCGCCGGACTTGGATTCTGGATTGCCGGCATTCCCAGCGCTGTATTCTGGGGCACCATTATGGCCGTTCTTTCCGTGATTCCTGCAGTGGGAGCAGCACTCGTTTGGATACCCGGTGTCATATATCTGTTTGCAACAGGTGAAACAGGCTGGGCTCTCGGACTCGCCCTCTGGTGCGGGATGATCGTAGGGACGGTAGATAACATCCTGCGGCCAAAACTCGTTGGCAAGGACACAAAAATGAGTGACCTCCTGATTCTTCTTAGCACCCTTGGTGGAATTGTCCTTTTCGGGGTGGTCGGATTTATCATCGGACCGATCGTTGCAGCTCTCTTCGTCACTGTCTGGGACATCTACGGTATAACGTTCAAGGATTGGCTGCCCGAAGTTCGAGAAATTGATATATCAGACTGAAGCATAGCATTCGGCACAGGAACTCAGGTCATCGTGTGCAATTCAAAAATGACCGAAACCCGACCGAATGTCCATGCCCTTACTACTAGTCTTACTCGGCTTAATACCCAATATCAATCACGCGGATTATGACACGTTCAGTGTGGATTCATCACAGTCCGTTTTTGCTGTCGTCACGCACAAGGGAGGAATTGGTGCAGCATTTGCACACAACCATCTCATCAGTGCGTCAAGCTTTCAAGCCGATCTGAGGATGTCAGAAGACAATCCTGCCCTGATCACGTTCGAGCTCGATGTTGCTGTAGACTCACTCCGCGTTGATCATGAGCCTGACGTCCGTCGATGGGAAGATCGAATCGCCGCGTTGGGAATTGAAGACAAGCTGGATACTCCGGGAGATCGAGATCGCCGCCGCATACGTAGGACGATGCTGGGGAACGGGCAAATTGATGCTTCAAGTTATCCGAAGATAAGTGTACGCTCCGGGTCGATTCAGGAGGCGGAACTAGACTGGTGTTCGGGGCAATCACACTCCGCAGACGTAGATGTTACCATCAAGGGTACAACGCAAACGATTGTTTTTGATGTGTGCGTTGGCGCGGAAGCAGGATCTCGTACGATTGAAGCAGTAGGATCGTCAACGTTTTCCACGTTCGGTATCAAACCATACTCGGGGGTTCTCGGGACAGTCAAAAACAAGGATGAAATCGACTTCTATTCTTTCATAGTTGCGCACCCTGCGGCTCATGCAGACTCGTTGGCAGGATGAACGACTATATCGACGATACCGTAGAGGCAGCCAGCCTTGCGATTACATCTAATCAGACTGCCCCGAGGATGTTTGAGTGTACGCTGTCAAGTCCCCTCGGATCGCTCGTGAAATCCATTGAGATGCGCAGCGAGGAAGATGGACCTCCAACCGTCGGGCAGCTCACTTACTATCTTGCCTCGCGTTTGCAGCTGGTCGAAGATTGCGAAGATTTTCTGGAATGGGCCGACGAGACGGGTAATGACGCTGCCGATCAGAAGGCACTCGATGCATACCGAAAACTGGTGACCGAGCTGGATCAATTCAAAACGGTTCTGGGGACCGACAATTTTCAGTCTCTGATGACCGCTCTGGCCATTGATCAGGCAATTTCACGAGCACGTCCGCGGTAGTACAATTCGTCCACGTTTTACGATCGACGGAGACTTGATTCTCGGGTGTGCGAAGTCTATTGTTAGAATTCCTTTCGTTGTACTATTCAAACTTGAAAGAAAATGCTTTTCGCTCGTTCGGGACGGATCAACGCCGTCCTTCTGGCCTCTGTTCTGTTTGTCGGTTTTGTTTCAGCCTCACCAGTTGAAGACCTCGCGGAGACAATAAGTGAACCTGAACTGGCGGCCCTTGCCCGATTCGGTGGATCAATTGCGATCGGCGATGGGGTAATATTCATTTCTGAACCGACTGATTTCAGAAATCCCGGGATGGTTCACATCTACGAGCGGTCCGAGGATGGTGCCTGGAATCATCAAAGTCACATCACGGGACCTGAAGCTCGCGTGGGGGATCGATTTGGTCAATCTATCGCAGTACTCGGTAGCATCCTGTTCGTAGCAGACTACGCCAACGCAGATGGTGCCGTGCAAATGTATCGCCCCGGGGACTCCGGCGAGTACGACCATCTCGGGACACTTCGAGGAGCAACAAGCGCTGGCGGTCAGGGATTTGGTTCGTCAATAGCAACTGGCGGCGACTATGTCTGGATTGGCGCTCCGGGTTCGAACCGCAGTGCTGGCATGGTTTACGTCTACCGGATCATGGATGATGGAGATGTGGTGGTGCCCGACGATGTCCTGCACGGCGACGATGCCGGTGCTCGATTTGGTTCGTCAGTCGCAGCCTCCAATCAAATGGTCGCAATTGGCTCGCCCGGATTTAACGCTGGTGTCGGGTCCGTAGACATCTTTACCATAGATAGCAATGGATGGCAGATCTCCGGTTCTGTTGAGAAGGATTCAACGTCGGGACGCTCTGGATTCGGCAGCGTTCTGAATCTGTATGGCAACCAGGTTGTCGCGGGTATCCCGCGGGCAAGCGGTATGTTCGGAGGAGTGGAACTCCTCTCGCAGAATATGGCAGGAGAGTGGGTTGTTGAAGAAACGATTTCATCTCCCGACACAACAAACCGCGGAATGTTTGGAGCACTGGCGACGGTCGTCGATGGCGAGATCTGGATCTCCGCTCCAATGGCCAATGCCCGGTCTGGCGCTATGTACCGTTTCGTTAATGACGGGTCCGGCTGGGCGGTGAATGAATCAGTGGATGACGTGCAGGTATCGCCGGGAGATTTCTATGGCGCAGCCGCTACTGTTGCCGCTAACCTGGCGGTAGTCAGTGCACCCGGTGATGACTATGGACTGGGCTCAACCTATGTCTTCGAACTAACAGACGATAGCTGGGTGCAGACTGCATTCTTGTTCAGGGAATTTGAAACTGTAGACGTACCTGATGGCGAGCAGATTGACTGCGCGGACGGAATGGCGGGCGAATTTGACTGTAATGAAATTGATCTGGTCTCATACATTCCCAATGAGGATATCGGGATGAATCGTGGGGTGCGTTTGAATGATGTCTGGGGATGGACAGATCCGGAGACGGGGAAAGAGTATGCGCTCATCGGTCACATGGAGGCAATGGTCATACTTGATGTCAGCGATGCGTCAAATCCTGTATACCTTGGAACGCTACCGAGGACGGATGGATCGCC
>JABDKO010000049.1 GCA_013002165.1 Rhodothermales bacterium | reverse complement strand
GTATTGTATTTCTCGAAGCTAACGCGTGTGGAAAACCGGTGATCGGGGCGCGGACCGGTGGTATCCCTGATGCAATTCTACACAGGCAAACGGGCCTTCTTGTAGACGCAGACAACGATTCCGAGTTAGCCGATGCCATCATAGAGGTACTGACTGACCACAACCTTGCAAATCAGCTTGGTACCACGGGTCGTGAACGTGTCGAAGCGACATTTACCTGGCGCCATGTGTCGAATAATGTCCTGTATGCGCTTGCCCATTGACTTCCCGTATTCAAAGCTTCTAGCCTGTGGCTGCTAGCAATGAGGCATATATCGCCTCGAACTTCTCCGCCGTCTTATCCCAGGTCAAGTTGCTCCTTACAAACGCCGCACCCTTACTAGCAAGTCCGGAAGCATAGTCCTTGTCTGAGGTCAGTAGATTGATACCATTTGCAAGAGCTACCGGGTCGTCCGGTTCAACAAGATAGCCTGTGACCCCATGTTCAATCAGTTCCGGTATTGCATCAACCCGGGTACTAATCACTGGCAAACCACTCGCCATTGCATTCGCAATAGCAACACCAAAACTCTCGTGCCTGGATGGAAGAACTGCGAGTTGTGCTTCTTTTAAAAAGCGCGCCAGATCCGCTTGAGTCATCCAGTCACGGAAGGTAATCCGATCTGACATGCCTGCAGCATCTACGAGCCTTTTGTATCGCGCCTTTTCGGGTCCACGACCGACGATTACAATCTTTTCCGCAACGCTTCCAAGGAGTTCAATTGCACGTATCAACGTACCGACTCCCTTGACTTCGTCTATCCTTCCAAAGAATATCAGAAATCCTTCGGGGTCGTACCCGGGTTCTCGCTGAAAATACTCTCCAGAGACACCGTTTTTCACGACGGTAATTTTTTCGGGATCAATGCCAAGTGCTTCCTGCGTCAGGGTTGCCGCAGCTTTGCTGGCAGGAGCCACCAAATCCGCGGCTCTGGCAGCCCGCCGCTGCATTAGATACTTGGGTTCGGTTAAGAACTGCAGCAAGTATCTACCGATCGACATCTTATCCCATTCCAAAAATGAGGTCGGGTATCTCACATGCCGGGGGGTGCACACAAGAGGACAATTTAACTCTCGACTTACCGCGCCAAGGCAACCACCTTCTTCGCCATTACAGTGTATGACTACACTCCCCTCCTGAGATTCAATGATATCGCGAACGACTCGGGCAACGGACAGGGCACTTAACGACCGGAATGTGGCACGGCGATTACTCCGGAGTGCCGGTAGAATAGCCCAGTGTAACCGGTACGGCAAGGTATCCGGAACGGGTACCCTCTCCCACGGAGGTTTTGTATACACTACATGGACCGAATGACCTCGTTGCCCGAGCGAACTGGCAAGATAGTGCGTTGACAGCTGAGCACCGCCGCTGTAACGAGACCACGGAGAGTAGTCTATAGTCAGAACAATTTTCACTATCGCGGAAGGGTTGGAGGCATTCAGACGCGTGACATCCGGAATGGCCGCAAAGGACCGGCCTGAGATTCATAATAAAAGAGAGAGTGCAATCTATACTATGTTTTAGTAATTTCCTCAACGTGCCCATACAAGCTTCGCTTTTGAGAACGTCTCGCCTCATGAACACTTATGACAACCTGGAAGTTGGCCAGTCCCTTTCAGTCGAACGTGTAATTACCGCCGACGACGTGCTGCTGTATGCCCAACTCACTGGTGATGATAATCCTATCCACGTTGACGAAGCGTACGCGAGCGAAACACGGTTCGGCAAGCGCATAGTTCATGGAGCTTTTCTGCTGGGAATTATCTCGAAGGTCTTGGGACGAGACTTTCCCGGACACGGTTCTGTTGCGGTCTCGTTTGCTGTCAAATTTGTTCGACCTGTCCCGGTTGGCTCTACGGTTACGGTTGAAGTCAAGATCGCCGAGAAACTCGAGCGGCACAAGCATGTCCGCGCGCGGGTGTTTGTGTATATCAATGGCAAGACTGCCGTCGGTGGTGAAGCGACATTCATTCCCCCATCGGAAGAAGGATCTGACTTCTAGTAAGTGCACCAGTCCGCCAATCTCAACAAGTACACGACAAGTAACCGTTTGTACCGGTGGCACATTGATGCCTTCCACTCCCACTTGACATCTCTCGCCCGCACTACGAACCCGGCGCGGATCCTCGATGCAGGTTGTGGCGAAGGACATTTAAGCCAGGCTTTTAAAAGTTCAATGCCGCACGCTGCTATCGAAGGAATCGATCACAGTCATGAAGCGATTGAATATGCTCGCAAACAATTCGGAGATGTAGCATCATTTGATCAGGGCGACATTCATGCACTTCCGTTCGAAACCAACTCATTCGACCTTGTAGTCTGCAGTCAGGTTCTTGAGCACCTCGACAATCCGGAGCAGGCTATCACCGAGCTCAAGCGAGTCTCTCGGAGCTACGTGCTGATCTCCGTACCCCTGGAACCGTACTTCAAGTTCTTCAATGACATCAGCCGGGCATTGCGAATCAGCCCGGACCCGGGCCATGTACAGTTCTGGACTCGAAAGACTTTTCCCGAATTCATCGGCAAACACTTCGAACACTTCGAACACTCTACGCTGCACTACTACCAGGCGGCGCTTGCCCGCTCTATCACTTAGCTATCAGTTTTACGGGGGCACCATTTTGAACAGGCGTTGCGAGTGTCGTCTGGTTCAGAATCGCGATGTCTTCATCTGAATAATCGCCGGGTAAAGGAGCAGGAATAAACGCACTCAAAGGAGCCGACCGGTCTGCCCGAATTACCTTCAATCGAGTTGGCTCCACATTGATTTTTTCTTGATCCCGGAGTTCGGAAAATCCCTGCATTGTGTTTGAAAAATCGCCAACATGGTTATTGAAGTCTGTCTTTGCAGCGTACCCGATAAACGAGTAGATATTGCCACCATACTCCGTAAACCGAGCCAGAACGCGTATTTCCTGCCCATCTTGTGTAGCAACGTCAACAATGACAACCTCCGCGGGGAATACGCCTGTGCTACTTCTGCTCCGCTCGACTACGACAAACCCTTCCTGGCCGGCAAAATCGTTGGCTGCGGCTCGAGCAGATTCGGAATCCTGAGCCAGCGCAAACAACATAATTGCCGTTTGCTTCTCGTTGAACATTGCAACCTGTGAGGGTTGGTTGATCAATTGGAACCCGGACGGTACGGGAAACTGAAATCGCAATTGCGGATGGTAGAACACACTGTTCTCGGTATAACCTTGCCGCGGGTCATCCCCTACTACGATCCCGTCGATCTGTGCCATAAAGGGATCAACACCAAGCACGTCCATGGTCACGCGGTTTTCCCATTCCGCCGCAAGCTGCCGGATTCTCACCTCGCGTTCGCCGGGATCAGGATGGGTCGACAGAAAGCTGGGAATACTTTGTCCAGATTTGTCGCTCAGACGCTTCAGTGTTTCGAAGAACGCAGCCCCGGCCTCTGATTCGTAATTTGCAAGGGCAGAATATTCAACGCCGAGTTCATCAGACTCCCGCTCATCGTCCCGACCATATCTGAGAAACATAAGCTGTGCTACAGATCCACCGAGCGATAAGATATCCTGGCCCGGCAGGCCAAGCAGTTCCTGACCAGCGATAGCCCCGGCTATTAATCCGAGCTGACCAAACTGCTGAGACAGGGCACGCTGTGAGGCATGCCGCCCTGCCACGTGCCCGACTTCATGTCCAAGGACAACTGCAAGTTGTGCTTCGCTGTCGACATGCGCAAGCAGTCCCCGCGTGACATAAATAAATCCTCCAGGCAACGCAAACGCATTGACGACCGGGCTGTCCAGAACCCGAAAGGTGAACTCTGTTTGTCGGAATTCGGCCGGCGAGTCAGGTCGGCGCAGGTGACTCTCTGCAAGTACTTTCTGGCCTATCCGAGTTACGTAGGATGCCAGTTCCGGATCATCGTACAATCCGTACTGGGAGATGATTACGGGATCTGCTTCGCGACCTATTTGAATCTCCTGTGCCCAGCTGTATGCGTACGCGCGTTTGTTGCCGGAAATTGGACTCCTCTGAACAACGCAACCTGACATTGCCACAAGAAATATCGTAAGGCAGAGAAAGTACTTTCTGCTAATCATAGTATCTGCCGCTACACCGGCGTCTTGTTAGATCTTCAACTTCGTTTGCCGCACCGGAATATTACTCTTTCTCGAGGGCCCCAATCATCACGCTCAAGTTAAAGTGCCTGTTAGGGTCGCCCCATTGAACTATTGATTCTATGACGCCGGGATTTGCCGTGGTGATAAATGCCTGGCACTCCAGCTTATCCTGAATGAGATGTATATAACCTGCAATTCGTTCTGGGTCAAGATGATCAAAGGCGTCATCGAGGAGCAGAATCGGTTTCGTCTCACACAGTTTATAAAGATAATGGTACTTCGCCAGTTTCAGTGCCATTGCAAACGTGCGATGCTGCCCCTGCGACGCATAATTGCGAAGCGGTCTTCCATTTACGAACAGCTCCAACTCATCCCGATGGGGTCCAACTGACGTTCTGCGCCGTGCCATATCGTTCGACCCTGCTTCCACGAGTGCTTCAAAATAGCGCTCCTCGATCTCCTCAAGACTCAGGTCCCTTCCACCACTTGACGTCCCGCGATCAACGTCTCCTACAGGGACGCTTCGATAGCGCATCTCAGGCACTTCGTTAGCCAAACCGAGTTGTTCGAGAGAATCATGTAAGTAACTGTTTATTAATGATATATCAGTCCTTCTGCGATTGATAACCCGGGCACCGTGGCGAACGACCTCCGAGGACCAGGCATCTAGCTGAGACCGAAAAGTCGCCGTATGACTGGTCGCTTGCACAAGTAGGCTGTTTCGCTGTTTCAGGGCGTGTCGGAAATTCTGGAGATCGGCCAGGTATGTCTTCGATGCCTGGCAGAGCATATTGTCCAGAAATCGGCGGCGCTCTTCAGGACCACCGGCGGTGATCCCATAGTCATCTGGAGAAAAAACGACGACCGGCAGCAGGCCAACGTGCCCGGTCACACGTTCAACAGTTGCCTTGTTGACCTGAAGCGTCTTTCCAGTCGCTTTAGAGTACTGAAGGCTAACCGAGCGAGACTGCGTACCACCGTCAACAAACCGTCCGCGGATCACAAACTCGTCGCTCCCCTCTCGAATTGCGGTAGCATCTCGTGCCGATACAAAACTCTTTGTCAGACAGAGGTAGTGTATCGCCTCAAGAAGATTGGTCTTGCCGATTCCGTTGGGTCCGGTAATCAGATTTATGCGCTCTCCGAACGAGATTTTGAAATCGTCGTGCGCTCTGAATGCGGACAGGGTTAGATCTGAAATGTACACGCGTAACCGGGAATAACGTTATCTGTCGATAATACAATGCAACGGTTAGGTTTCCTTATTTTGAAAGTCTATACGTTGTTTCGTTACCAATTCGATCTCAGCCTTCCTCGAATGAATCAATCGCCCAAACTGTTCGATGAACTGGCATCGCTGTCGACAGAAATGCGTAATCCTCGTACAACCGAGATTGACTCAACGCATACTGCTGGAATTCTAGAACTTATAAGTGCCGAAGATCATCTGGTTGCACCTGCGGTCGCGAAGGAAATCCCCCATATCGCCGAGGCCGTTGACCTTGTCGTGGCTGCATTCAAGTCGGGTGGTCGACTGTTTTATGTCGGGGCTGGTACCAGTGGACGACTCGGCGTTGTAGACGCTTCTGAGATTCCACCAACGTTTGGCAGCGATCCCGAACTGGTCCAGGGTATCATAGCGGGTGGACGTGAAGCAGTTTTTCGTTCTCAAGAAGGAGCTGAAGATATTCCGGACGATGGTCGAAAGGCGCTTGTTGCGGCAGGAATCACCAATAAAGACGTGGTCTGCGGAATCGCGGCTAGCCGAAGGACGCCGTTTGTTGTTGGAGCCGTCGGATATGCAAGGCAACTGGGATGCAAGACCCTGTTTATCACATGTAATCCCCGTAAGGAGTTTGATATCGACGTTGATGTAGCTATATGCCCTGAAGTTGGCCCCGAACCAATTATGGGCTCAACGAGAATGAAAAGTGGAACTGCACAGAAGCTTGTTCTGAATATGCTCACTACAGCGGCGATGATACGCATGGGCAAGGTCTACGAAAACATGATGATTGACCTGCAAATGTCAAATGCCAAACTCGTCCAGCGTGCCCGGCGCATCGTAATGCTGGCCACAGGTGTAACTTACGAGCAGGCGGACAAGGCATTGATCGAGGCTGATGGTCATGTAAAAACCGCTCTTGTCATGATTCTTGCCAATGTCGATGCTGAAACAGCGGCGGATAAGCTACGTCTCTCCGACGGCTTCGTACGGACTGCAATTGGCGCTTGATGTTTCACGTGGAACATCAACATGCCGGCCTGCTCCGGATGTCACTCCATCAACCTGAAAGTAAATCTTTGTTTCACGTGAAACATGTCGCAGCAGACTATTAGCCTTGACCACATACTTCGTACGGCCGAACAGACTCTCAGTCTTGATGAGGTCGACAGCTGGTTGGCGGCAGATGACGCGGCCGGAGTGCTTGCCATAAAGAGGGCGGCTGGATCTTCTTTGTCCTTCGCGATTCGCCGGGTTATAGAGAGTACACAGGGCCCGGTGGTGGTAATCGCACCGGAGGCGGATCGGGCTTCCCAGGTGTTCAGCGATCTGAATACTCTCGGTATCACCACGGCCCGGGAATTCCGCCCGTCTACGCATCACCCGTACGATACTGAGCAGATCGTAGACTCATCGGCATTTACAGATCGTCTTGATATTCTGGCCCAGATTGATGGAGGAGCTGTTTTCCCCGTTATCACGTCGCCTGATGCCCTGTTCGAACTCGTTCCCGACCGCTCTTCGGTCGAGGATCGCTCGATTGTCGTCACGCCAGCGGGACCCGTTACGATGGATGTCCTGACGGAATGGCTCGGAGATACCGATTTCAACAGAGTCGATTACGTAACTGAAGCAGGAGAGGCCGCCGTCCGGGGCGGAATCATCGATGTGTTTCCCTTCACGGGTGAGTACCCGATCCGGATCGAATTCTTTGGAGATGAGGTCGACACAATCCGTGAATTCGATGTCGATACCCAACGATCCATAAGTACCCTGGACACTTGCCGGCTCGTTCCAGGTATTGACTTGTTATATCATGACATGTCATCTCATCGGTCATTCCTGGATTCCCTGAGTTCGGAAAGTGCCGTAGTGGTAATGGTGGATGAAGATGTTACGATTGCCAACACGACGGCGCTATTCGAGTCATCTGTAGAGGCGTACCGTCATTT